>NZ_JAMYSC010000035.1:0-71833 GCF_040321755.1 Mesorhizobium sp. M0276 | reverse complement strand
ACACGTCACGCCACTGATCGCTGCGATCGCCATGTCGGCCTCATCGCTGCTTGTCATTGGAAATGCGCTGCGCCTGCAAGGCTTCGTGTCGAACGGACAGGCGCAAAACTCTCGACAGGACAGGCGCCGCGGCGTCAGCCAATTGGCACAACCCCGATGACGACTCTTTCCTACCTCATACCCCTGGCCCTCTTCCTTGGCGCCCTTGGACTTGGGGGCTTTCTGTGGGCCTTGAGAAGCGGTCAATATGAAGATCTCGATGGAGCCGCAGAACGGATCCTGATCGATGGCGACGACAAGCCGCAAGGCTGACTCGGGCGCCGGGGTCGCTCAAACACCGCTGGGACCGGTGACCCAGATCAAAGTGCACAGCCCATAAATCTGGATAGTCAAGGGATAAACATCCGAGGAGGCAAGGATGCGAGCAGAAGCGATAATGACCACACCCGTCGTCGCCATTGACCCTGACGCTTCGATTGCCGATGCGGCACGGTTGATGCTTTCGAAGAAGATCAGTGGCCTGCCTGTCATTCGCAGCGACGGCACGCTGGTGGGGATCGTCAGCGAGGGCGATTTTCTGCGCCGGGAAGAACTGGGCACGCGACGCACGCGTCCGCGTTGGCTGGAGGCTCTGGTCACCCCAGGAAGGGCCGCCGATGAATATGTTCAAGCCAACGGAAGGCGTATCGAAGAGGTGATGACGGCGGATGTCGTTACAGTATCACCTGGCACATCGCTGTCCAGCACGGTCGAGCTCAAGACACGCCATCACGTCAAACGCATTCCGGTCGTCGATGGCGGCAAGGTGATCGGCATCGTGACCCGCTCCGACCTGCTGCGCGCATTACTCGACGTCCCATCTGGCGCGGCCTCGGCACGGATAGACGACGAACAAATCCGTCAGGACGTCCTTGCCGAACTTGCGAAGCAGAAATGGACCGGCAAGGACATGATCGATGTGACCGTGAACACAGGGGCGGTGCAACTGAACGGCGCCATCTTCGACGAGCGCGAGCGCCAGGCAGCCATCGTCGCCGCCGAAAATGTCGCCGGCGTCAAGGCTGTCAGGGACAACCTCATCTGCGCCGGACCGCTGTCTGTCGTCCTGGTTTCGTAGGCATTTGGCCACAGAAGCTGAGAAGGCAGGGACGGTCGCCCTTAGAGCTCGAAGCACTAGACCAAGACTAGCGTTGGCCGGCCGCATGTTGCAGACGTGCGATCAAATCCCGGTTGCGGCAATAGTCGGGTGGATCATCGGCTTGCTGGTGTTCGTCGAGCCAAATTGCGCATTCGTCCTGGTGGCCGCAGGAGCGGCAGCGGTCCGCCGCTCGGTGGACGACGGCTTCATGGTCCGACACGATTTTCAATTGCCTGTCGACGCCAAGCTTGCGCATCATGCGATCCATCAACGCGGTCCTAGTGTCAACCGAGATCAGGTAGTCGAGAAAGTTCATGTCGGTGGCTCCTCCTTCTTCGCGATCATCGCATGCTGGCGGTAGACGACATTGATCTCGGTCAACAGGCGGAGCTGCTGCCAAAACACCCGCCCCGATCCGTTTTGCGCGCGCGGCGAGAAGTGGTAGTTAGCCCTCCTCGCAGGCGTGTCGAATCCAAGGATTTCAGGTGAGCCAAGACGAAGCGCCAATTTTGTCGGCCGGCGGGACGATGCTGAAGTCGGTCTTGTCCCAAATGTTCGAACAGGCCCCGGGCTTCATGGCTATCATGCGTGAGCCGGATCATGTCTTTGAACTGACGAATGCCGCCTATCAACGGCTCATCGGCGACAGGCAAGTGATTGGAAAATCGCTGCGCGAAGCCCTTCCCGAACTCGAAGGCCAAGGGTTCTTGGAACAGCTGGACCATGTCTACAGGACCGGTGGGCCATACAGGGGCCAAGGCATGAAGGTCGGTCTTCGCAACAGGGACGACCAGCCGCTTGAAGAGCGAATCCTCGATTTCGTCTACCAGCCGATCAAGGCCGACGATGGCCGCATCACGGCCATCTTTGTCCAAGGCACTGATGTCAGTGAGCTTTCCTTCGCGAATGCAGCCCTTCAGCTGCGCGAAGATCATTTGCGTTCGATCCTGGCGACGGTGCCCGATGCAATGGTGGTTATCGATGAACTGGGCAGCATTCAATCGTTCAGCACAGCTGCGGAAGCGCTGTTCGGTTATCAGGCCAGCGAAGCCATTGGGCGAAACGTCAACATACTGATGCCGTCGCCCTACCGCGACGAGCACGACGCCTATGTGCTTCGCTATCTGACGACCGGTGAGCGCCGGATCATCGGGCTAGGCCGCACGGTCACCGGAATGCGGAAGGACGGTTCGACCTTTCCAATGGAGCTTTCCGTTGGCGAAATGCATCCCGGAACCGGGCGCTTCTTTACCGGCTTCTGCCGAGACCTGACCGAGCGCCACAGGGCGGAAGCGCGAATACAGGACCAGCAGCTGGAACTGCTCCACATGGCCCGGTTCACCGCGCTAGGCGAAATGGCCTCGACGCTTGCCCATGAGATAAACCAGCCGCTCACGGCGATCACAAACTACCTCAAAGGCAGCCGCCGGCTTCTTGAGAAGAGCACGGAAGAGAACGCACCGATGCTGAGAGAGGCCGTCGAGAACGCGGCTGAGCAAGCTTTGCGGGCTGGAGAGGTCATTCGTCATCTTCGCGATTTCGTCGCCAGGGGCGAAAGCGAGCGTCAGGTCGAACGCTTGCCGATGCTGATCGAGGAAGCCTCCTCACTGGCTTTGGTGGGCGCGAGGGAAATAGACGTGCGCGTCAGCTACCAGCTTGATCCGGAGGCCGAACTGGTTTTGACTGATCGCATCCAAATTCAGCAGGTGCTGCTTAACCTGATACGCAACGCCGTGGAGGCCATGCAAGGCGCGCCGCGCCGCGAGTTGAAAGTCACAACTGTCGCCCGGGACGATGGCATGGCGGAGGTAAGCGTGGTCGACACCGGCCCCGGCCTCGCGCCGGAGGTCTCCGCACAGCTTTTCCAGCCATTTGTCACCACAAAGAAGCAGGGCATGGGCGTCGGCCTCTCGATTTGCCGTACCATCGTCGAATCGCACGGAGGTCACATCTGGACCGAGCCAATGCCGGCTGGAGGGACCGCTTTCCGGTTCACGTTGCGCATTGTGGAGAAGGAAGAGGTCACAAATGGCGGTTAGTGATCTGGTGCACGTGGTTGACGACGATGTGGACGTGCGCAAATCGCTTGGCTTTCTTCTGGCGACAGCCGACTTTGCCGTGCGGCTGTACGAATCGGCGACAGCTTTTCTGGATACCGCGACGGGCAATCCCGACGGTTGCATCGTCACCGACGTGCGCATGCCGGGCATCGACGGGATCGAGTTCCTGCGGCAGCTCCGAACCCGCGGATACATGCTTCCGGTCATCGTGATGACGGGCCATGCTGATGTGGCGCTCGCCGTTCAGGCAATGAAGGAGGGGGCGTCCGATTTCATCGAAAAACCTTTCGACGACGATATTCTGATAAGTGCGATCCGTTCCGCTTTGGATAAGCGCAATCAGGCGAACACTACGCACCCACAATCCACGGAAATCAACGGCCGTTTATCGACGCTGTCGGAACGAGAGCGACAAGTGCTGGATGGACTTGTCTCAGGTCTTCCAAACAAGACGATCGCTTATGATCTCGGAATCAGCCCACGTACGGTCGAGATCCATCGCGCCAATGTCATGAGCAAGATGAGCGCGAGCAGCCTGTCGCACCTCGTGCGCATGGCACTGATCGTAGAATCCAAATCCTAGGAACCATCGTCAAAGGAGTTGTCGTCGAGAGCCGGCACACCGTGAGACCCCCAGTCGCACCAGTGTGTCGGGCGGATGTCTACCCATGCGCCGGTGGCGGCGTTCCTCCAGCCTTCCCGCTCCTTCATGCAGGGAAACACTAGCGCATGCTCGCCATCCTCGTCGAAGACGGCCAGTGTGAGGTTGCGCCCAAACGGAGCGGTGAGGATCGGTTTCCACATCTCCAGATGATTCTCCAGAAGCGCCAGCCCGCGCCTTGATCTGAATCATTTTCCGCAATTGCCAAATGCGCGAATGTGGACTTTGCCAGCCATGAGCCGGGCGGAAGCACCTGGATGGTGATGGTTCAAAGCGGCGCAACACTTTGGGATGGCCGCGAAATAGGAGACGGCACCGATGCTGATCCAAACCCTTTCCGCCCTGGAAAGTACGAGATTGCTGACGGCCAATCGGGTCGGACGGCTCGCATGCGCAAAGAACGGGCAGCCTTACGTCGTGCCTCTCTACTACGCACATGCGGATAATCACCTCTACGCATTTTCAATGCCGGGCAAGAAGATCGAATGGATGCGAGCCAATCCGCTGGTATCCGTCCAGGTCGACGAGCGCGGCAAAGGGCGTGGATGGAGAAGCGTCGTAGTCGATGGCCGCTATGAGGAATTGCCGGACCGGGTTGGCTACAAGATCGAGCGCGACCATGCATGGTCAGTGCTGAGCAAACACGCCGACTGGTGGGAGCCTGGTGCGCTCAAGCCGGTCGTGCCTCCTGTGTCGGACAGCAGCCCACATGTGTTTTTTCGCATCCTGATCGAGCAGGTGTCGGGTCGCGAGGCAAGTGAATAGCTGAACGACCACCCCGACCACAAATGGGACGGCTGGGCCGACGGAACCCGTTGTCGTAGTACTTCCCCGTAAGGATGATGATGCGAGCCACCTACCGACGCAGCGCGTGCACGCTTGCCTTGTCCTCGCCGGCCGCCGGCAATGCCATGTCATCATCGAGAAGGCGTGTTATGCGGGCAAAGCCTGTGAACGCTTTCCGAGCTTCCTCGGCCGTCATCTGGCCCGACAGGGCGGCCGAGCAGCAATTCAGCGCGCACTGATACACCGGACCGCGCCGTCCCGTCGGCCATTTCCGCAAGAACGCCATGGCCTCGGCAACACTATCAATTTCTTCAGTAGGGTGCCCCTCCCCGCGCGAGATCCGCACGGGCGAAATGAAATGCAGGTCGTTCATCGTTTCCTCCCCGTCGATCGCGATGCGCTCAATCGAACCCAATGAAACGCGCCATTCGACAGCCGGTTCCACGCAATCCGAGATTTCTCTTTAGGAGATCGGAATTTCGAATCATCGGCCCGGCAGATCCAGAGGCGGCCCACCATGGAGTGCCGTCGATAATCGCAGTTCTCATTGAATATCTTTAAGGCCAAAGCCGACAAATAGATTGCTTGTCGGTTCCCCTGCGTCAGGCTTACCCTGCACCGCCAACGCGTCAGGGCGCGTGCTGCAAAAGGGGACCATTGCAATGACAATACAGGGTGCTTCACCTGATCTGTACAACGAGGACCTGGCGCCAGCCAAAACTCGAAACTGGGGACCATTCTCGATCTTCAACGTCTGGACGTCGGACGTTCACAGCCTCTGGGGCTACTATCTCGCCGCCAGCCTTTTTCTATTCTGTGGCGGGTTCGTCAATTTCCTCATCGCCATCGGCATCGGTTCACTGATCATCTACGCGCTGATGAACATGGTCGGCTACGCCGGCGTGAAGACAGGCGTGCCCTACCCCGTGCTTGCGCGCGCCTCTTTCGGCATCTGGGGCGCCAACATACCGGCGCTGGTGCGCGCGGTGGTCGCCTGCTTCTGGTATGGCGCACAGACTGCCGCCGCCTCCGGCGCAATCGTAGCGCTATTGATCCGCGCGCAATGGTTTGCCGATTTCAACGCCAACACGCATTTCCTCGGCCATACCGGCCTGGAGGTGATCTGCTTCGTGGTCATCTGGGCGCTGCAATTGCTGATCATCCAGAACGGCATGGAAACGGTGCGCCGCTTCCAGGATTGGGCAGGACCGGCAGTCTGGGTGATGATGCTGATCCTGGCGATCTACCTTTGTGTCAAATCCGGGAGATTTGCCTTCACCAGCGATATCCCTATGGACGTGCTGCTGGACAAGACCAAGGATGCGGGCGTACCGGGCACGCCGGGATCATGGACGTCGCTGTTTGCGGTGGCGGCGATCTGGGTCACCTACTTTTCCGCGCTTTATCTCAATTTCTGCGATTTCGCCCGTTACGCGCCGGACAAGGCATCGCTGCGCAAGGGCAACATCTGGGGCCTGCCGATCAACCTGATCCTGTTTTCCCTGGTCGCCGGTGTCACCACCATTGCCGCCTTTGACGTCTATGGCGAAGTGCTGCTGCATCCCGACCAGATCTCGGCGAAGTTCGATAGCTGGTTCCTGGCGGCGCTCGCGGCCTTGACCTTTGCCGTGGCAACCCTCGGCATTAACGTGGTGGCAAACTTCGTCTCGCCGGCCTTCGACTTCTCCAACGTCTTTCCCAGGCAGATCGACTTCAAAAAGGGCGGCTATATCGCGGCCGTCATCGCGCTCGTGCTCTATCCCTTCGCACCGTGGGAAGGCAGTGCCGCTTCCTTTGTCAACGTCATCGGCGCGACGATGGGGCCGATCTTCGGCGTGATGATGGTCGACTACTATCTGATCCGGAAGGGTGAGGTCGATGTCGAGGCGCTCTATCGCGAGGACGGCGAGTTCCGGTTCCAGGGCGGCTGGCATGTCAATGCCTTCATCGCCGCCGGTATCGGTGCTATCTTCTCGTCGATCCTGCCGAACTTCACCAACTGGCTGCCGTCGTGGTGGGGCGTCTATGGCTGGTTCTTCGGCGTGGCGATCGCCGGCATCATCTACTACGTGCTGCGCACCGCCGCTTTGGGCGCAGGCGCCAAGACGGCAAAGGCTTGAAAATGAGGCAGTAGGCAGTAGGTGCAAGGGAGTAGAGAACCGCTTGCCTACTGCCTACTGCCTACCATCTCGGCCAGTTTGCGCACCGTTCCAGTTGCGGGACGTACCGACGCCCAGGCGCTTGTGGCTGGTTGCCGTCAGAAGCCGTGAACTGGCGCGCGAGAAGACAATCCAGATATCGCCACCGACGGCGTGCATCTTTTCGTCCTTGCCGACATAAGAGCCGAGCGCCGTGACGGCTTCGTCCGGCACCGGTTGGCGCATCACCCGCACCGCCACCTGATCCGCAGTCGCATTCGATTCGTCCGGAAACGGATTGCCGGCGGCAAGCTTCAGCCAGTCCTCGGCACAACGCACGATGATGTCGACATGGCGGCCGAAGGTTTTTTCGAAGGCAGCTTCCAGCCGTTGTTCCAGATCGGCGACGTTCGTTGCCGGCGCCTCGAAGACCAGGTTGCCGGTCGCTACCAGCGTGCGCGGGTTCTTCAGCCCGAGTTCTTCGGCCATCGCCTTGAGGTCGGCCATGACGACCCGTCGCCCCTCACCCAGAATGATGCTGTAGAGCAGCGCGACATAAGTCCGCATCATCTGCCGGCCTGTGAAACTACACCAGCCGGCTCTGCTCCACCGCCGCCTCGATGAAACTGGCGAACAGTGGATGCGGGTCGAGCGGCCGGCTTTTCAGTTCCGGGTGATACTGCACGCCGATGAACCAGGGATGATCGGGGTACTCGACCGTTTCCGGCAGCACGCCGTCGGGCGACATACCGGCGAAGACCAGGCCGCAATCCTCGAGCCGCTCCTTGTAGTCGACATTGACCTCGTAGCGGTGGCGGTGGCGCTCGGAAATCTGCGTATCGCCATAGATCTCTGCAATCTTGGACCCCTTGGCGAGTTCGGCCTGGTAGGCACCGAGCCGCATCGTACCGCCGAGGTCGCCGGTCTCGCGGCGCTTCTCCAGCATGTTGCCTTTCAGCCATTCGGTCATCAGGCCGACGACCGGCTCCTTGGTCGGGCCAAACTCGGTCGATGACGCATGCTCGACGCCGGCCAGCGACCGCGCTGCCTCGATGCAGGCCATCTGCATGCCGAAGCAGATGCCGAAATACGGCACTTTTCGCTCACGCGCGAACTTCGCCGCCAGGATCTTCCCTTCCGCGCCGCGCTCGCCAAAGCCACCGGGAACCAGGATGCCATGCACCTTTTCCAGCCAGGGCGTCGGATCCTCCTTTTCGAAGATCTCCGATTCGATCCAGTCGAGCTTGACCTTGACGTGGTTGGCCAGGCCGCCATGCGACAGCGCCTCGATCAGAGATTTGTAGGCATCCTTGAGGCCGGTATATTTGCCGACCACGGCAATGGTGACTTCGCCTTCCGGATTGTGGATGCGGTTGGACACCGCTTGCCAGGGCTCCATGCGCGGCTTCGGCGCCGGATCGATGCCGAAGGCGGCCAGCACTTCCGAATCGAGCCCTTCCTTGTGGTAGGCCATCGGCACGTCGTAGATATGTGGCACGTCGAGCGCCTGGATCACCGCACTCTCGCGCACATTACAGAACAGCGACAGTTTTCTGCGCTCTTCCTTGGGAATAGCGCGGTCGGCGCGGACCAGCAGGATGTCGGGCGCGATGCCGATGCCGCGCAGTTCCTTGACCGAATGCTGGGTCGGCTTGGTCTTCAGCTCACCGGCCGTGGGGATGTAGGGCATCAGCGTCAGATGAACGTAGACGGCATTGTTGCGCGGCAGGTCGTTGCCGAGCTGGCGTATAGCTTCCAGAAATGGCATCGCCTCGATGTCGCCGACTGTGCCGCCGATCTCGCACAACACGAAATCATAGTCATCATTGCCGTTGAGGACGAAATTCTTGATCTCGTCGGTAACGTGCGGGATGACCTGCACGGTCGCGCCAAGATAATCGCCGCGCCGCTCGCGCTCGATGATGTTCTTGTAGATGCGGCCGGTGGTGATGTTGTCCTGCTGATTGGCGGAACGGCCCGTGAAGCGCTCGTAATGGCCGAGATCGAGATCGGTCTCGGCGCCATCATCGGTAACGAAAACCTCGCCATGCTGGTACGGCGACATCGTGCCCGGATCGACATTGAGGTAGGGATCGAGTTTTTTGATGCGTGCGCGATAGCCTCGCGCCTGCAAGAGAGCCCCAAGGGCCGCTGCGGCAATGCCTTTTCCAAGTGAGGAAACCACGCCGCCTGTGATGAATACATATCGCGCCATGGGAGTCATCGCTTAACGCGGCCGGATTGATTCCGCCAGAGAAAAAACCACCGCGAAGGTTTTTTCCCAAGAAGGCGCTTGGACTATAGCAAGGCAAAAAGAAAAGGGCCGGCTGAGCCGGCCCTTTGGCAGGATGACGAAAACGTCAGATGATGACGACCTTGGTGCCAACCCTGACGCGGCTGTAGAGGTCCATGACGTGCTCGTTGATCATGCGGAAGCAGCCATTCGAGGCGCTGGTTCCGATCGACTGGGGCGCGATCGTGCCGTGGATGCGCAGATGCGTGTCCTTCTTGCCGTCATAGAGATAGATGGCGCGGGCACCGAGCGGGTTTTGGCCACCGCCCGGCATTCCGTCCTTGTACTGGCCGTAATGCTTCGGCTCGCGCTTCTGCATGTCCAGCGTCGGGATCCAGCGCGGCCATTCCTGCTTGTCGCCGACCGCTACCGTGCCTTTGTACTGCAGGCCTTCGCGGCCGACCGCAATGGCGTAGCGGCGAGCGGTCGAAGATGATTCGACGAGGTAGAGCCGCCGCGCGCTGGTGTCGATGACGATGGTGCCGGCGTCATAGCCGGTGAATTCCACGTCCTGCGGCACGAATTCCGGCTTCACCTTGAACTGCTTCTTGGCTTCCTTCTTGGCGAGAGCCTGATCGAGAGCCCGCGTCTCGGGAAGATAGCTCATCGACGAGCTGGATGAAGTACCGCCGAAAAGACCGGCGAACAGACCGCCGCCGCTTGGCCGCTTCTGGCCGACGACCTCGCTGCGCAGCTCGCCATTGTTGCCGGTCAAGGCGACATTCATCGCCTCTGCCGGAAGCGGCTCGGCCGACTGGATCGGCGCGATTGGCTCGATGATCTTTACAGCCTGCGTCTTGGCCGGCTTGGCGTCAGCCACTTCGGTAGCCGGCGCGCTCTTGCCCTTCTTGGCCAGGAACGCCTGCCGTTCAGCGTCGGCCCTGGCCTTGGCCGCCTCGCGCATCGCCAGCTTCCTGGCTTCGAGAGCCTTGGCTTTGGCGGCTTCCTTGTCGGCAACGATCTTGGCCTCGATCTTCTTGATCTGGGCGAGATCGTCCGGCGTCGGATTTTTCTTCTTCTTGAGAAGCTTCAACTGCGACGCGTCACTCTTGACGGCGACATTGATGGCGCCGGTTTTCTCAACGGAAGGTGCGGCCATATTTGCCGGCGCGCCGGCGAAGGCTGGGGAACTCATGCCGAGTGCGGCGCAAAGTCCCAGGAAAATGAAGCTGCGAAGCTGCATGGCGAAGATCCGATCGTTCTATGCTTGTTGCCCACGGCGTCGCCCAGCGCCCCCAAGGCGCCGGAAATGCCGCGCGCAATCTATAGTCGAATAAACGCGAACGCCTCAAGCGCGAGGCCGCGCCTCACCACGTCGAATCTTCGTGATTGTGCTGCATTTGCCGCGACTGTGTTCAATCGACAACAGGCCGCGGCTGCAGAGCCTGGAGATTACTGGTTCGGAACCTGCGGGGCCGCCGGAGCGGTGCCATTGGTCGAAGACGGTTTCGAGCCGGCGGCAGGCGCCGTGCCCGCCGGAGCTGCGGCGTCGTTGCCGGACGGCGGCGTCGGCGTGGCGTTGCCGGCGGGCGCCGGTGTGGTCGTGCCTGGCAATTGGTTGAGGACACCCTTGCCGGCACCATCCGATGTCGCGGGCACGCGGTCGAGGATGTCGATCGGCTTCTCGCCATAGCGGGCGACGATCGACAGTGTCAGCGACGTGGCAAAGAAGGCCGCCGCCAGGATCGCCGTCGCACGCGTCAGCGCATTGGCGGCACCGCGCGCGGTCATGAAGCCGGATCCGCCACCGATGCCAAGGCCGCCGCCTTCGGAACGCTGCAGCAGCACCACCCCGACGAGGGCGAGCACGACCATGAGATGGATGACGATCAGTACGGTTTCCATAGTTTATCCTGGCAAAGCCTTGCCCGGTCGCGGACACGACCGGTGAATTGGAGGCGGCTCAATACAATGCTTTGATGGCATTTCCAAGCCCGTGGCCGGAATATGGGAAGCAACGCCTTCTTTGCAACGATTTCCAGCGCCGGGAGCCCCGTCCGGCGTGGCGAACATGTTCAAGCGATGTTGCGATAAGCCTCGGCGATGGCAAGAAAATCCGCGGCCTTCAGGCTGGCGCCACCGACCAGCGCGCCGTCGACATTCCTGACGCCGAGCAGTTCGACTGCATTTGAGGGCTTGACCGAGCCGCCATAGAGGATGCGCACCTTTGCCGCAACGCCGCCGAGTTTTTCCGCCAGCTTTTCGCGGATATGTGCGTGTGCTTCGGCCACATCGGCCGCGGTCGGCGTCAGGCCGGTACCGATCGCCCATACGGGTTCATAAGCAATGATGGTGTTGGACGGGGTGGCGCTTGGCGGCACCGATCCGTCGACCTGACGCGACAGCACGTCGAGAGTCGCGCCCGCTTCACGCTGCTGCTGGGTCTCGCCAATGCAGATGATGGCCACGAGCCCGGCACGCCAGGCGGCGGAGGCCTTGGCTTGTACCGTCGCGTCATCCTCGCCGCGCTGCTCACGGCACTCGGAATGGCCGACGATGACATGGCTGGCGCCCGCATCCTTGAGCATTTCCGCCGAAATGCAGCCGGTGTAGGCGCCGCTCTCCCTGCTGTGGCAATCTTCACCGCCGGCATGCACCGGCGTGCGCGACAAGATCTCCGCGGCATGGGCTAGCAATGTCGCGGGAACGCAGACCAGCGCTTCGGTCTCCGCATCGAGCCCACTCAGGAAACCGTTGCCGATCATCCTGAGTTCGTTGAGCGAGGCACTGGTGCCGTTCATTTTCCAGTTGCCGGCGACAAGCGGGCGAATTCCTGGCGTCATGGTTTGCTTCTCCGGGCGATATCGGGCTCTGGCCCTCACTACCAAAATCAGCCCACAAAGCAATCGACAGTGGACCGGAAGGGCGCTATTGCGCTTGGTTCAGACTCGGCGCATGCGAAATTGCGCATAAATCGGAAGTAACGATGCTTGGTGTATTGAGAAGCGCGGCAGGTACCTGGGTCGCGAAGACGCTGCTTTCGCTGTTGGTGGTCAGTTTCGCCGCCTGGGGCATTTCCGGACGGCTGATGGGCGGTTTCGCCGGCCATGATTCGGTCATAACCGCTGGCGGCACCAAGGTGTCGATCAAGGAATACCGGCTCGCTTATGATCGCCAGCTTGCGGTCATGTCGCAACAGTTTGGCCAGCGTCTCAGCCACGAACAGGCAAAGGCGCTCGGCGTCGATAACCAGGTTCTTGCCCAGCTCGTCTCGGGCGCCGTTCTCGACGAACAGGCCCGCAAGCTTGGCCTCGGCCTCTCCAAGGACCGGCTGGCCGAACTGACGCGCGAAGATCCGGCCTTCAAGGGCCCGGGCGGCCAGTTCGACCGCAGAACCTTCGAATATATGCTGCGGCAGATTGGCATGCGGCCGGAGGACTATCTGAAGAACCGTGCCCAGGTGGCGGTTCGCCAGCAGATCGTCGAAGCGGTCTCGGATGGTCTGAAAGCCCCGGACACCTTCTTCAAGGCCGTCGCGCTGTATCGCGGCGAAGACCGCACGATCGACTATCTGACGCTGCCCAAAGCACTGGTCGAGCCGATCGAGGCGCCGTCCGACAGCGTGCTTTCCGCCTATTTCGAGGCGAACAAGAAGAAGTATGCGGCGCCCGAATACCGCAAATTCTCCTATGTCAGGCTTGAACCGGTCGACATCATGGATACAACCGCCGTCACCGACCAACAGGTCAGAGACGATTACAACAAGAACAAGGCGCGCTACACCACGCCGGAAATGCGCACCATCGAGCAGCTTGTGTTCAAGACGCCTGATGCGGCCAAGGCCGCGCTCGATTCGCTTAAGACCGGTGTGACGTTCGACAAGCTCGTCACGGCGGAAGGCAAAACCCCGGCCGACACACTGCTCGGCACGTTGGCCAAGGACAAGATCGCCGACAAGGCCGTCGCCGATGCGGCCTTCGCGCTCAATACCAATGAAGTCAGCCAAGTCGTGCAAGGCGCCTTTGGTCCGGTGTTGCTGCGCGTCACCGAGATCAAGCCCGAGGTGGTGAAGCCGCTGGCAGAAGTGTCCGACCAGATCCGCAAGGACCTGGCGCTGGGCGAGGCAAGCCGCATCCTCCTCGACGTGCGTGACAATTACGAAGACACCCGCGCCGCCGGCGGTTCGCTTGCCGATGCCGCCGCCAAGCTGAAACTGAAGGTCGTCGCCATCGACGCCATCGACCGCAGCGGGCTGCGGCCCGACGGAAGCATCGTCAAGGACCTGCCGCAATCGCCAGAGCTGATCAAGGCTGTCTTCGATGCCGAGCCCGGTACGGAGAATGACGCTTTGACAACCGCCGACAACGGCTTTGTCTTTTATGAACTGGCTTCGGTCACGCCGGCTCGGGACCGCACGCTGGACGAGGTTCGTCAGAAAGTCGTCGCCGACTGGACGGCGGCGGAGACAACCAAGCGGTTGGCCGCCAAGGCAGATGAGCTTGAAAAGCGGCTCAAGGCTGGCACCACGCTCGATGTCATCGCGGGCGAACTGAAGTTGGAAAAGCAGACCAAGCGCGGCGTCAAGCGTGAGGCCGACGATGTCGATTTCGGCAAGGAGGGCGCCGCGGCGATGTTCGGAGTCGGCGAAGGCGGCACCGGCCTGATCCCCTCGCCTACCGGCGACGGGCAGATCCTGTACAAGGTCGCCGAAGTGTTCGAGCCTGCAGGGGCCGATGCCAGCTCGGTGCCAGACGATACGCAGAAGTCCTTCACTTCCGGCATGTCTGACGACCTGCTCGACCAGTTGGTGGCGCAGTTGCAGACGCAGTACGACGTTCGCGTCGACCAGGCCGCAGTCGCCCAAGCCTCGACAAGATGAGCGCGCTGAAAACTTATATCGCCAAGGTCGCGACCGGAAGCGCGCTTTCCTTCGAGGAGGCGCGCGAGGCCTTCGACATCATCATGTCGGGTGACGCCACGCCCGGCCAGATAGGCGGCTTCCTGATGGCGCTGCGCGTGCGCGGCGAAACGGTGAGCGAGATTTCCGGCGCCGTCGCCACCATGCGGGCCAAAATGTTGCGCGTCGAAGCGCCTGACGGCGCCATCGATATCGTCGGCACGGGTGGTGACAATTCCCACAGCGTCAACATTTCGACGGCATCGGCCTTTGTCATCGCCGGCAGCGGTGTGCCGGTTGCCAAGCATGGCAATCGCGGCCTGTCGTCGCTGACAGGAGCCGCCGACGTGCTGGTTGCACTCGGCGTCAAGATCGACATTTCGCCCGAGTTTATCGGCCGTTGCATCCATGAGGCGGGCGTCGGCTTCATGTTCGCGCCCGCGCACCATCCGGCGATGAAGCATGTCGGCCCGACCCGCGTCGAGCTCGGCACCCGCACCATCTTCAACTTGCTGGGGCCCCTCTCCAATCCGGCCGGCGTCAAGCGGCAGATGGTCGGTGTGTTCCTGCCAGAATGGATCCTGCCGGTGGCCGAGACGCTGAAGGCGCTGGGCGCCGAGCATGCCTGGGTTGCCCATGGCGACGGCTATGACGAGATCACCACCACCGGCGAGACGCAGGTCGCCGAACTGATCGGCGGCGAGATCCGCAGCTTCACCTTGACCCCTGAAGCGGTTGGGTTGGCGCGCCATACCAAGGATGAGTTGCGCGGTGGCGACGCGGACTACAACGCCAAGGCATTGCGCGATATGCTGGGTGGCGCTGCCGGCGCCTATCGCGACACCGTGCTGATCAATGCCGGCGCCGGACTGGTCGTGGCAGGCAAGGTGACGACGCTTGGCGACGGCATCGCGACGGCGGCGCAAGCCATCGACAGCGGCCGGGCGCTGCAAGTGCTCGACAGGCTGGTCGAGATTTCGAACGGATAGAACGTGTCTGACATTCTTCGCAAGATCGAGGCCTACAAGCGCGACGAGATCGCAGCGGCAAAGGCACGTGTGCCGTTGGCCGAGATCAAGGCGCGAGCGAAGGACGCGGACGCACCGCGCGGCTTTCTTGCCGCGCTCGAAGCGAAGCGCAAATCCGGCGCTTTTGCGCTGATCGCCGAGATCAAGAAAGCGAGCCCATCCAAGGGCCTGATCCGCGCCAATTTCGATCCGCCAGCGCTGGCGCGGGCCTATGCGAAAGGCGGCGCTGCCTGCCTTTCGGTGCTGACCGATGCGCCATCGTTCCAGGGCGCGCCGGAATTTCTCACCAAGGCGCGAGCCGCCGTCGCCCTGCCCGCGCTGCGCAAGGATTTCCTGTTCGACCCGTATCAGGTCTACGAGGCCCGCGCCTGGGGTGCGGACGCCATCCTCATCATCATGGCCAGCGTCGACGACGCCCTGGCCAGCGACCTCGAATCCACGGCGTTCGAACTTGGCATGGATGCACTGGTCGAAGTGCATGACGAGGCCGAGACGCAGCGCGCGCTAAAGCTGTCGTCGCGGCTGATCGGCATCAACAACCGCAATCTGCGCACGTTCGAGACTAGCCTCGAGACCTCAGTGCGGCTGGCGACCATGGTGCCGGCGGACCGCTTGCTGGTCAGCGAGAGCGGAATTTTCTCGCATGACGATTGCCTCAGGCTTCGAAAGAGCGACATTGGCACCTTTCTGGTCGGCGAGAGCCTGATGCGGCAACAGGACGTCGTCGCGGCGACACGCCTGCTTCTGACGGGCAAGGCGCCGGAGGCATCGGCCCGAAAATCGGAATCGATTTTCGGAGAGCACGATGCATAGATTCAAAGTGATAGAGCGTACTTTGTGCGTCCGAACGGACGCACGTCGCTCTATGGCGATCTGACGATGACATCAGGCCTCACCCATCTCGGCGCGCAGGGCGAGGCCAACATGGTCGATGTCGGCGACAAGATGGAGACGACACGCACGGCGATCGCCGAGGGCTTTGTCGCGATGCAGCCCGAGACCCTGAAGACGATTCTCGCCGGCAACGCCAAGAAGGGCGATGTACTCGGCACCGCGCGTATCGCCGGCATCATGGCGGCGAAGAAGACACATGAACTGATCCCTCTCTGCCATCCGCTGCTTCTGACCAAGGTTTCCGTCGACATCGAGCCGGACCATGCCCTGCCCGGCCTGAAGGTCACGGCACTGGCGCGCGTCACTGGCAAGACGGGCGTCGAGATGGAAGCGCTGACCGCCGCTTCGGTGGCTTGTCTGACCATTTATGACATGGCCAAGGCGGTGGACCGCGCCATGGTCATCTCTGGCGTTCGGCTGGTCGAAAAGACCGGCGGCAAGTCGGGCGCGTACAAGGCAGGCGCCTGATGGCGCTGGTTCCAATCGCCGAAGCGCTCGAGCGCCTGCTCGAGGGTGCAGCACCTTTGGCCGGCGAAAACGTTCCCCTGTTCGAGGCGGCGGATCGCGTGCTGGCGGAACCGCTTGTTGCGCTGCGTACCCAGCCGCCCTTCAACGCTTCCGCCATGGATGGCTACGCAGTCCGCGCTATCGATGTGGCGTCGGTGCCGTCGCGACTTTCGGTGATCGGCATGGCGCCGGCCGGACGCGGCTTTGACGGCACCGTCAGCCACGCTCAGGCCGTGCGCATCTTCACGGGTGCGCCGCTGCCCGAAGGCGCCGACACCATTGTCATCCAGGAAAATGTCAGGGATCTCGGCGGCAGCGACGTCGAAGTGATCGAACCAACCGCCCAAGGGCGAAACATCCGCCGCATCGGCCTCGACTTTTCAAAAGGCGACGTGCTGCTGGAAAAAGGCCGCGTGCTGGATCCGGCGGCGCTGTCGCTGGCGGCTTCGGCAAACCATTCCCGGGTCAGCGTGGTAAAACGGCCGCTGGTCGCCATCATCGCCACCGGCGACGAATTGTTGCCGCCCGGCAGCGAACTTGGGCCGGACCAGATCATCTCATCCAATGCCTATGGCGTTGCCGCGACAGCGCAATCCGTCGGCGCCCACGCGCTCGATCTCGGCATTGCCGCCGACCGCAAGGACGCGATTGCAGCCTTGGTGAAAGAGGCGGTCAGTGCCGGCGCGGATGTCATCGTCACGCTTGGTGGTGCCTCGGTCGGCGATCACGACCTGATCCATAACGTGCTGACCGGCGAAGGCATGACGCTCGGCTTCTGGAAAATCGCCATGCGTCCCGGCAAGCCGCTGATGTTCGGCCGCCTCGGCGACATCAGGTGCATCGGCCTACCCGGCAACCCGGTGGCAAGCCTGGTCTGCTCGCAGCTGTTCCTGAAACCGCTGCTGGCGCGGCTCGGTGGCCGCGACTATCGCCAGGACATTCGTCCGGCGCGATTGGGCGCCGCAATGCCGGCCAATGATCTGCGCCAGGACTATGTGCGGGCGGTGGTCAGGGAAGACAATGGCGCGCTGGTGGCGACGCCGTTCGGCATCCAGGATTCCTCGATGCTGAGAATGCTGGCCAACGCCAACGGGCTGATCGTGCGCGCGCCGTTTGCTCCCGCTGCGGCCGCAGGCGAGGCCTGTAGCGTGCTGATGCTGCGCTGAAGAAGCTCGGGCAAACCTTTAATAGAGTTGTGAAAATTGTGCTCGGCTATTCCGAGATCAAGGCCTGTGTCAGCGGATGCGCCGGATCTGCGAGGCCGTCGACAATGTTGTAATGATGACGGTCGGGCTCGACCACGGTGCTGGTGGTGGCGCCGAGGCCGGTCCAGATGTTGGCAAGCAGCGCGTTCTGGCGCAGGAATTCGGCGCGCTCACCACCACCAGCCCAGCAGGTGATGCGGGCGCCGTCCATGGGTCGCAGCAGCGCCGGGCTTTCAGCCAGCGCCTCCCCTTCGTCGATTGCCAGTGCCTTGTTCATCCCGGTGCGCATAAGCGGACGCAGGTCGTGGAGGCCTGAAATCGAAACGACATGGCGTATGCGCCGCGCCACATCGGCCGCCAGAGGCGTTGATATCGTCACCATTCGAGTGGCGAGATGGCCGCCGGCCGAATGTCCCGTCAGCATCAGCGGCCCGTCGATCATTGCCGCTGCCTTGCCGATAGCCGCGCCGATTTCCCCGACTATACCGGCAATGCGTATGTCCGGGCACAGCGTGTAGGACGGCATCGCCACGGCAAAGCCGCTGCTGACCGCGCCATTGGCGAGGTGCGACCACATGTTCTTGTCGGTCTCCAGCCAGTAACCGCCGTGGAGGACCACCACCAACCCCTTGGGCGCGACATTGGGAAGGAAAAGATCGAGCCGATTGCGCGGTCCGTCACCATAGGCGATGTCGAGCCGTGCCCGGCCCTCCATTGATAGCGCATCACGAAATGCTTGCGCTGGCTCCGCCCACGCAGCCGGCCAGCGGTCACTGCCGGCGATGTTCGCGCCGTTGGCATAGGCATCATCCCAATCGACAATGTGACGTTCGAACATCTGCGCCTCCCCCAAAACGGCATCGCTTGTGAGCTAGCAATGGCCACCGGCACGCCATGCGTCAATGCTTCAAGGCCAAAACATTTTAGGCTTGAAACAAATTTCGACTGGTGCGATCCTGACAAGACGATCAGCCGACGAAATGGGAGGTCTGCTGTGCTGCCCTGACCCCGTAGATGCTCGTCCTTTCCCGGTGGCATAGTCGAGCTGGCACGATTGGCGGTACGAAAACCTCCCGCGAAAGACAGGAACTTCAAATCCACCACACAGGTCAGGCACATCGCGCACTGGCCAGGCAGCAGACGGGATAGCGGCGACATGCTTGGGCCTTCAGCGCATATCGACACGTTCACGCGCGATCACCTGCCGCCTCCGGAGCAGTGGCCGGATTTCCTGCTCGACGGCTTTGATTATCCCGAACGTCTCAATGCCGGCGTCGAACTGACGGACAGGCTGGTCGAGAGGGGCCTCGGTGACCACACCGCGCTGATCGGCAATGGCCGCCGCCGCACCTACAAGGAACTGTCCGACTGGACGAACAGGCTAGCCCACGCGCTGGTCGAGAACTACGGCGTCAAGCCGGGCAACCGGGTGCTGGTCCGCTCCGCCAACAACCCCGCCATGGTCGCCTGCTGGCTGGCCGCCACCAAGGTCGGCGCCGTGGTCGTCAACACCATGCCGATGCTGCGCGCCGGTGAGCTTGCCAAGATCGTCGACAAGGCGGAAATCACCATCGCGTTGTGTGACACCAGGCTGATGGACGAGATGACAGCCTGCGCCAAGGACAGCGCGTTCCTCAAACAGGTCATCGGCTTCGACGGCACCGCCAACCATGATGCTGAACTCGACCGTGCCGCTCTCGATAAGCCGGTGACGTTCACCGCCGTCGACACCGGCCGCGACGATGTCGCGCTGCTCGGCTTCACCTCGGGCACGACTGGCGTGCCGAAGGCGACGATGCATTTCCACCGCGACCTCCTGATCATCGCCGATGCGTACGCACGCGAAATCCTTCGGGTGACACCGGACGATATCTTTGTCGGCTCGCCGCCGCTGGCCTTCACCTTCGGCCTTGGCGGGCTCGCCATCTTCCCGCTCCGCTTCGGTGCGGCAGCGACACTGTTGGAACAGGCGACGCCGCCCAACATGATACACATCATCGAGACCTATAAGGCGACCGTCTCCTTCACCGCGCCGACCGCCTACCGCGCCATGCTGAAGGCCATGGATGAAGGGGCCGATCTGTCATCGCTGCGTGTCGCCGTTTCGGCTGGCGAAACCTTGCCCGCTCCGGTTTTCGAAGAGTGGACGCAAAAGACCGGCAAGCCTATCCTCGACGGCATCGGCGCCACCGAGATGCTGCACATCTTCATCTCCAACCGCTTTGACGACATGAAGCCGGCGTCGACCGGCAAGCCGGTGGGCGGCTACGAGGCGCGCATCGTCGACGAGGAGATGCGCGAGCTGCCGCGCGGCGCGACCGGCAGGCTGGCGGTGCGCGGACCGACCGGCTGCCGCTACATGGCCGATAACAGGCAGAAGGACTACGTCCGCGACGGCTGGAACCTCACCGGCGACACCTTCACGCAGGACGAAGACGGCTTCTTCCATTTCGCCGCGCGCTCCGACGACATGATCGTCAGCGCCGGCTACAACATTGCCGGACCCGAGGTCGAGGCGGCACTCCTGTCGCACCCGGATGTTGCCGAATGCGCGGTGATCGGCACGGAAGATGCCGAACGCGGCCAGATCGTCGAAGCGCACGTCGTGCTGGTGCAGGGCGTAGCGCCGGACGCATTGACGACCAAGCGCCTGCAGGACCACGTCAAGGCAACGATCGCGCCCTATAAATATCCGCGATCGGTGAAATTTATCGCCGCGCTGCCCAAGACCCAGACCGGCAAGATCCAGCGTTTTCGGCTGCGCACGGAGAAGATCAATTGAGCGAACCCTACGATCCGGCGTCCGAAGGCGCACAGATGTCGTTCAAGGAGAGCATGTCCTACAGCGACTATCTGCACCTGGAGAAAGTGCTGGAGGCCCAGACGCCGCTGTCTTCGGCGCATGACGAGATGCTGTTCATCATCCAGCACCAGACCTCCGAACTGTGGATGAAGCTCGCCCTGCACGAGATTGGCGCTGCGATCCGCTCGATCCGCGCCGATCGCCTCGAGCCAAGCTTCAAGATGCTGTCGCGCGTCGCCCGCATTTTCGAACAGCTCAACAACGCCTGGGATGTGCTGCGCACGATGACGCCCAGCGAATATACCGAGTTCCGCGATGCACTCGGCCAGTCCTCGGGTTTCCAGTCCTGGCAGTATCGCGCCATAGAGTTCATGGCCGGCAACCGCAACCTCGCCATGCTGGGCCCTCACAAGCACCGGCCGGACCTCAGCGGCAAGCTGGAGGCGATCCTGGCGGAGCCGTCGCTCTACGACGAAGCGCTGCTGCTTCTGGCGCGCAACGGATTCGACATCGGCACCGATGCCAGGCGCACGGATTGGCGTGAGACGCGAACCGAGAATGAAGAGGTTCTGGTCGCCTGGCAGACCATCTACCGCGACCCGCAGCGCTACTGGATGTTCTACGAACTGGCCGAGAAGCTGGTCGACTTCGAGGACTATTTCCGCCGCTGGCGCTTCAACCACGTCACCACGGTCGAGCGCATCATCGGCCTGAAACGCGGCACCGGCGGCACGTCGGGTGCTTCGTATCTCAAGAAGATGCTCGAGGTCGTGCTGTTTCCGGAGCTGTGGGCAGTCCGTACCCGGCTTTGACACAATCGAAATGAGAACAGGCACATCGAGGGCGCGCTTGCAGCGGAAAACCTTCGCGAACAACCGAGGACTGACTGACCATGAGTGGAATTCCTGATCTCGCTGCAATCGAAGCGATGGATGCCACGGATCCGCTCCGCGCCATGCGCGATCGTTTCATTCTGCCGGAGGGGGTGATCTATCTCGACGGCAATTCGCTTGGGGCAGCGTCGCATGCCGTTTTCGGCGAGCTGCAGCAGGCGGCCACCGAGGAATGGGCCAAGGATCTCATTCGGGCCTGGAATACAGCCGGATGGTTCGAGATGCCGATCGAACTCGGCGACCAGCTCGGACGCTTGATCGGGGCCGCAGCCGGACAGACTGTTGTCTGCGACACGACGTCGATCAACATCTACAAGGTGCTACATGCCGCGATGGAGATGCGGCCCGGCCGATCGGCCATCGTCGCCGAGGCTGACAGTTTTCCCACCGACCTCTACATCGCCGAAGGCGTTGCCTCGACCCGGGATGGGGTCCTTCTGCGCCTCGCGGGCGTCGACGCGCCAACCATCGAAGAGCTGATCGACGAAAGCGTCGCGGTGGTGCTGGTCAACCACGTCAATTACAAATCGGGTGAACTGCGCGACATGGCGGCGCTGACGCGCATAGCTCATGCGGCCGGAGTGCTGATCGTCTGGGATCTATGCCACACCGCTGGCGCTCTGCCAGTCGAGCTCGATCATGCAAAAGCCGATTTCGCTGTCGGCTGCACCTACAAGTACCTCAACGGCGGTCCAGGCGCGCCGGCCTTCATCTATGCCGCGCAACGCCACCACGGCGCGATCAGCCAGCCGCTCAGCGGCTGGTGGGGGCATGCACGGCCCTTTGCCTTCGAACGAGGCTATGTTGCCGGCACCGGTATCCGCCGCTTTCTGTGCGGCACGCAGCCGGTCCTGTCGATGCGGGCGCTCAAAGGTGCGCTCGCAATCTGGAACGACGTCGACGTGGCGGCATTGCGAAAGAAAAGCGTCGCGCTGACCGAACTGTTCATCCAGCTCGTCGAAGCGAAGTGCGGCGCCTATGGCCTCACGCTGGAGAGCACCCGCGACGCGACCAGGCGCGGCAGCCAGGTGTCGTTCGTTCACGATCATGGCTATCAAATCATGCGGGCGCTGATCGAGCGCGGAGTGATCGGTGACTTCCGCGCGCCGTCAACCATCCGTTTCGGATTTACGCCGCTCTATGTCGGCTACAAGGACGTGTGGCTGGCGGTCGAGGTGCTGGAAGACATTCTGCGAACGGATGCATGGAAGGACCAGCGTTTCGCCGTCAAGGAGGCCGTGACCTGACGCAGTCGTCCCAACTGTTGTCGCATCGTTGCCTCTTGGTCGGATGATGGAGGGACGAATTTCCAGTGCACAAATCCGGTTGCCGCTGCTGGCCAACACTGGCATCAACAAATTAACCAAGGTTGGCATTTTGGCTTCGTTTCGTTCACGGCAGACGAACGCATGGAAGGCTGGAAATGCCCCGTCGCGGATCCATGGGCAGCTCATGCCAAAGCTTGGGCCAACGATGGGCGGCAGCCCATTAACCATAACAATTTCAATGCCGGAAAGCGCCTTGTGACGGCATGCCGTGATCACCCAAGCGCGCTGGCGCGCGCCAAATAATTTCAGCGGCCTTAACAGATTCATTAAACTTTAAACGGTTGCAGAACACAACTGGAACATATAGTGTTTGTTCTGGGTTTGTTTTCTGATTCTGGTTTTAGGTACCCTGGGGGCCGCCATGCTGACACGCAAGCAACACGAACTGCTGATGTTCATTCATGAACGCCTGAAGGAAAGCGGCATTCCGCCATCCTTCGACGAGATGAAGGAGGCGCTCGACCTTGCCTCCAAATCCGGGATTCATCGTTTGATCACGGCACTGGAAGAGCGCGGCTTCATTCGCCGGCTGCCCAACCGGGCGCGCGCGTTGGAAGTGCTGCGGCTGCCGGATTCGATCGCGCCCGGCCTCAACGCGGCGAAAAAGTTCTCGCCTAGCGTCATCCAGGGCAGTCTTGGTCAGGCCAGTCTCGGCCAGGGCGGCCTTGGCCGGCAGATCAAGCCGGCGTCTTCACGGATGCCTTCAGCCGGCAATGACGACGACGTGGTCTCCGCCGTGTCGATCCCTGTGATGGGGCGCATCGCCGCCGGTGTGCCGATCGATGCCATCCAGCACCAGACCCATTCGATCTCGGTGCCGCCGGACATGATCATGGGAGGCGAGCACTATGCGCTGGAGGTCAAGGGCGACTCGATGATCGAGGCCGGCATCTTCGACGGCGACACCGTCATCATCCGCAACGCCGATACGGCGAGCCCTGGCGAGATCATCGTGGCGCTGGTGGATGAAGAGGAAGCGACGCTGAAGCGGTTCCGCCGCAAGGGTGCCTCGATTGCTCTCGAAGCCGCCAATCCGGCCTATGAGACACGGATTTTCGGACCAGACCGGGTCAAGGTGCAGGGCAAGCTTGTCGGCCTGATCCGCCGTTACTGAGGCAGCTGCGGTTTAACGACGGGCTTGTCCGGTCTCTTGAAGGGCGGCAGGCCCCTCGCCTCACGCGAAAACTTGCGTTGCACGTGCCAAGGCCGGTAGGGCCTACCCACCGCAAAGCTGACCGTTGCCGGCGTGGTCGCCGACTGGCGATCGAAGAAGACGGCAGCACTGCCATTGCGAGCCAGTTGCCGTTTGGTGATGACGAGAACCAGCGGGTTGTGACAAGCGTCATAGGCCGTCGCGTCGTTGATGACGATCAGGTCGGCGAAGCCGCAGGCTTTCCAGGTGTCCTTTCGGTCCTCGACATAGGCAATGATAGCTCCGGACGGATGCCTGGCGAGACAAACGCCTGATGTGCAATAGAATGGCGCTCCCGGCGGCATTTCAGCCGCATCCTCGACGTCGAATTGCCCGTCGCCTTCGTCGAACACCTCCGGCGCGATAATGCTTTCGGATGTCAGCGCACGCTTCCAGTTGTCGACGGTGAATTCGTTCGGCCTGGCCCGGCTGACCGCGAGTTCGCCGCCGCCAATCGGCAGCGCCACCAGCCTCGCATCCTCCGAGACCAGCACGTCAGGTACGCGCGTATCCGAGACGGTCAACAGGCCGGCAAGCGCGAAGGGAAGCGCTGCGAGCCGCAACCATGTGGTCGCCATCGTCGCGATGACCAAGGCAATCGTCACCAGCACGACGGATTGCTGCGAAATCAAACCGATTGCGTCGACTGGCGAACGCTCGGAAATCCATCCGGACATCGCGATCATCACCGTCAGGCCTTTGCCCATCAGATAGAGGGCCGGCCAGTCCAACCCGAATGGCATCAGCAGCGCGCTGGCGACAGCCAGGAACATCACGACTGTTACGATAGGCATGATGGCCAGGTTGGCGAACAGGCTGAGCGGCGACACACGCTGAAAATGCCAGATGGCAAACAGCGCCGTGGCGCTGCCGGCGATGATGGAGGTCATGGCAAGGCCGCCTGCCGCCAGCAGGAATTTTCGCGTCAGGAAGCCGGGCAAGGATCGCTTTGGCGGCGGTGGCCTCGCCTTCCCCGCACGATGATCCGCCCAGCCGGCATAGGCACCGACCAGCGCGGCCGTCGCGGCAAACGACATTTGAAAACTCGGGCCGACCACTTCATGCGGCGACACCATGATGACCGCGATCGCCGAGATCGCCAGATTGCGCATCGTCAGTGCTGCCCGATCAAAAAGAACGGCAATCAGCATCACCGCCAGCATGATGAAACTGCGCTCGGCGGCAACGACGACGCCTGAGATGATAAGATAGGCGGCGATCGAGAACAGTGCGGCAGCCGCAGCATACTTCTTGACCGGGCGACGCGCGGAAAAATCCGGAAACAGGGCGAAGGCGCCACGCAGCAAACCCATGATGGTGCCAGCGACCAGCGCCATGTGCAGTCCGGAAATGGAGATGATGTGATAGATGCCGGTACGCCGCATCGCCTCGTTCACGTCATCGGGAATGCCGGCGCGAACGCCGACGATCAGCGCCGCGGCGATCTCGCCTTCGGCGCCACCGACGCTGCCCCTGATGTGATCGGCAATGGCCTCACGGGCTTTTTCGATCCCCGAGGAAAGCCGGGCCGCCAACGGCATGTTATCGTCATCGGTGACGACAAGTTTTGGATTGCCGAGAAAGAAACCGCTGCCGCCGATGCCGGCGAAATAGCTGTCGAAGGAGAAGTCGTAGCTGTCCGGCCGCACCGGCCCGGTCGGTGGCAACAGCTTGGCATACCCAGTGATCAGGGAACCGGCGGTCATGTCCGCCGGGATATTGCGTGCCGAAAGCCGCACCCGCTCCGGCGCATAGCGCAGTTTCGGCCTTGCAGTCGATGCCACGTCGATTGTCAGCCGGATGCGACCGCTCTCCATCCGTTCGAGCGAGACGACCCGGCCGGTCACTTGCGTCGAGATTTCCGAGCCCAGCATCTGCGTTCCGGCTCGCCATGTCTCGACCTTCGCGGCGAGCAGGCCGAGTGTACACAAAAGCGCCGCCATGAAGGACAGATGGGTTTTCGGCCAGGAACGCGAGACCAGCGCACAGAGCCCCGCCAAGATGACAACTGCGACAGGCTTTGCGAAGTCCGGCTCCGCCACAAGCGAAAAATAGCCGATCGCCCCGCTTGCCAGGCAGACCGGCACCAGCAGGAAGGCCACGCCTCGGTCGAGTTCCAGGCCCGCCGCCATGGCCAGGCTATTGCGCAGGCGCGGCGGTGATATCAGGCCAATCTGCCGGCGCAAGCGCACGATCCTGCTGGCTTCGGCAGTTGGAACAGGGGCGGAGACACCGGCTTGCAAAGGCGCCTTGTCGGGTGCCGGCACAAGGGGCGATGGCGGCGGCAATGAAGCTGGCAGTGGCGCTGCAAACAGGGACCGCTCGCTGACGCCAATGACAGCGTCCTCGTCCTGATCCGAGCCCCAGCCTCGTCCAGCCATCGGGTCTGCCCCTTGCGCCCTCGACACCCTATGCTACATGAACGCCGGGCGCGCGAAAGTCCGCGCACCGCACCCGCTTCAGATGGTTTCCGAGAGTTACATGTCCGACAAGGTCGTCACCCGTTTTGCTCCCTCGCCCACCGGCTACCTGCATATAGGCGGCGCGCGCACGGCGCTGTTCAACTGGCTGTATGCAAGGCACACCGGCGGCACGATGCTGCTGCGCATCGAAGATACCGATCGCGAACGCTCCAACGACGCGGCGACGGCTGCCATTCTCGACGGACTTTCCTGGCTCGGCCTGACCTGGGACGGCGAGCCGGTGTCGCAGTTCGAGCGCGCGCCGCGCCACCGCGAGGTGGCCGAGGAACTCGTGCGCCTGGGCAAGGCTTATTATTGCTATGCCACGCCGGCCGAACTGGAGGCGATGCGCGAGGCCGCCAGAGCCAAAGGCCTGCCGCCCCGCTATGATGGCCGCTGGCGCGACCGTGCCCCCTCAGAGGCGCCTGCAGGCGACAAGGGTGCCATCCGCATCAAGGCGCCGACCGAGGGCGAGACGATTGTCCATGACCGTGTCCAGGGCGAGGTACGCTTCCCCAACAAGGATCTCGACGATTTCATCATCCTGCGTTCGGACGGCAATCCGACCTACATGCATGCAGTCGTCGTCGACGATCATGACATGGGCGTCACCCATATCATCCGCGGCGACGATCATCTGACCAACGCCGCGCGCCAGACTGTGATCTACAACGCCATGGGCTGGGCCGTGCCCTCGATGTCGCACATCCCGTTGATCCACGGTGCCGATGGCGCCAAGCTGTCGAAACGGCATGGCGCGCTCGGCGTCGAAGCCTATCGTGCCATGGGTTATCTGCCGGAGGCATTGCTGAACTACCTGGCGCGCTTGGGCTGGAGCCACGGCGACGACGAGATCATGTCGATCGACGATATGATCTCCTGGTTCGACATCGGTGACGTCAACAAAAGCGCGGCCCGATTCGACTTCGCCAAGCTGGAGGCGATCAACGGCGCGCATATGCGCCGCATGGGCAACGCCGAGCTGTTCGATATCTTCATCGCTACCCTGCCCTATCTCGAAGGCGGCTCGGCGATGGCCGCGCGTCTGAACGACAGCAACAAGGCGCAGCTGCTGGCCGCGTTGCCGGGCCTGAAGGAGCGCGCCAAGACGCTGGTCGAACTCGTCGATGGTGCTGCCTTCCTGTTTGCCACCCGGCCACTACCGATCGACGACAAGGCGGCCCTTTTGCTCAATGACGATGCCCGCAAGATCCTGCGCGGCGCTCACGAAGCTTTGAATGGGCTTACAAGTGATTGGACGGCCGCCTCGGCAGAGGCCGCGATCCGCGAGGTTGCCATGGCTGGTGGCCACAAGCTCGGCGCCGTGGCCCAGCCTCTGCGCGCCGCTTTGACCGGCAAAAGCACGTCGCCGGGCGTGTTCGATGTGCTTGCCGTGCTCGGCCGCGAGGAAAGCCTGGCGCGCATAGAAGACCAAATCGATTAGCAGCAATCTGGCCCAAGAAGATTGGCATTGAAAGGCGGGTTTCGCAGTGCAACATTAGGCCTTGGCCCAATCTGGCACGCACCTCCTGAAATGCGGTGGCGAATACGCGCATTGCGGTGATCTCAACGTGTCGCTCTGCAGAATTTTGCCTTTGCCGGCATGAGGAAACAAGAAGGAGTTTGCAATGACCGACGCTGCTAAAAAACTGGACTTGGGCGGCAAGGGCCAGGAGGCCACGGCAACACTTGCATTCGCCGGCAA
Source organism: Mesorhizobium sp. M0276 (assembly GCF_040321755.1). Classification (NCBI taxonomy): domain Bacteria; kingdom Pseudomonadati; phylum Pseudomonadota; class Alphaproteobacteria; order Hyphomicrobiales; family Phyllobacteriaceae; genus Mesorhizobium; species Mesorhizobium sp. M0276. The sequence goes on along the minus strand of NZ_JAMYSC010000035.1, from coordinate 43,903 downwards.
GACCCACGAATTCAAGGTGAGAAGCGGTTCTGTCGGGCCTGATGTCATCGACATCGCTTCGCTCTACACCACCACCGGGGCCTTCACCTACGATCCCGGCTTCACCTCGACCGCAAGCTGCGAGTCCGAAATCACCTTCATCGACGGCGACGCCGGCATACTGCTGCATCGCGGCTACCCGATCGACCAGTTGGCCGAACACGGCGACTTCCTCGAGGTCTGCTATCTCCTGCTCTACGGTGAATTGCCGACCAAGGCGCAGAAGGACGATTTCGATTACCGCGTGACGCGCCACACCATGGTGCACGAACAGATGTCGCGCTTCTTCACTGGATTCCGCCGCGACGCGCACCCGATGGCGGTGATGTGCGGCGTGGTCGGCGCGCTGTCGGCTTTCTATCACGATTCCACCGACATCTCCGACCCGTACCAGCGCATGGTGGCGTCGATGCGATTAATCGCCAAGATGCCGACGATCGCCGCGATGGCCTACAAATACCACATCGGCCAGCCCTTCATTTACCCGAAGAACGAGCTGAATTTCGCAGCCAATTTCCTGCATATGTGCTTTGCCGTGCCATGCGAGGAATACAAGATCAACCCGGTGCTGGCGCGCGCCATGGAGCGCATCTTCATCCTGCATGCCGATCACGAGCAGAATGCCTCGACCTCGACCGTTCGTCTCGCCGGCTCTTCTGGCGCCAACCCGTTCGCGTGCATCGCCGCCGGCATTGCTTGCCTGTGGGGGCCGGCCCATGGCGGCGCCAATGAAGCGGCGCTCAACATGCTGGGCGAGATCGGCCATGTCGACAATATCCCGGAGTTCATCGCCCGCGCCAAGGACAAGAACGACCCGTTCCGGCTGATGGGCTTCGGCCACCGCGTCTACAAGAACTACGATCCGCGCGCCAAGATCATGCAGAAGACGGCGCACGAGGTTCTGGGCGAACTCGGCATCAAGGACGATCCGCTGCTCGACATCGCCATGGAACTGGAGAAGATCGCGCTGACCGATCCCTATTTCATCGAGAAGAAGCTGTACCCGAACGTCGACTTCTATTCCGGCATCACGCTGAAGGCGCTGGGCTTCCCCACCACGATGTTCACCGTGCTGTTCGCGGTCGCCCGCACCGTAGGCTGGATCGCGCAGTGGAAAGAGATGATCGAGGATCCGCGCCAGAAGATCGGCCGCCCGCGCCAGCTCTACACCGGCGCGCCGGAGCGCGACTACGTGCCGATCGCCAAGCGGTGATGGGAGCGAATAGCCAGTAGCGAATAGGGACTTTTATATAGGGCATAGCGTTGGTTTCCCGCTAAACAACGCTAAGGGGGAACGAAGCTTGAACATCGTCATGCTGCCCGCTGTTTCGCGGACAGATTGAGAGCTTTCCGGCCGGCTGCTTTGGCTGCTCGATCCCAAAGGAAGTCGCCGGAGAAGGCAATATGCTCCCACCCGCTCGGCCGAATTCACATCCATGACCCAAACGAGCCATTCCGACAGGTAAGCTCGAATGTCTTGAATGTGGTAGAATACGATATTGGTCAACCGTCGCCGCATCAGCCATCAATGAACGCGCGGAAAATAGGGATTTGCTGAGTGCTGGTGAGGTCAGTTTCTTATCGGAACAACCAATGCTATGTTCCGCCGGGGCCAGGCCAACAATGGACCGCAAGCTTTCCGCGATTCTAGCCGCAGATGTAGTGGGCTATTCGTCTCTGATGGAGCGCGACGAGGCCGGTACATTCGAGCGCCTTCGTGCCGGACGCAAAGAGCTGTTCGAACCCGAAATCGCTCGCCACCACGGCCATATCTTCAAGCTGATGGGCGATGGGATGCTGGCCGAATTCGGCAGTGTCGTCGATGCCGTCGAATGTGCAGTGTCGCTGCAGCGCGGCCTGTCCGAGCGCAACGCCTCGCTTCCCGAGTCGGAACAGATCCTGGTGCGGATCGGTATCAACCTCGGCGAGGTGATCGTTGACGGCGACGACCGGTATGGCGATGGGGTCAACATCGCGGCCAGACTTCAGCAGTTAGCGGAACCGGGCGGCATCTGCGTCTCGGGAAAAGTGGCCAAGGAGGTCGAGAGGAAGCTAGCGTTCACATTTGCGTCAATGGGCGAACAGAGGGTTAAGAACATCACCGAACCAGTTCGGGCGTATCGCGTACTGCTTGATCCAGCGGCAGCGGGCAAGACCCTCCATGCTCGCCGCCAGCCGCGCGCCTGGCGTCTTCCAGTCACGGCGGGTGTTCTCGTCCTGGCTCTCGGCCTTGCAGTAGCATGGTGGCAGCCGTGGGAGAGGCCTGCACAGCTTGCCGTTCCGACCGTCAGCGAGGCAGCCGACACCCGGGCCTCGCTAGTCGTCCTGCCCTTCGACAATCTCAGCGACGACAAGGAACAAGAATATCTCGCCAACGGCTTCACCGAGGATCTGACGACCGCACTGGCGCGTGTGCCGGGTCTTTTCGTCTTCTCCCCCAACGCGGCCTCCGCTTACAAGGACAAGGACCCAAAGCCGGCGGAGATTGCGGCGGCATTGGGCGTCCGGTACCTGCTGAAAGGCTCGATTCGCCGCGTCGGCGACGACATGCGCATCAATGCGCAGCTGATCGATGGCTCGACTTCCAGACATCTCTGGGCGGAGCGTTTCGACGGCCGGTGGGCAGACGTATTCGCGCTGCAGGACAGCGTTGTCAGCAGCATCGCGGGTGCGCTCCAGCTCCGCCTGGTGAGCGGCGCGCCGGCTACCCGGGCCGGAGGCACCAGTAATCCCGAGGCCTATGAGGCCTATCTCAAGGGGATGGACATCTACAACCGTATCAACACGCCCGAGGAGTTTGCGCAGGCTGTGAAGTATTTCCAGCAAGCCGTGCAACTCGACCCCGATTTCGGCGCGGCGTACGCCCAGCTCGCCTGGGCCTACTGGGACGCGGATGTCGGTCGGGTCGTAGTAATGGGGCTTACGACCGACGTGGCCCAGGGCAAGATCTATGAAACCCTGGAAGCGGCGGCCAGGTATCCTTCGCCGGGCTACTATCAGCTCGTCGCCGAGTTGATGGTCCGCGAGCACGACTCGGACGACGCAGTTACCGTTCTTCTGAAGTCGGTGGCGCTAGATCCCAGCGATACTTGGAATTATCTCTCGCTGGCCAATGCTCTGAATTTCAACGGCAGGCCGAAGGAAGTGCTTAGCTATCTCGATGCGGCTGCGCGCGTCGACCCAAACTCGTGGATGGACTACAGGCGCTACCAAGCCGGACTGGCCGAGTTCGGCCAGGAGAAGTTTGAGGACGCGGTTCGCTCTATCGAGAAGATGGACCTTATATCGGCCGATCCACGGGCGAAATTTTATGCCCTGCAGGTCCTTATTTCGGCCTATGGGCATCTTGGGCGCACAGACCAGGCCGCGGCGGCTTTGGAAACGCTTAGGAAGGTTGTTGCGCAGAGAATGGAATGGGAGCCGAGCCAGTTGATGACCCAGGATTACATGGTGTTCAAGAATACAGCCGATATCGAACGCCTTTTGGCCGGGCTGACCAAGGCAGGTGTGCCAGAGCTGTCGGCATTGGCAAAGGCAGGCATGAATCCGAAGGACCGGCTCACAGGGGCGGAAATAAAGTCTCTCATGTTCGGGCACGAAACGCGCGGAAAATTGGTAATGCCCACGTTCCTGCCGATGCAGCGCACAACCTCGGTCGACGGCGCCGTCAGCGAGACCGTTGGCCAGAGGAGCCGCGTAGGAACCTCGTGGGTGCAAGGCGATTTCTTGTGCAACGCCTTTCCCATAGAACTGACAAGCTGTGGGGCGATTTTTCGCAATGTGTTCAGGACGCCAGGGCGCGACGACGAATACAAGGCCGTTTACCGCGGGGACCAGTTCGAGTTTTCGGTCGTCAAGTGAACTCCAAAATGCCGCAAAAGCCCGAAAGTCTGCTTGCGGATATACATGCGACCTTGTTCGCCATAACCGCAAATGACCGGAAGTGGCGCTGCTTGCTAGTTCCCACCGACGAGAGAAGGGCAACGTTCCACCCACAGAGAAGTTCAGCACACCATCCGGTTCGTGTTCGCGATTTGATCTCCCTTGGCGTTGTTTAGCGGGAAACCAACGCTATGCCCTCATATAGACCGAGGCGGTGAGAACGGCCTTCTTCCTATTCGCTATTCGCTCTCTTAATGTACCGCATCACGACCTGCGCAGCGATCTCTCCGGACGGCTTCTCGGTCGCCATGCGCCGCGTGATCTCGGCGAAGCCTTGCTTCTGCCAGGCCCGCATGCCGCTGTCGGCAAACAGCGCCTCCAATTGCCGAGCCAAATTGTTCGGCTTGACGTACTCATTGTAGAATTCAGGGATCAACGCTCGATCCGAGATCAGATTGGGCAGCAGTGCCGACCAGACCGAAACCATATACGGCGCGACGACGCGCGCGACAGGATCGAGCCGATAGCAGGAGATCATCGGCACACCGGCCAGCGCCAGTTCCAGGGACACCGTCCCGGACGCGATGAGTGCGGCATCGGCTTTGCCGAACGCTTGCCATTTGCGCTGCGGATCGATGATGATCTCAGGCTTTTCATCCCAACGGTTTACCGAGGATTTGACCAGGTCGGCGACATGCGGAACTGTCGGCAGCAACAGCCGCAGGCGGTGCCCGCGCGCGCGCAGCATCGACACGGTTTCGCCAAACGGATCGAGCAGCCGACGCACCTCGCCGCGCCGCGAGCCGGGCAGAACGAGCAGCGTCTTCACGCGGTCCGCAGCAAGGTCGCGCGGCAGGTCCTGTGCCTTGGCCGCGCTGAGCACGCCCGCATCATGCATGAGGCGATGCCCGACATAGGTGCCCAGGGGGCCGCCCAGCCGCTCAAGCTCCTTCACCTCGAACGGCAGGATGCAGAGGATATGGTCGACATAGGGCTTCATCGCCGCCGCCCTGCCCGGCCGCCACGCCCAGACGCTCGGGCAGACATAGTGGATGATCGGGATCGACGGATTGGCCGCACGGACCTTTTTGGCGACGCGCAACGAAAAGTCCGGGCTGTCGATGGTGATGAGGCAATCAGGCTTCTCGTCCGCAACGCTCCTGGCCAGCTCGTTGATCCGCCGCATCAGCCGCGGCAGGTCGCGCAGGATGACGCTGAAGCCCATGAGGGCGATCTCACCGGCATCGAATGGCGGGACCAGTCCCTGTGCCTGCAAATGGCGACCGCCGAGGCCGACGAGTCGCACGTCGCGCCCGGTAGCCTGCTTGAGCGAACGCACGATGTCGGCACCGAGCAGATCGCCGGACTCCTCGCCGGCAACGATTGCGATCTTCAATGCCCTGTCAACCATTGCGTGGCTCCGTCGCGGCAGGCAGACCAATGACGAACAGACCAAGCGCGTTGGCGCACGCGATGGTTTCCGGGCCTTCGAGAACCAGCGAACGTCCCGCTTCCACGGCAATGCCGGCAAGCCCGGCCGCATGCACGGCTTCGACCGTTTGCGGGCCGATGGAGGGAAGATCCGCGCGCAGTTCCTGACCAGGCTTGGCGCACTTGACCAGGACACCGCGGGTCTTGCCGGCAATACGGCCGTGGCCACGCAGCAGCTTCGCACGGTCGAGCAGTCCTGCTGTTCCCTCGATACCTTCCAACGCGATGGTCCGGCCGCCGACGGCGATCGCCGCCTGGCCAATATCGAGCGCCCCTATGGCCTTTGCCGCCGCAAGGCCGGCCTCGATGTCGCGCCAGTCGGATTTCCTTGGCGAGGCTTTCGTCAGCACGCCTTCGGCAGCGACAAGGTTCGGCACGATCTCATGGGCGCCGACGACCTTTATTCCCCGCGCTTCGAGGCCTCGCGCCAAGACCTTCAGCAGGCCATCATCGCCACGCGCCAGCGCCGCGACAACGACCGGTATCACTGCGAGCAGACCGAGACTTGGACGCAGCTGTGTCAGTCTTGGCCGGCGCTTGATCTCCCCGGCAAGCACCAGATGGGTGATCCGGTGCCGCCGCAGCAACGATATCAGCGAGCCGATGCCTTCCAGAGCGAGGCTTTCATGCTCATACCGGGAGAGCTCCGCCGTGCGGTCGACCTCGCCGTCCATCAGGATGACAAAGGGCGGATAGCCTTGTTCAGCCGAACCGGCCGCGACCTCTACGGGCAGACTGCCACCGCCGGCGATAATGCCGACCCTGGCGCCTGGCGGGAGATCAAGACGCGCTGCCGCTGTCTCAGTCTTCGTCATCGACATCGTCGCCATCGCCGCCCTTGAGCGACGGCACAGCGTAGTGCCGCTTGCCGCGACTGGAGATGAAATCGATGATTTTCATGGCGGTCGGCGAAGACGCGAACTCCGCCTTGGCGAATTCGATGTTCTCGCCAACTGTGCGGGAACGGTCGAAGATCATCCTGTAGGCCTTGCGCAGCACATGGATCTCGGATCTCGGCAGGCCGGAGCGCTTCAGGCCTATGATGTTGAGGCCGCGCAGGCTGGCACGGTTGCCGACCGCGATGGCATAGGGAATGACGTCGCCGACGATCGCCGAGCAGCCGCCCAGAAAGGCGTTGTCGCCGATGCGGACAAACTGATGCACGGCGGTCAGCCCACCGATATAGACATTGTTGCCGACCTCGCAGTGGCCGCCCAGCGTCGCGCCGTTGGCGAACGTCGCGTTGTTGCCCACCACGCAATCATGGGCGATGTGGGCGTAGGCAAGGAAATTGCCATTGTCGCCGACCGTCGTCTCGCCGCGGCTGGAATCGGTGCCGAGATGCATGGTCACGCCTTCGCGGATCGTGCAGTTCTGGCCGATGACCAGGGTGGTGCGGCCGCCCCTGTGCTTGGTGTTCTGTGGTGGGGCGCCCAATGTCGCCATTGGGTAGACCTTGGTCGAAGCACCGATTGAAGTCGCGCCCATTACCGAGATATGACTGACCAGTTCGACGCCGTCGCCGATCACGACATCGGCGCCGACGTGGCAGAACGGTCCGATGCGCACACCGTCGCCGATTTGGGCGCCTTCCTCCACAACGGAAGAAACATGGATGGATGTCTTGATTTTCATAAGCATTCGATCGTCAGTCGCTGGTGACCATCATGGCTGAAATCTCGGCCTCGGCCGCCTTGGCGCCGTCGACCATGGCTTCACAAGCGAATTTGAGCAGATTGCCGCGTTTCTTGATTTTCTTGACATAGATCTTCAACTGGTCGCCGGGGACGACCGGTTTGCGGAATTTGGCGTTGTCGATGGTCAGGAAATAGACCAGCGACGGCTTTTCAGTCCCGAGGCTACGGATGCAGATGGCACCAGCCGTCTGCGCCATCGCTTCGACGATAAGCACACCTGGCATCACAGGCTGCTCTGGAAAATGCCCCTGAAAATGTGGCTCGTTTATGGTCACGTTCTTGATGCCGACGGCGGACTCGTCGCCATCGATGTCGACGATGCGATCGATCATCAGGAACGGATAGCGGTGCGGCAAGAGCTTTATCAGCCCCATAATGTCGACCGCTTCCAGCGTCGTCGACGCGATCATGTCAGCCATTGCCTCCCTCGCCCTTTTTGCGGCTCCTGGCGAGCTTGCGCAGCATGGCTATCTCCCGCATGGCTTCCGCCATCGGCTGTGCCGGATAACCGCCCCAGATCTCGCCTGCAGGGACATTGCTCATAAATCCACTTCTGGCGGCAAGCTTGGCCCCTGTCCCGATGGTTAGGTGATCCGCAAGCCCGACGCCACCGCCCATTGTGACATTGTCACCTACGACCACGGACCCAGAAATACCCGAAAGCCCGGCGATTATGCAATTGCGACCGATGCGAACGTTATGGGCGATCTGCACGAGATTGTCGATTTTGGTACCCTGGCCGATGATCGTATCGGACATGGCGCCGCGATCGACGGTGGTGTTGGAGCCGATCTCGACGTCGTCCTGAATGACGACACGGCCGATCTGCGGCACGCGTTCCGGGCCCTTGGCGCCACCGACGAAGCCAAAACCATCCTGGCCGATCCTGGCACCGCCATGGATGATGACGCGGTTGCCGATCAAGGCATACTGGATGCTGGCGCCGGGACCGACATAACCGTCGCGGCCGATCTGGCAGGATTGTCCGATGACCGCATTGGGCGCGATGACGGTACCGCTGCCGATCGACGCTCCCGGCCCGATGACCGCTCCGGCCTCGACGATGGCACCTGCTTCGACATGCGCGGTCACATCGACATGAGCATGCGGCGAGACACCGGTTTCACTGGTCATCGGTCCCGGCGTCGCCGCCCTCGGAAACAGCAGCCGTCCGACCAGCGCGAAGGCCTGCTGCGGACGGGCATGAACCAGAACGGCCATGCCGGCCGGCGCCTTGCCGGCAAATTCCGCCGGACACAGCACCGCGGCCGCCCGCAGCGACGGCATCAGCGCGGAATTACGCCTGCCGTCGACAAATACGAGCGCATTCTCACCGCCTTCGCTGGCCGGCGCGAGCGCATCGATGAAAATATCGGATTGGCCGGAATCGACAAGCACCGAGCCGGTCAGATTCGCGACTTCGCCCGCCGTATACCGGCGTGATGGCGCGAAGAACACCGGATCGGTCATTCCAGAAGCTATATCCAGCTAGATCGGAACATTTTCTCCCGGACCTTAAAGACCCGGGAGCATCGTTGGCCACCGATCAGAAGCGGGTCGATATGCCGAAGTTGAATTCCTGCACATCGTCGGACGCTTCCTTCTTGACCGGGATCGCATAGTCGATACGGATCGGACCGAACGGCGACGCCCACATAAGGCCGACACCGACCGAGGCGCGCAGCTTCATGTCGACCGACGACTGGTCGACCAAATCGTGGGCGACCTTGCTGCCGTAGAGCGTTGCCGCGTCCGCAAACACCGCGCCGCGCAGGCCGAAACTCTCCGGAACTACCGGCAGCGGGAACTGGGCTTCCGCCGAAGCATTGAAATAGGTGGTGCCGCCCAGGTGGTCGCCCGCACCATCACTGTCGACGGGACCAATGCCACCGTAAGCGAAGCCGCGGATCATTCGGTCGCTGCTCTGGAAGTGATCGAACACGCGCAGATCGCCATCGCCGCCGTAGCCTTCGACATGACCGGCGCCGCCCGAAATAAGCCCGACCAGATCATATTGCTCAGACAACGTCTGGTAGATGCTGCCCCGTCCGGTGATCTTGACGAACTTTGCATCGCCACCGAGACCTGCAACCTCCACAGTCGTGTTGGCGTAGATACCCTCATGCGGGTTCTTCATGTCGTCGATAGTGTTGTAGACCAGCCCCAGGCTGACAGAAGACTTGATCCATGGACTTTGCTCTATGCCATCCAGGATAGCGTCTGAAACCTTGCACTTAAGGGGGTCATAAACGCCATCGGTCACGCAACCATCATCCAGCTTGTATTTCTCTTGCGAGATGTTGTACGCGAGCTGCGTCGAGATGCTGTCCGTGATCGGCAGACCGAAGCGAACGGTCGCACCCGTGGTGTCGCTGTCGTAGTGATCGTAGTTCCGGGTCTGCTTAAAGATGTCGAAGCCGGCAGCGATACGCCGTCCGAGGAAATAGGGCTCGGTGAAGGACAGGCTGTAATCGCGCGAATTCTTGCCGCCGCCTGCCGACACCTTGATGAACTGGCCACGACCAAGGAAGTTGCGCTCGGTGATCGACCCTTCGACGGATGGGCCAGCCGTATCGCCACCGGTCGAATAGCCAGCACCAACCGAGAATTCACCGGTCGACTTCTCGACCACGTCGACCACCAGAACGACCTGGTCAGGCTGCGAGCCCGGAACGGTCGAGATATCGACTTTGTCAAAGTAATTAAGGTTTTCCAGACGCTTCTTCGCGCGCTGGATGAGCACCTGGTTGAAGGCGTCGCCCTCACTGACGTCAAACTCGCGACGGATGACATAATCGCGCGTGCGGTCGTTGCCACGGATCTCGATGCGCTCGATATAGGCTTTGGTGCCTTGGTCGATCGTGTAGACCACCGAAATGGTGTGGTTTTCGAAATTGCGGTCGCCGCGTGGCGTCACCTGCGCGAAGGCATAGCCGGAACCGGCCACCTTCTCGGTCAGGGCAATGATGGAATCCTCGACGTCCTTGGCGTTGTAGACGTCGCCCTTGCGGGTCTCGATCACCGATTCCAGTGCCTTGCCGTCTACTTCCGGGATCGTGCTTTCGACGCTGACGTCACCGAATGTGTAGCGGTCGCCTTCCTGGACGGTAATGGTGACCGTGTACTTGTTCGTCGCGCTGTCGAGTTCGCCGACTGCGGACACGACCTGGAAGTCGGCATAGCCGTGATTGTAGTAGAAGCGGCGCAGCAGTTCCTGGTCGGCGCGCAGCTTGTCCTCGTCATAGACGTCGTCGCGCAGGATGAACGAAACCCACGACGAACGCTTGGTATTGATCACATCCGACAGGCGGCGGCTCGAATAGGCGCTGTTGCCGACGAAATTGATCGCCGCGATTTGCGTACGTTCGCCTTCGGTGATGTTGAAGACCACGTTCACGCGGTTGTCGCCGAGCTGCATGACCTGAGTGGTCACTGTCACATCGTCCCGGCCGATACGTTTGTAGGCAGCCTTGATCGATTCGACGTCGGCATCGAGCGTTGCCTGCGAGAACGTCCCGCGCGGCTTCAGCTGCACCGCCGCCGCAAGCGCATTGTCCTTGAGCTTCTTGTTGTTCTGGAACAGCACCTGGTTGACGACCTGGTACTCGGCAACCTTGACCACCAGGGTCGATCCGACCTGGTTGATCTGCACATCCGAGAACAGGCCGGTGCCGAACAGCGCCTTGATGGCGCTGTCGATATCGGAACTGGAGAACGCCTTGCCCGGCTTGATGGTGATGTAATTGCGGATTGTCTCAGCGTCGATACGCTGGTTGCCGCTCACTTCGACTCTGCTGACGACAGCGGCTTCGGCCGCCGATGTGGCAACGAACTGCACTGCGAGAGCGCCTGGCACGACAAGAGCCGCGGACAGGGTCACCGCGGAAGCGGCGCTCAGAAACTTGGATGCTGCCTTCATCGGGCTTAATAACCTTTTCTCGTAGTCCCCACGGCGAGAAAACCGGACGTGCGGTAATTTCCCCTACCGTATTAACCGGATTTTCCCTACACGCAAGGCTTCTGGTTAATTTGTATTTACTTAGCCTTGCGGCGTGGCTTTCGCGTCACTCATATCCCCGTGCATGGTAAACGGCGTCTCAACACCGGCCATGCAGAAGCCGAATTTCTTCATGATTTCAGCATCCAAACAGATCGTTCCAGAAAACGAACCCCATGAAGCACAGCACCAGAAGCAACCCGGCCCGATAGGCCATTTCCATCATCCGTTCCGACACCGGACGGCGAATGACGGCCTCCACCCCGTAGAACAGGAGATGGCCGCCGTCGAGGGGGGGAATCGGCAAAAGGTTGAGAAACCCGATGCCAACCGACAGCATTGCAACCAGCTGCACGAGCCATTCGAATCCCAGTTTCGCCGCCTTGCCGGCCATGTCCGCGATCTTCACGGGGCCGCCCAGCTGACATTTGTCCTCGCGCCCAACGACAAAGCGCTGCAGGAACTGGCCGGTGCGCTGGATGACATGCCCGGTTTCCTGGACGGCCGCTGCAACCGCCCCGACGGGTGTGTAGGTGACGAGTCGCGGCTGGCCGAGTTCCTTGTTGTTGACGACGCCGATCACGGCGACCTTGACCTTGTTGCCGAGCGCGTCTTCCTGTTCCATTAGCCGCGGCGCCGCGGTCACCGTGACCTCCTTGCCGCCGCGCAGCATGACGAAGGTAATAATGTCGTCGGCGCGGCCCGAGACCAGGCGCTGGACGTCGCCAAAGGTTTCGACCTTGTTGCCGTCGACGCTGACGAATCGATCGCCGGGCAGGATGCCGGCCTTCGCCGCCGGGCTGTCGGCCGTCACCTCGGCCACCATCGGCTCCGCGACATAACGGCCATAGGCAGTGAACAGCACGGCAAAGACGACGATCGTCAGCAGGAAATTGAACACTGGCCCGGCCACCACTGTTGCCGCGCGCTTCCAGATCGGCTGCGTGTGAAAGGCGACCTTGCGCTCTTCCTCCGTCAGCGTCTTGAGTTCTTCCGACGAGGGCTGGCTCGAGGTGGCGCTCATGTCGCCGACGAATTTGACATAGCCGCCAAGCGGTATCGCGCAGAGTTTCCAGCGCGTGCCGTGGCTGTCGTTGAAGCCGATGAGTTCCGGACCGAAGCCGATCGAGAAGGCCTTGACGCCGATGCCGCACCAGCGCCCGACAAGGTAATGGCCCATCTCATGGACGAATACGACCACGGTCAGCACGAAGAGGAACGGCACCAGCGTGCCGAGGACAAAGCCTTCTGTGCTGAAAAGCGCGTGAAGAATCTCGTTCAAGACAAACCCTCAAATTCTTCCACAGCGCGGATTGCGCCGTGACTGTGACACCAATCCGGGCGAATCCAAGGCGCATCGCGCATCGGACCTGAAATGACACCACTCAAACGGGGAACAGACCCTGCGCCGGATGATCGGCGGTCGCCGAAATCCAGCCAATGACGTATAGGGCGAAAGCCGCCGCGACAAGCCCATCGACGCGATCCATCACGCCACCATGGCCTGGGATCAGCGTACCCGAATCCTTGCGGCCGTGGCGGCGTTTGACCCAGGATTCAAACAGGTCCCCGGCCTGTGAGACAATTGACAGCACGAGCGCCACCAGGCTGAGCAACACCAGGTTGCCGACACCGGCAATGGCGCCGAGGATCAGCCCCGCGACGACGCCTCCGACAGCGCCGCCGAGCGCGCCGCTGCGTGTCTTGCCAGGTGAGATCGCCGGCGCCAGCTTCGGGCCTCCAACCGCACGGCCAACGAAATAGGCAAAGATATCGGTGGCCCAGACGACCGCGAACAGGAACAGGATGGCGACAAGGCCCGAACGGTCACCGTCGCGCAGCAAGGCCAGCGACAGGCCTGAAACGGCAGCATAGGCAAGACCGCTCGCGTCCCATTGCCCGGCCTTGCGGACCGATGCGGCAATCGCCGTTGTGGCAACCATGACCACGACAAATGGCAACAGCCAGGACGCGCCAAGGCCGCCAATCAAGGCGCCAATGAAGACAACCAGCAGCGCTTCCGGCAGAAAAGCCAGACCCGTGGCCCCGGCCGGGCGCGACATGCGGGTCCATTCATAGAAGATGACCCCAGCGATCACGGCGCACAGCAAGCGGAACGGCAGACCGCCGAGCCAGGTCAAGCCAAGGGTGATGATGGCAAGCACGATCGCCGAAATGACGCGCAGCCGGAGATTGCTCATCCCGCGGCCGGTCGCGAAGCGACGTCCTGGGCTCCAAGTCCGCCGAATCGGCGTTCGCGGCCGGCAAATTCACGCAACGCCTCGGCAAGATGCTCGCGGCTGAAGTCGGGCCAATAACAAGGCAGGAAGACGAGCTCGCTATAGGCGGCCTGCCACAAAAGGAAGTTCGACAGCCGGAGCTCGCCGCTGGTGCGGATGACCAGCTCGGGGTCGGGAATGCCATGCGTGTCGAGGGCGCCGGCAAAGCTTTCGGCTGATATCGCGTCGCTCTCGAGTTCGCCACGCGCCACCGCCGAAGCAAGCTTGCGCGCCGTGCGCACGATCTCGTCGCGTCCGCCATAGTTGAAGGCGATCACCAGCGTCAGCGATTCATTGGCTGATGTCAGCGATTCGGCCTCGTCGAGCAGCCCCCTGATATCGGGCTGCAGCCCTGCCCTGTCGCCGATGATTCTGATCCGCACGCCACTCTGGTGCAGTTCGGCCAGGTCCCGGCGGATGAACATTTTCAGGAGGCCCATCAGGTCGCTGACCTCGGACTTCGGCCGCGACCAGTTCTCCGACGAGAACGCATAGACGGTCAGGTAGGAGATGCCGAGCCCGGGTGCGGCGCGCACCGTCTTGCGCAGCGCCTCGACGCCGGCACGATGGCCCGCAAGACGAGGCATGCCGCGCGCCTTGGCCCAGCGTCCGTTTCCGTCCATGATGATCGCGACATGCGCGGGCGTTGCCATGTTCTCGCTTTCGGGTCAGCCTATGGCCACGACCCTAAACCTGCATGATTTCAGCTTCCTTATCGGAAAGCAGGTGGTCAATGGTGCTGATCGTCTCGTCGGTAAGTTTCTGGACCTGGTCCGAGCGCTTGCGCTGATCGTCTTCGCTGATCTCGCCGTCCTTCTCCGCTTTCTTCAGGAAGTCCATGCCGTCGCGGCGCACATGGCGCGCGGCGACCCGGGCATTCTCGGCATAGGTGTGCGAGATCTTGACCAGTTCCTTGCGACGCTGTTCGTTGAGTTCGGGCAGTGGAATTCTGAGATTGGTGCCGTCGACGATCGGATTGAAACCCAGATTGGATTCGCGGATGGCGCGGGCGCCCGCGCCGACCATCGACTTGTCCCAGACCGATACCGAGATCATACGAGGCTCCGGCACCGAGACGTTGGCGACCTGGTTGATCGGCATCGTGGTGCCATAGGCCTGCACCTGGATCGCATCGAGCAGATTGCTGGAGGCGCGACCGGTCCGCAGCGAAGCCAGATCATGCTTGAACGCTGCGATTGCTCCATCCATGCGCCGCTTGAGATCGTCGTACTCACCACTCATCTTAATCTCCTCGACCCGTCTGACGCGGGTTCACTGCTTCGGGGCCGTGTTCGAGCCTGCTTCCCTTTCTTCGGGATCAGGCCCGGGTCAATCGTCCGTGACGACCGTGCAGCGGCCGCCGCCCCTTAGAATATCGCCGAAACCACCTTTTTCGTGGATCGAATAGACGATTATCGGAATGTTGTTTTCGCGCGCAAGTGCAATCGCTGCCGTATCCATGATGGAAAGGCCGCGATTTATGACTTCGCCATGGCTGATGCGCTCGAAACGTGTCGCATTTGGGTCCTTCTTCGGGTCCGCCGAGTAGACCCCGTCGACCTGGGTGCCCTTGAACAGCGCGTCGGCGCCGATTTCAGCCGCGCGAAGTGCAGCGGCCGAATCAGTGGTGAAGAACGGATTGCCGGTGCCGCCGGCAAAGATCACCACCTTGCCCTGATTCATGTAGCTGGTCGCCTGGCGCTGCGAAAAACTCTCGCAAAGCTCAGGCATGGCGATAGCCGAAAGCACCACGGCGTCGACACCGATCTTGTTCAATGACGTGCGCAGCGCCAGCGAATTGATGACCGTCGCAAGCATGCCCATGTGGTCGCCGGTGACACGGTCGCCGCCCTTGGAAGCAACGGCCACGCCACGAAAGATATTGCCGCCGCCGATGACGACGCCGACCTCGATGCCCAGTGCACGCGCCTCGGCGATGTCGCCGGCGATGCGATCGACGACCGAAACGTCGATGCCGAAATGCTGTTCGCCCATCAATGCTTCGCCCGACGCTTTCAGCAAGACACGTCGGTAGAGGGGCTTCACCGTCATCTGGTCCTCGTCATTTGCGTGTGGCGCGTTCCGGGTGGCAACCCTCGCGCAGTCACCGCCCCGAACAATCGCGTTCCGATACACGAAGGGCGCCGCGATGTCACGCGGCGCCCGACCGGCAAATTGGTGGTAACCTGCCGGATCGATCAGTCGGCGGACACGCTGGCTGGCTCGCCCTCGACAAGCACCGGCGATGCGTAGCCGGAGGGCTTGTCGCCGGTTGCGGCACCGCCTGTGACGCGCGCCTGTATCTGCGGCCCGAAATAGGAATAGGGGAACGACGCGGGCGTTCTGCTGACCGAATCCAGCCGGTCGCGAAGCCCTGGCGGAATCTCGAAGTCCAGCGCGCCAAGATTGTCCTGTATCTGGGCCAGCGTGGTCGCACCAATGATGACGGTGGCGATCCCCGGCTGCGTCGCCACCCAGTTGAGCGCGACCTGTGGCATGCTGCGGCCGAGTTCGGATGCAACCTTCTCGAGTTCGGCCACGATGGCCCAGTTACGCTTAGTGAATTTCTGGAAGCCCGGATGCGTCGAATTGCGGAACCCGTCGAGCCGGCCCACATTTCCGGCCCGGGCCGGCCGATACTTGCCGCTGAGCAGCCCGCCGGCGAGCGGGCTCCAGACCATGATGCCGGCGCCATGGCGCAAGCCGAAAGGCACGAACTCGTTCTCGATCGCGCGTTCGGCCAGGGAATATTCGAGTTGCAGGGCCGAAACCGGCTCATATCCGCGCAGTTCGGCAATCGTCTGCGCGCGCCCCGCATACCAGGCCGGCACATCGGACAGGCCGACATGGCGCACCTTGCCCATCCGCACCAGGTCATCCAGCGTACGCATGACCTCTTCGGCCGGCGTCAGCCTGTCCCACACATGCATGAGATAGAGATCGATATAGTCAGTGCCCAACCGCTTCAGTGAGGCATCAACCGCCCGCATAATGTTCTTGCGGCCGTTGCCGCCGGCATTCGGATTGCCCGGCTGCATGTTCATGGTGAACTTGCTGGCGATCACCGCGGTGTCGCGCAAGCCTCGCTCGGCGATGAATTCGCCAAGCCAGGCTTCGGCCGTGCCGCCAGTGTAGAGGTCCGCCGTATCCAAGAAATTTCCGCCCGCCTCGACGTAGGCGTCGAACATGGCGCGGGCCGTGTCCCTGTCTGCTCCCCACCCCCATTCCTTGCCGAAAGTCATCGTGCCGAGCGCCAGCCGGCTGACCCTGAGGCCGCTGTTGCCGAGCGTGTAATAGGTCATGGTCATGATCGTCTTCCAATGCTTGCTGGTGAATGCCGTGGCGTCACTGGCCCGCCGTGTCATTGCCCGGGGTTGCCTTGACCCACGGGTTGCCGCGCTCATGCGTCATGTGGAACGCGAAGCCGTCGACCTTCCAGCCGGCGGCGGAGCGCGTCAAGTGATGCTCATAGGTGCCCCAGACTTCCCAATGCGGGTCGCCATTGCCCTCCATCCGGTTCCAGGCATAGCCGTTCGAACGGACCGTCGCCGTGTTCGCCTGGAGAGCGACCTGATGGTTGGTGCGCAGATGCAGGCTTGTCTTGCTACCCTTGAGGTTGCCGGCCCAGGCGCCGATCAGGTCGTCGGAGGCGATGTTGGCCGCCGGCTGCCCGGACAGGCTGCTGAAATCGGCGGTGACCCGATCCGCGAAATAGCTGCGCGCCAGTTTCCAGTCCTGCGCGTCGACGGCGCGGTCGATGCCATCGGCTATCCGGATGACCGCGCGTTCGTCCGCTAGCGCCTGCCAGCCGGAAGGTTCCGCCCCGCCGGTATCAATGGGCGCCAGCGCCATGCCTGCCGCGAACGTTACGTGCTTCAACGCATTCATGTCTCTCCTCCTGATGCCATCAGTCGATCGGCAAAGTGTGGGCGCCGATGTGTTGGCGACAAAGTAGACCACTGAATCGGCGTCGATAAGATTGCATAGTTCGCAAAGACAATGCGATATTGCTCATGAATGGACCGCGATCTCCTCATACATTTGCCTGTGATCGTTGCCGTTGCCCGGCGCGGCGGGTTCGCGCTTGCGGCGGCCGAACTCGGCATGAGCCCGTCAGCGGTCAGCCATGCCGTGCGGCTGGTCGAGGAGCGTATCGGCCAGCCCTTGTTCGCACGCACGACGCGCAGCGTTTCGCTGACCGAAGCCGGAAAGGCGTTGGTGGAGACCGCGGCCCCTGCCCTTCAGGATATTGGTGAACGGATCGACCGAATCCGCAGCGTCAAGGGCAGGCCCTCCGGCCTGCTCAGGATCAACGCCTCCACCATCGCGATTCCATTGGCGGTGACGCCTGTCGTCGCGGCGATGGCCGAGCGCTATCCGGACGTTACGGTGGAGATTTTCGCCGACCAGGGGCTGGTCGACATCGTCGGCGAAGGCTTTGATGCGGGCATCCGGCTGGGCGAGATGATCGCGCAGGACATGGTGGCCGTGCGGCTCACGCCTCCGTTCAAAGCCGTCATCGTCGCCTCTCCCGACTATATCGGACGCCGCGGCCGTCCGCGTTGCGTCGCCGATCTCGCCAACCACAATTGCATCGGCTACCGGCTTGTCCGCTCCGGTGCCCTCTATCGCTGGGATTTGACCGAAGATGGCAAGGATGTCGTCATGGAGACCGGCGGTACGGCCATCGTCACGGATTCGCTCGCGGCGATTGCCCTGGCGCTTGCCGGAGTGGGCCTTGCCTATATGTTCGAGCCGCTGGCGCGCGCCGATCTTGCGGCCGGCCGCCTGGTGCAGGTTCTGCCGCAGTCGGCAATCGAGGAACCCGGCCTTTTCCTCTATTTCCCGCGCCGGGCGGCGATGGCGCCGAAACTGCGGGCCTTTATCGACACCGCACAAGAAATCGGCCGGACATCCCTGCGGACATCCGGCCGAAAAACGCTTTCGGAATAAAGCGGTAGGAAGTTACTTCTTGACCGCGGCCGCGACTTCCGCCGCGAAATCGGTCTCTTCCTTCTCGATGCCCTCGCCCAGCGCAAAGCGCAGGTAAGCCGTGATCTTGGCCGGCGCGCCGATGTCCTTCTCGGCATCCTTCAGCGCCTTCTCGACGGTGATGTCGGGATTGAGCACGAAAGCCTGCTTCAGCAGCACGACCTCCTCGTAGAACTTGCGCAGACGGCCTTCGACCATCTTCTCGATAATCGCTTCCGGCTTGCCGGATTGGCGCGCTTGGTCGGAGAAGATCGCCTTCTCGCGTTCGACCGCGGCCGGATCGATCTGCTCAGCGGTCAGCGCCATCGGATTGGTGGCGGCAACATGCATGGCGACCTGACGAGCGAAAGCATGCGCTGCATGCTCGTTGCCCGTGGTCTCGATGGCGACCAGAACGCCGAGCTTGCCGAGACCATCGGCAACCGCGTTGTGGACGTAGGTCGCGACGGCACCGTGCGGAACGGTCAGCTTGGCCGAACGGCGGAAGCCCATGTTCTCGCCAATGGTGCCGACAGCGTCCTTGATTGTATCGGCAACCGACTTGTCAGAACCCGGATACTTTGCGGCAGCCACAGCTTCTGTCGTGCCATAGGCCAGAGCAACCTTGGCAATTTTGGCGACGATTTCCTGGAACGCGGCATTGCGGGCAACGAAGTCGGTCTCGGAATTGACTTCTACCACGGCAGCCTCGCGAACGCCGGAATCGACGCCGATCAGGCCTTCAGCCGCGGTACGTCCAGCCTTCTTGTCGGCCTTGGAAATACCCTTCTTGCGCAGCCAGTCGACGGCTTCTTCCATGTTGCCGTTGGTCTCGGTCAACGCCGCCTTGCAATCCATCATGCCCGCGCCGGTCAAGTCGCGGAGTTCTTTGACCTGTGCAGCCGAAATGCTCATTGTCGCCTCTTTGGTTTTAAATGCACCGACGCACCATCGATATTCGATGATGCGTCTGTTTAGCGTGCCAAAATATGAGAAAGATGAAGGCCGCAACCGGCCGTCGATTGTCAAGCTTCGGGGGCTTCCGACGCCGGGGCCGGGGCCGGCTCGAGCGCCGGCTCGACCGGGGCTTCGACCGAAGCACCGATGTCGATACCGAGCGCGCCTTGCTGGCGGGCGATGCCGTCGATCGCAGCCTTGGCGATCAGATCGCAATAAAGCTGGATGGCGCGGGCCGCGTCGTCATTGCCGGGGATCGGAAAGTCGATCTTGTCGGGATCGCAGTTCGAATCGATGATGGCGACGACCGGGATGCCGAGACGCTTGGCCTCGAGGATGGCGATCGCTTCCTTGTTGGTGTCGATGACGAACATCAGGTCGGGCGTCGAGCCCATGTCCTTGATGCCGCCCAGCGCCTTGTCGAGCTTCTCGCGCTCGCGATCGAGGTTGAGGCGCTCCTTCTTGGTCAGGCCCTGGGCCTCGCCGGCCAGCATCTCGTCGAGCTTGCGCAGGCGCTGGATCGAATTCGAGATCGTCTTCCAGTTGGTCAGCATGCCGCCGAGCCAACGCGAGTTGACATAGTACTGAGCCGAACGCTGTGCCGCATCGGCGACGATGTCGGACGCCTGGCGCTTGGTGCCGACGAACAGCACGCGGCCGCCCTTGGCGACAGTGTCGGACACCTGCTTCAGCGCCTGGTGCAGCAAAGGCACCGTCTGCGAGAGGTCGATGATGTGGATGTTATTGCGTGCGCCGTAGATATAGGGCGCCATCTTCGGGTTCCAGCGGTGGGTCTGGTGGCCGAAGTGAATGCCAGCTTCCAAAAGCTGGCGCATGCTGAAATCAGGCAGTGCCATTCAAAGTTCCTTTCCGGTTAGCCTCCACGGACACAGGCATTTTTGGACTTTGTCCTCGAACGCCACCGGAGGTTTCAGCCGGATTTCTCCCGGGCAGACACCAAAGTCCGTGTGTGGAATGAGCGCGCATATAGAGGGGATACGCGACAAACGCAAGCCGTGCGGCGCTTCACGCTCAGCGTGCGGCAATCAGCGCCCCGGTGCCGATCATGGCACTGCCGGCAAACCGGTTCATCAGTCGCATGCGCCTCGGCGTCCTGAACCAGCCCGAAGCCCTGCCCGCGAGCGCAGCATAGAAACCCATAGTGAGGATGTTGACGCTGATCACGACCAGGACCACCAGCAGGCCGTCGGCAAGGGTCATGGTGTCGAGGTTCAGGATCAGCGGCATGATCGAGGCGTGGAACAGGATCGCCTTCGGATTGCCGAGCGCAATGGACGCACCGAGGAAGAATGACCGCGACAATCTTGCCTGCGTCGCCTGCGGCTCATTCGATTGCGCGGCCGCGCGCCACATCCTGACGCCGAGAAAGATCAGATAGGCAGCGCCCGCATATTTCAGCAGCAGGAAAATCCATTCGAACGTCTGGGCCAGCGCCACCAGTCCGAGCAATGCCAGTGTGACCAGCACGGCATCGCCGGCGGCAACACCGACTCCGGCCATGAACGCGCGAAGGAACCCGCGCGACACGCCGTTGGTGATGACCGCGAACATCGCCGGTCCCGGCGTCGCGGCGGCAAGAGTGATCGCAGCGCAGTAAGTCAGAAATGCTGTCAGCGTCACGATCGGACCTTTCCCTTCGGCACCCGCACCCGCCGAAAGATCGCGACGATCTCCTCGCGGCTGCATTCGATGGCGCCGAGCCGCACCGCACGGTCGCGCTCGAAGCCGGTTATGTCATAATGCGGCGCCGATGTCTTGGGCGGCCCCTGGTAGGATGAACGCTTGATCGCCAGCTCCGCGGCGAAGCGATGCAGTTCGTCGGTGTCGTCGGCCAACAGATGGCACCAGCGATGGCCAGCCCAATTCCAGATCGCTGCGTCGACATAGACTGCCATGAAGCTTGCTGTCTGCCTTCCATCTTTCACGACAGTCGGCCACATGGCCCGTCCGGATGTCAGTGACGATAGAATGGATTCGGATAGAAAATGAAGCTGCCTTTGGCCGCAAGCTCGGTCACGGTGCTGGTGACGGTTTCCTGCATGCGACGGTGCAGTTCGGCAACCGCATCATCGATCGAGCCCGCATACGCATGCAGGCCCAGCGCCTCCGGCACCCGGATGTGGGCGCAACGCGGCCCGGCCGGCTGCGGAATGAACCGGTTCATCGTGTCACGTAGTCCGTTCCGGCAATAATCGTTGCGGATCCGCTTCAGATGTTCGGCGATCTCCTCCTGGGTGATGCGCGGGTTGGCCGAGGCCCAGGGCCCGACGCGTTGTAGCCTCTGAATGGTGTCGGCAAGCGTGCGAACCTCCTTTTGCCGTTCCGCATCGCCGGTGTTTTCGCGCTGCCAGCGACGCGCCCGACGCAGAAGCTCGGCGGTATCGATGGCAGTGTCGGCCGAGATGCTCTCGCCGAGCCGGCGGCCGAGCTCGATGACCAACGCTTTCCGGCGCTCGGTATATGTCGCGCCTTCGTCGGATTGTATGCCGCAGGCGGCTTCATCGCGGGTCAGCAGCGTCGAATAGACATGGTGGATGCGCTGCGGCAGTGTGTCGGTCGCCTGGCGTTCTATCTTCAGGCTTTTCTCGACATAGGCGCATTCCTTTGCCAGCGCCGCTTCGACATTCCCGGTGAAGGCAAGCTTCCAGACGACCGGCGCGATCCAGACCTTGAAATCCGGATCCGTGGCCCGGCCGCGCCGGAGAGCCTCAAGCCCCATCTCCACGGCACCCGGCAGCAGCGGCGCGACGACATTGGCATGCCAGCCGACGCCGCCTTCGGGATGCAGCAGCACGCCATGGCCCTTCAAGGCCCAGGCGATGGAGTGTTCCTTAGCTGCCCCGCTGTTGCCCGGAATCTGGGCGATCAGGTTGTTGGCCAGCCAGAATTTCTGCATCATTCTGCCGAGACCGTTGACGACGCCATTCGTCGCCCATGACGCAGTGAGCGGGCTGACCTGCGAGACGATCTCCTTGTCGATCATCCAGTCGGTGAAGAACTCGGGGTGATTGGGCGTGATGAAGGTCGCCTTCCCCGCCCCGCAACTGGCCTTCAGCTGCTCAAGGTCGGCGTCGGGCAAGTCGATGTGGCGGACATTGGAGACGCCGCGCAAACCGGCTAGGCGGTTGAACGGCAACAGATCGCGAAATCCGGGAATGCCGCGCAGCATGACGATCCGGTTAACGGATGTCATGGCCCTGATCAGTAACCGGCTAGGTCTCGGCGCAACGAAGACATCGATCTTGCTCAAGCTGCTCCCCCCTTGCGCCTGGACGCTGGGGAGAGGTTGAGAGAAAATTGCGGCACGTTCAAGTCGTTCGCCACGGCGTGGCATGCTTAACCGGTCCGGATCGAAGCCTTATTTCGTCGGGCAGGCTTTCGTCTGGTCGAACAGCGACAGATTGACCAGCTTGCCCGTCATCGAGAAGTCGCCATAGTCCATGGTGAGGTCACGGGTGATGCCGTTCTCATGCAGTTTGAAGCTGATGCGGTATTCCGGCACCTCTTCGCCGGTCTTGCCGGTGTCGTCGAAATAGGCGATGTCGACCGGCCAATACTTTTCGGTGGCGAGCTTCGCCAGTGCCGGAGCCTCCGGATCGGCCTTGTCGGCATCGGTTTTCTTGCCGACGACGACGGTGGTGGTCATCACCTTGTTGGCATCTTCGGAACCGTCGAACAGATTGGTTTCGTAGAAATTCTCGCCCTTTTCGGCCTTGCCGATCAGTTCGACCAGATGCTGGGTCGGGAACTGGGTGGTCGACAGCTCGACGCTGTTCTTTTCCGGCTTGTCGATATCGACCTTCAGGCCCTTGGTCTCCTTCGTGGCGATGCCCTTGACCTCCTTGTCGAGGTTCTGATCGACGAAGGACTTCGTCACAAACGAGAATGTTTTGCCTTCGGCATCCTCGAAAGTGGTTGTCTGCTGGTCGGTCAGCCTGGTGTTGTCGGCGGTCACGATCTGGGTCACGAAACGGAATTTCACCGTATAGCCTTCACAGGCAGAGCCGTTGAACTCATAGACCATGCGACCGGATATGCCTGTGATGCCGGACTGATCGGACGCCTTTTTCAGGGTAAGGTCGTAGACGGCGCGGTGGGCTTGCAGCGCCGGCGCGGCAAAGGCCGGGCCGATCGAGAAGATCCCCGACAACAGGACGGCATGGAATGCAAGGCGCGCTGCGCGCATAAGGTACTCCGATCGTCGCGGCTGATGGTATGCCGCAGGGAAAGATGGTCCAGCTTAAAAAAAGTCATGGCGGAAGCGAGGCAAAAATAGCAATTTCGGCCCGGCCAGCGCGGCGTCACCAAGCAATAGGGAAATACCATGAGTGAAACAATCGAAAAGCGGCTAAGCGATCTGGGCGTGACGCTTCCTGTCGCCGCCGCGCCCGCCGCCAACTACGTGCCCTATTGCAGGACCGGCAATTTGCTGTTCACCGCCGGGCAGTTGCCGCTCAAGGATGGCAAGCTGCAGGCGAGCGGACTGCTTGGCCGCGATGTCGACACGGCAGGCGGCAAGGACGCGGCAAAGCACTGCGCGATCAACATCCTGGCGCAGGCCAAGGCAGCGCTCGGCGACCTCGAGAAAATCCGCCGGCTGGTGAAGATCACCGTTTTCGTGGCTTCGACACCTGAGTTTGTCGAACAGCATCTGGTTGCCAACGGCGCCTCCGATTTCCTGGTTGCGGCCCTCGGCGAACGCGGTAAGCATTCACGCTCGGCTGTCGGCACCGCCTGCCTGCCGCTTAATGCCGCAGTGGAAATCGAAGCCGTCTTCGAAGTCGAATGAGCCAGGGGACAGATATGACCGACCTATCCTGGCTGACCGCCCGGCCCGTCGCCCATCGCGGCTTTCACGACATGAACAAGAAGCGCTGGGAAAACACGCTTTCCGCCTTTGCGGCCGCGGCCGAGCGTGGCTATGCCATCGAATGCGATGTGCACCTGTCGTCTGACCGCGTTCCCGTCATCATCCATGATGGCGATCTCAAGCGCCTGACCGGCCAGGACGGCTTCGTCTGGCAGCGCAGCGCGGCGGAACTGGCGGCGCTCAAGATCGGTGGCACGGCAGACCATGTGCCGACGCTGCAGGAAGTGCTCGACCTGATCGATGGCCGCGTGCCGCTGGTCGTCGAACTGAAGGGCGTGCCAGGCTATGACGAAGGCTTGGTGGCAAGCGTCGGCAAGATGCTCAAGCGCTACAAGGGCAAAGCCGCGATCATGTCGTTCGACCACTGGCTGATCCGCGATTTCCCGAAGGACGCGCCGGGTATCCCGGGGGGACTCACCGCCTACGGCAACGACGTCAGGTTGATCGAAGCGCATTTCGCCATGCTTGCGCACGAGATCGCCTTCACCTCCTATGCCGCCGGTGACCTGCCGAACCGGTTCGTCAGCTTCGTGCGTGAAAAGCTGAAAATGCCTGTCATCACCTGGACCGTGCATGACCAGCCGGCTGTCGACCTGACCTTCAGATACGCCGACCAGATGACATTCGAAGGGTTCGAACCCGATCTGGTCAAAGTCGCCTGAGTGCCTGAAACGTGACTTGTACCGAGCGGGACGGAGCTTAAATAAGCCTCATGGATCAAGGCGACGAGGGCGATGGCCAAATAGCAAATGCGAACTATTCGATCCGCGTCGCCGCGGGCATCGGCGCTTTCACCTGCGATGAATGGGACAGCCTCGGCGGGACCACGCGCGGCGACGCAGAAAATGGCTACAACCCACTCGTTTCATTCGCTTTCCTGAGCGCGCTCGAAGAGTCCGGCTGCGCCGTGCGGCGCACCGGCTGGCAGGGCCACCATCTCAGGCTGGAGGATGGGCAAGGAAGATTGCTCGGCGCGGTTCCCTGCTATCTCAAGTCGCACAGCCAGGGCGAATATGTGTTCGATCATGGCTGGTCGGATGCCTTCGAGCGGGCCGGCGGCCGCTACTATCCCAAGCTGCAAAGCGCTGTGCCGTTCACGCCGGTCACCGGCCCTCGCCTGTTGGTCAGCAAGGGCGAGGACAGCGCCACGGTGAAGGCCGGTCTCGCGGCGGGTCTGAAAGCGGTCACGCAAAAACTCGGCGTCTCTTCCGCGCATGTCACCTTCGCGCAAGAGAGCGACGTGAAGGTGCTGGAAGCGGCAGGTTTCCTGCACCGCACCGACCAGCAATTCCATTTCTTCAACGAAGGCTTTTCGACCTATGACGACTTCCTCGCCACCCTTGCCTCACGCAAGCGAAAGGCGATGAAGAAGGAAAGGCGCGAGGCGCTTGCAGATGGCATTTCGATCGACCGGCTGACCGGCAAGGACATCACCGAAAAGGCCTGGGACGATTTTTATGCCTTCTACATGGACACCGGCAGCCGCAAATGGGGCCGCCCCTATCTCAACCGGCAGTTCTTCTCGCTGATCGGCGAGCGCATGGCCGACGACATCCTTCTGGTAATGGCCAGGCGCAACGGGCGCTACATTGCCGGGGCCATCAATTTCATCGGCTCCGACGCACTCTATGGCCGCAACTGGGGCTGCATCGAGGATCATCCCTTCCTGCATTTCGAGGTCTGCTACCATCAGGCGATCGACTTCGCCATCGAGCGCAAGCTGAAGGTGGTCGAGGCAGGCGCGCAAGGCGAGCACAAACTGGCGCGCGGCTACCGGCCGGTGACCATGCATTCGGCGCACTACATCGCCCATCCCGGCCTGCGCAACGCCGTTGCCGACTATCTCAGGCGCGAACGCCATGAGGTGGAGCGGATGAGCGAATATCTCGAAGAGCATACCCCGTTCCGCAAGGATTTGGAGGAATAGCGACCCGGCTGCCCGCAGGGCAGGATCGACGATCGTCTTGCCGACTTTCGACGGCTTCGCTACAGCAAAAGTCACAATCGGGAGCATTTGCCATGGCTGAAACCGCTTATGACACCGACAACATCTTCGCGAAAATCCTGCGCGGCGAAATTCCCTCGCACCGTGTCTACCAGGATGATGCGTTCATAGCCTTCATGGATGTGATGCCGCAGGGGCCGGGCCATACGCTCGTGGTGCCGAAGGTGCCGTCGCGCAACCTGCTCGACGCCGATCCGTCAATTTTCGGCCCGCTCTTCGCGGTCGTTCAGAAAGTGGCGCAGGCGGTGAAAAAGGCCTTCGGCGCCGACGGCGTCACCGTCATGCAGTTCAATGAGCTGGCCTCGGGCCAGACCGTTTATCATCTCCATGTGCATGTCATCCCGCGCTTCGACGGCATCCCGCTGAAGCCACACACGGGCGCGATGGAAAAGCCGGAGGTGTTGGCCGAAAACGCCGAAAAGATACGGGCGGCACTGCAAAGCTGACACCGCAATCGCCGGCAAACGGAACAGTTTAGGTCGGGCTGAGCCCATCACTCGATCGCACTCGGCCGTGCGATGCCTTGCTGCAGCAGCCGGCAGCGCGCTGGCCGCATGCCCTCTCCATGATGATTTCGACCGGGCAGCGAACACCGACAAGCAGCACTCGCTCCATGAAAAAGCCCCGTCTCCGGGGCTTTTTCGACTCTCATCAAGTCAGTTCTTTCTGGGCAGTTGCGGCACGAGGCTGCGCTTGCCGCCGTCCTTGCCTTTGGCTTCGGGCTTCTGCGCCACCAGCTTCTTGGCCGCGGGCTTTTTCGCCACGGCCTTTCTGGGCTTCGGCGTTTCTTCCGGCTCTTCCTTCTTCGGCTTGACCGGTGCCTCGTCGGCGAGCGATTCGAGCTTCAGGCCGGTCTCGCCGGTTTCCTTCTTCTCGACGGTGACACGCACCGTACCGCCCTTCTTGAGCTTGCCGAACAGCACCTCGTCGGCCAGCGGCTTCTTGATGTGCTCCTGGATCACCCGGCCGAGCGGCCGCGCTCCCATGCGCTCGTCATAACCCTTGTCGGCGAGCCAGGCGATCGCATCCGGCGACAGGTCGAAGGTGACGCCACGCTCGGAAAGCTGGGCCTCGAGCTGCATGACGAACTTCTGCACCACCTGGTGGATAACCGGTACCGGCAGCGAGCCGAACGGGATGATCGCATCGAGACGATTGCGGAACTCCGGCGTGAACAGGCGGTTGATCGCCTCGACATCGTCGCCTTCGCGCTTGGTCGAGCCGAAGCCGATCGCCGCGCGCTGCGCATCCGACGCACCCGCATTGGTGGTCATGATCAAGATCACATTGCGGAAGTCGATCTGCTTGCCGTTGTGGTCCGTCAGCTTGCCGTGGTCCATCACCTGCAACAGGATGTTGAACAGGTCCGGATGCGCCTTCTCGACTTCGTCCAGCAACAGCACGCAGTGCGGATGCTGGTCGACGCCATCGGTCAAAAGGCCGCCCTGGTCGAAGCCGACATAGCCGGGAGGCGCGCCGATCAGCCGCGATACGGTGTGACGTTCCATGTACTCCGACATGTCGAAGCGGATCAGCTCGACGCCGAGAGAGGCGGCCAACTGCTTGGCCACTTCGGTCTTGCCGACGCCGGTCGGGCCGGAGAACAGGTAGGAACCGATTGGCTTTTCCGGTTCACGCAGGCCCGCACGCGCCAGCTTGATGGCCGAGGTCAACGCGGTGATCGCGGTGTCCTGGCCATAGACGACGCGCTTCAGCTCGATGTCGAGGCCCTGCAGCACCTTCTCGTCATCGGCCGAAACCGTCTTCGGAGGGATGCGCGCCATGGTGGCGATCGTGGCTTCGATCTCCTTGATGCCGATGGTCTTCTTGCGCTTGGCTTCCGGCACCAGCATTTGCGAGGCGCCGGTCTCGTCGATCACGTCGATCGCCTTGTCCGGCAGCTTGCGGTCGTTGATGTAGCGCGCCGACAGCTCCACCGAGGCCTTGATCGCCTCGTTGGTGAACTTCACCTTGTGGAATTCCTCGTAATAGGGCTTCAGGCCCTTCATGATCGCGATGGCGTCCTCGATGGTCGGCTCGTTGACGTCGATCTTCTGGAAGCGTCGCACCAGGGCGCGGTCCTTCTCGAAGAACTGGCGGAATTCCTTGTAGGTGGTCGAACCGATGCAGCGGATCGCACCCGACGACAAGGCCGGCTTTAACAGGTTCGACGCGTCCATGGCGCCGCCTGATGTGGCCCCTGCCCCGATCACCGTGTGGATCTCGTCGATGAACAGCACAGCACCTGGATAGTCCTCGAGCTCTTTGACGACCTGCTTCAGCCGTTCCTCGAAGTCACCGCGATAGCGCGTGCCTGCGAGCAACGTGCCCATGTCGAGCGCAAAGATGGTGGCGTTGTGCAGCACTTCGGGAACGTCGCCTTCGACGATGCGCTTGGCCAGGCCTTCGGCGATCGCCGTCTTGCCGACGCCGGGATCGCCGACATAGAGCGGGTTGTTCTTGGAGCGGCGGCACAGCACCTGGATGGTGCGGTTGATCTCGGACTCGCGGCCGATCAGCGGGTCGATCTTGCCGGCCTTGGCCTTGTTGTTGAGGTTGATGCAATAAGCTGTCAGCGCGTCCTGCTGCTGCTTCTTCTTGCCGCCTTCCTCCTGCGGCTCGGCGCCGTTCTGGCCGCCCTGCTCGTCTTCGGCGCCGCGCGGCGAGCGTGTTTCCGACGCGCCCGGACGCTTGGCAATGCCGTGCGAGATGTAGTTGACCGCGTCGTAGCGGGTCATCTGCTGTTCCTGCAGGAAATAGGCGGCATGGCTCTCGCGCTCGGCGAAGATGGCGACGAGCACGTTGGCGCCCGACACTTCCTCGCGGCCCGATGACTGCACATGGATCACCGCGCGCTGGATGACGCGCTGGAAACCGGCCGTCGGCTTGGAGTCCTCGTCGTAGCCGGTGACCAGGTTGTCGAGCTCGGTGTCGATATAGGTGAGAACCGTATGCTTGAGCTCATCGAGATCGACATTGCAGGCGCGCATGACGGCAGCCGCCTCGGTGTCGTCGATGAGCGCGAGCAACAGATGTTCAAGGGTTGCGTATTCATGGTGCCGCTCATTGGCGAGCGTCAGCGCTTGGTGAAGCGCCTTTTCCAGGCCTTGGGAGAAAGCCGGCATGTTACCTCACTTCTTCTCCATCACGCATTGCAGCGGATGCTGATTCTGTCGGGCGAAATCCATGACCTGGGACACTTTGGTCTCGGCCACCTCGAATGTATAGACCCCGCACTCGCCCACTCCATGATTGTGAACATGAAGCATGATGCGTGTGGCGGCTTCGCGGTCCTTCTGGAAAAAACGCTCCAGCACGTGAACCACGAACTCCATGGGCGTGTAGTCGTCGTTGAGGATGAGGACCCGATAAAGGCTGGGCTTCTTGGTTTTGGTTTTCGTGCGCGTGATGACGGCCGTCCCGCGGCCGGCCTCATTGCCGTCGCCGCCGCCGTTTTGCATCCGCACCACGCATCTCGTGGCAGTCAAACCGATCGTCACGTATTCCTGCCTCTTTCGAATCCCCATGCGAACTCGACATGTAGGTGTTCGATGGACGATTTTAAGCCCTTCTGTTTAGCTGACAATATGGCTAGGTGACCAAACTTGGACGATTTTCGCAATCGTGAAGGGCGCGAGGCCTTTGATCGGCAATTGAAAACAAAAACCCGGCCGCGTTTCCGCTGCCGGGTTTTTTACGGGCCCAAAGGGCCAACTCTGAGTCGTGTCTGGACGAAGCTAATTCGCCGGGCGAAAATTACTTCGCCTTGGCAACGATCGATTCGAAGGGCTTGTAAGCTTCCTTGGCGAGTTCGGCATAAAGGTCGCCAATCTTGGTGGCCTCGGCGACGAACGCCTCGTAGGACTGCTTGGCATAATCCGACTGGATCTCGATCGCCTTTTCCAGCGACTTGGCCGAAAACAGCTTCTCTATAGTAGCGCTGCCTGACTCAAAACTCTTCTTGGTGTATTCGCCAGCCTCGGTGGCGATCGCCTGGGCGCCCTTGGAGAGCGACGCGAAGCTCTTCAATCCGGTGTCGGCAAACTCTTTGCCGTATTTGCTGAAGTCCTCATAGGTCTGGGTCATTTCTAATTCCCTTGACGGTTGAGGCGTCCTTCTTCGGGGCGCCCTTGTGCAGTGCACCTTAATATATTGTGCGTCGCACAAAAGTCAATATTCCACCGGCGCGCGAACCCGCCTGCGCAGCCAATGGCTAAAAATCGAATAAAGAGAGCTTCAAGCTCGAAGAAAATGGTGAACGCGGCGGTTACCATAAACGGATTGGTAACGCTGCCCCGGTAGCTTGGCCGGAAGCGAGGCAGGACCCTTTGCCGCCTCCAGCGCAACGAAGAATCCAAGGGAAGTACCAGTGCGTAAGGCGTTGTTGGGCATCGTTTCCAAATCCACCTCCCCTCTCAAAACGATCATGATCATCGCCATGGCGATGGCATTCGTTTGCGGCGACGTTGCCTCGTCGCTGGCGGCGAGGTCGGCGGCCATCGTCATCGACGCCAAGACCGGCAAGGTGCTGTATTCGGCGGACGCCGACGGCAGGCGCTATCCGGCATCGCTGACCAAGATGATGACGCTCTACCTGACCTTCGAAGCACTGGCGAAGGGAAAGATCAGCACGAACTCGCCAGTCGTGTTTTCGGCCCATGCATCCGCCGAGGCACCGACGAAACTCGGGGTTAAGCCGGGCGGTTCTGTCACGGTCGAGACCGCGATCCTGTCGATTGTCACCAAGTCAGCGAACGACTCGGCCACCGCGCTAGGTGAAATGCTCGGCGGCAATGAACCCACTTTTGCCCGCATGATGACCGCCAAGGCACGGGCGCTGGGCATGAACGGCACCGTCTTCCGCAACGCCAATGGCCTGCCCGACCCCGGCCAGTTCACCACCGCGCGCGACATGGCGACGCTTGGCATCGCGCTGAGGGAGCATTTCCCGCAGTATTACGGCTATTTCTCGCAGCGTTCCTTTCTCTACGGGCGCCAGCGCATCAACGGCCACAACCGCCTGCTCGGACGCATCAAGGGCGTCGACGGCATCAAGACGGGCTACACCCGCGCCTCCGGCTTCAATCTCGTCTCGTCGGTTTCCGACGGCAATCGCCGCCTCGTCGGCGTGGTCATGGGCGGCACTTCCGGCGGCAGCCGCGATAACCAGATGGCGATGTTGATCAACACCTACTTGCCGAGGGCCTCTACCCGAGGCGGCGGCGATCTGGTCGCCAAGGCCGGCGGCAACAACCCGGTCACTGCGCTTGCCAAGGTGCTCCTGCCCAAGCACGACGCGCCGACGCCGGACGACAAGCCTGTTGTGGCGCAGGAAGATGCCACGGTTGCCGAGGACGCCACCGTCGCGGAAGACGACACCGCGCAGGCCGAAGAGGCAGCCCCGGTCGTCAAGACCAGGAAGGTCAAGACCGTCATCGTCTCGGCCCCTCAAATTGCCACTGCCCAGGTCGTCGCTGCTTACGCCGAGCCGACGCCGGCTGCGCCTGTCGATCCGGTCAGCACGGCGTCGGTGCCGTCGGGCTGGGCCATTCAGGTCGCCTCGTCGCCGAAACAGTCTGAAGCCCAGGCTTTCCTCGACAAGGCCGCCAAGAAGGCACCCAACGTGTTGGCCGACGCGTCCGGCTTCACCGTCGCCTTCGACAAGGACGGGGTCACCTATTACCGCGCCCGCTTTGGTGGCTTTGGTTCGAAGACCGCCGCCTGGAAGACCTGTACCGCTTTGAAGAAGAAGAACATCGAGTGCTACGCCGTCCAGCAGTAGGACGGCGTGGAAGCCATCTCCCGGAAAATTTCTGCGTCGAAGGAGACTAGTTGTGGTTGGAGAGCAAGACGTCCTTGGCTTCGTTAATCCGCGCCGCCAGGAAAGACGTGCCGCCGATATCGGGGTGGAGGCGCTGCATCAGGCGGCGGTGCGCCTTGCGGACATCCGCCGCGGCGGCCCCCGCTTCAAGACCAAGGACCTTGTAGGCCTCCTCCTTAGTCATGGCGCCCGAACCTGGCGCAACACCCAACCCTTCGCCACCGTCCGCATCAGTGTTTTTGCGCCAGACGGGAAATCTGCCGTCAAGATACGTCTCTAGCAGCTGTCGGCTCTCCGGGTCGCCGGAGAGTTCCCGGTAGAGATGCTGCAATTCGGCTAATCCCATCGCACCAAGCATCTTGCCTTCATGGCGGCCGGCCAGCACGAGGCCCTCCAGGCCGCCAGTAGCGTGATCAAGTTCCATTTCCAATGCGGCGGTACGCACCGTCGAACGCTTGCCCTGCACCGGTCTGGCCGTCTGGTGTTTCATCCGCACAGAACCGTACCAGGCAATTGCCGCGGCCAGTATGATGCCGGCGATGCCTTCGCGCCCGACCACAAGCAAAGTGACGCCGACCAGCGCCAGGAGAACCGGCCCGAGCGTGCGCATTCCGCTCGCCAGTTTTCCCGGATCGGCGCGCAGAAAGATGGTCACCGCGCCGAGAAGCACCAGAAGCAATGCTACGAATAAGATAACCGCGCCCATCAGTTCCCGCTGCCCCGCAGATGCTCGATCATCAGCCGGTCCTCCGGCCTGCCTCTGGCCTCGAGCGCCGCCAGCCCGCCGGTTGCAAACACCGCAACCGCCGAAAGCAGTTCGGCTAGAGTCGCGGCAGCCCGCCTATCAAATCGGAACCAAGCCCCTTTGGACAACCGGGCGATTTCCTTAAACGCTTTTTCTGCGCCGGAATCATGACCTTCCTGGAAAACGAAGACAGGAGCGCCATGCAGGCCGAGGCTGCCAGCCTTTTCGGCCAGATCGTCGATGTTTTCTTCCATGGCATCGCCGATATAGACCAGCGCATTGACCTTGGCCGTAGCGGTCTGTTTCAGCGCGTGCGTCAGCACCTTGCCGATCTGGGTGTGGCCGCTGCGGCATTGGATTCGCGTCATCAACTGCTTCAAGGCACTGGTATCGGTCACGAAAGCGGACGAACGGCACTCGCCCAGGCCGCGAAAATAGACCAGTTGGACACTGAGGGTTCCGGCCTTGCCGACGGCATCGAACATCTGGCCCTGCAGCTCACAAGCCAGATCCCAGGTCGGCTGGCGGCTCATCGTCGCGTCGAGCGAGAGGATCAGCCTGCCCGACCCCTTCGCCGAGGCAGCCAGCGTCCTTGCCTGCCGAAGAAAGGCTTCGATCTCGCCGGCATTGGATTGAGGTTTGACCGGCGCAGAATTGGCCCTTGCGGGCACGGGCTGCTTCTTGTCGTTCATGGAAACAAGATGTGGCGCTGTGCCGCCGCTTGCAAGCCCCGCCCAAGGCAACATTGAGAGCCAGAGGCTCGGATTCCGGGAGGTCAGAGCAGCCCGAGATCGGCAAGCTCGCGCCTGAGTTTCGGCGGCATCTCGATCAGCCCCGCCTTGCCCTGGCCTAGATCGGCCGGCGCGTCCGCCGGCTTCAGATAGCGCCAGCCCTGAAAGGCCCGCCGCGGCTGCCAGTCGGTTCGAACAACCTCGGGGTCGAGAATCAGGTGGCAACGGCCGATGCCCTCACGGTCGGTGAATGGCCGGATCTCGGTGATCAGCTGGCGGCACTGCACATTGCCCTTGATCACCCAGTAGAGCGAACCGCCATCGGTAACTTCGGCACCGCGCGTCGGCACCATGCGGGTGGTGTGATATTGCTCGACCGGCTCACCGGCGCGCCGCCGCTCGTCGAGACGGAAGGCGATCCACTCTTCGAGATCCTCAACGCTGTCGCAGCCGACACAGAGTTTTATGAGATTGAGAGACATCGCTTAAAGTTTAGTCCGCCGCGGGGACGCGTCAACGGCTTGATCGACCTTCTCCACAGTAGCAGTTTAGGCCAGCCCTCAGCACTCCACGACATTGACTGCTAGCCCGCCAAGGCTGGTTTCCTTGTACTTCTCGTTCATGTCGAGGCCGGTCTGGCGCATGGTTTCGATCGCCGCATCGAGCGGTACGAAATGGATGCCGTCGCCCTTGATGGCCAGTGACGCAGCCGTCACCGCCTTGACGGCGCCCAGCGCATTGCGCTCGATACACGGCACTTGCACCAGCCCGCCGACCGGATCGCAGGTCATGCCGAGATGATGTTCGAGCGCTATCTCGGCGGCGTTTTCGACCTGCTCAGGCGTGCCGCCCATCACGGCGCACAGGCCGGCCGCCGCCATCGCCGACGCTGACCCCACCTCGCCCTGACAGCCGACCTCGGCGCCCGAGATCGAGGCGTTGGTCTTGATGATGCCGCCAACCGCGGCTGCCGTGAGAAGGAAGTCGCGGATGCTAGGCTGGTCGGCCTCGGGATGGAAATGCAGCCAGTAGCGCAGCACCGCCGGCAGCGTGCCGGCAGCACCGTTGGTCGGCGCGGTGACGACGCGACCGCCGGCGGCATTCTCCTCATTGACCGCCATGGCATAGATCGACAGCCAGTCATTGGCGAGCAAGGGATTAGGCTTGTTCTGCTGCCACTGCTCCTGCAGCTTGTCATGCAGCATGCGGGCACGACGGCGCACCTTCAGTCCGCCCGGCATGATGCCGTCCTGCGACAGGCCACGGTCGATGCAGCCCTTCATGGCGCTCCAGATGTCGTCAAGGCCGGCATCGAGCTCCTCGCGCGACATCTGCGTCTCCTCGTTGACGCGCTTCATGTCGGCGATGGAAAGGCCGCTTTTGCCGGCCATGGCCAGCATCTCGACCGCGTTCTTGAACGGATAAGGCACCTTCTTGCCTTCTGATGTCACCGAGCCCTTGGCCTTCATCCGCTGCAGATCTTCTTCCGAAACCACGAAGCCGCCGCCGATCGAATAGTAGATGCGCTTGAGCAGCAGGCGGCCGCCTGAATCATAGGCGTAGAACGCCATGCCGTTGGCGTGTCCGGTGAGCGGAGTTTTGCGGTCCAGCACCAGATCGGTTGCCGGATCGAAGCGATAGGAGGGATGGCCGGGCGGCGAGATGCGCTTTTCGGCGGCGATGCGGCCGGCAATGCCATCGGCCTGGTCGGGATCGACCGTCTGTGGCGTCAGGCCGGCAAGGCCGAGCACGACGGCGCGATCCGAGCCATGGCCAATGCCGGTATAGGCGAGTGATCCGTGCAGGCTGGCGCCAAGCCGATCGACCTTCACGCCCGCCGGGCGCGGCCAGTCATTTCCCGCGACCTCATCGAGAAACCGCGCCGCAGCGGTCATCGGCCCCATCGTATGAGAACTCGAGGGTCCGATGCCGATCTTGAACAGGTCGAAAACCGAAAGGAACACGCGGCGTTGTCTCCTGGAGTCAGGTCGAGGATTACATATAGGAATTCCCAGATGTTTCCGCCCTTTTGGAAACCGCGGCGCCGCACCCGCCGACCTTGTTTGCTCCGGCAGCGACATTGATGCCGATCGCTGGTCAGGGCTACGAACTCGGGTTAACGGGTTTCTTCGGAGCCTTCGCCGGCGCGTAGGCTGACGGAAACGAAAAACCCGCCTGCGCGGCGGGTCACTGGCGCAAATCAGCACCATAGATAAATATGTACCATAGCTGAGGTCACGAAATCAAGAAAAAATTCCTATCGTGAAAAGCTACCGGCACAAAAGCTGCCGACACCGCCGAACTGGCCGTCGTCAGGTCTTTTGTTCACCTGAATTCGAAGCCCTAGATCGCTGGTTGCGGACATCGAAGCGACCGCACCGGATGTGATAGATTCAGCCTATGGGCGATTCTATCGAGCTTTCGACAGCCGATCTCGCGGCGCTGGCCTTCTTCCTCATCGCGTGGCTGCTGCACACGCTCGCCTCCGACGGCAAGCTGATCAGCCGCGTGTCGCTGACCACGGCGATGAATGCACAGCGGCAAGCCTGGATGCGGACCATGGCCGAGCGCGAGATCCGCATCGTCGACACCGCCATCATGAGCGGTCTGCAGCAAGGCACCGCCTTCTTCGCGTCCAGCTCACTGATCGCGATCGGCGGCTGCTTTGCCTTGCTGGGCGCGTCCGACCGGGTTCTTGAAGTGCTCAGCGATCTGCCCCTGGGCGGCGCCCCGTCACGCGCGGCCTTCCAGATAAAGGTGTTCGGACTGGTGCTGATCCTGGCGTTTTCGTTCTTTAAATTCGGCTGGGCTTATCGGCTGTTCAACTACTGCACGATCCTGATCGGCGCCGTGCCGATCCCGCATGGCGAAGCCTCGCGCAATCCGGTTACCGAAACGGCGGTGTGGCGCGCGACACAGATGAACATGCTCGCCGGAAAACATTTCAACGCCGGCCTGCGCGGTGTGTTCTTCTCGATCGGCTATCTCGGCTGGTTCGTAGACCCCATGGTGTTCGTGTTGTCGACGCTGTTGCTGCTGGCCGTGCTGGTGCGGCGCCAGTTCTTCTCAGCGGCCAGGCAAGCGGTGATCGGTCAGCCGCCAGGAAAAGGCTGATCGATCCGTCCTGACAGCCAGTAGGCGATCAACCCGATCCATTCGCGGATCGCCACGGTGGTAGCCTGCAACGAATCGGCTGGATTGTCGCGGAACAGGCCGATGCCTTCCCGCCCCGAGGTGCGATAGTCGACCGGCCAGGGAACGGTCGCAAAGCCGGCCTTGTCGAAAAGCGCCTTGGCGCGCGGCATATGGAAGGCAGAGGTCACCAGCAGCCAGGTCTCGCCGGGCTTCGGCGTCACCAATTCCTTGCTGAAGACGGCATTCTCATAGGTGTTGCGGGATTTGTTCTCCAGGATGAGGCGATTGGCCGTCACACCCAGCGCGGTGAGCAGACGAGGCGCGGTGGCGGCGTCGCCCTCGCCGTCGGGAAACAACTCGCCGGTGCCGCCCGAGACGATCACCTTGGCAGTGGGGAAGCGCTGGGCCAGAATCGCGGCCTCGACCATCCGATCGCCGCTGCTGTTAAGCTCGTAGCCGCCGCGCACCAGGTTGATGGAGCCTTCAAAACCGCCGCCGAGCACGACGATGCCGTCGACCTTTTCCGGCAGCTTCGGGCGCGCAAAGCGCTCTTCCAGCGGGTTGAGCATCATGGCGCCAAGCGACGTCCAGGCTGACAGCGCAAGGATCAGAAATGCCAGCACGCAGCCGGTGACCGCCAGCCGCCGCCGGCCGATCATCGCCGCGAGCAATCCCGCCAGCAGCAGGAAGATCGCCAAATTGAGCGGTTGGATGAAAAACCAGAATATTTTGGAAAAATAGAAGAACATCGCTCATCGCTCTCGGACGAGCGGCATGCTTACCACCACTTTTCCGGCTGAAATGTGCCGGCCGCCTGCTCGATGACGGCAGCGGTCTGGAACAGGGTTTCCTCGTCGAACGGCCGGCCGATCAGCTGCAGCCCAAGCGGCAGGCCCTTGGCGTCGAGCCCGGCAGGCACGGCAATGCCCGGCAAGCCGGCCATGTTCACCGTGACCGTGAAGATGTCGTTGAGATACATCTTGACCGGATCGGCCGCCATGTCCTCATCGGCGATGCCGAAGGCGGCGGATGGTGTTGCCGGGGTCAGGACGACATCGACGCCGGCGGCGAAGACGGTCTCGAAGTCGCGCTTGATCAGATTGCGCACCTTCTGCGCTTGCAGATAGTAGGCATCGTAATAGCCGGCCGACAGCACATAGGTGCCGATCATGATGCGGCGCTTGACCTCGCGGCCGAAACCGGCGGCGCGGGTCTTCTCATACATGTCGACGATGTCCTTGCCCGGTACGCGCAACCCGTAGCGGACGCCGTCATAGCGCGCGAGGTTGGACGAAGCCTCGGCGGGCGCCACGATGTAATAGGCCGGCAGCGCGTATTTCGTATGCGGCAGGGAAATGTCGACGATCTCGGCGCCGGCGTCCTTCAGCCAGGCAATGCCCTTCTGCCAAAGCGCCTCGATTTCTTCAGGCATGCCATCGACGCGGTATTCCCTGGGAATGCCGACCTTCATGCCCCTGATCGGCTTGCCGATCACCGCTTCATAATCCGGCACCGGCCGGTCGACCGAGGTCGTATCCTTCGGATCGACGGACGCCATCGACTTCAACAGGATCGCGGCATCGCGCACGTCGCGGGCGATCGGGCCGGCCTGGTCGAGCGACGAAGCGAACGCGACGATGCCCCAGCGCGAGCAGCGGCCATAGGTCGGCTTGATGCCGACGGTGCCTGTGAAGGCGGCCGGCTGGCGGATCGAGCCGCCAGTATCCGTCGCCGTGGCGCCGGCGCACAGGAAAGCCGAAACCGCGGTCGCCGAACCGCCGGAAGAACCACCCGGCACCAGCTGCGCGTTGTCCAGGCTGCGCGCGGTCCTGGTGCCGCCGGCCGAGACGAAGCCGCCGTCGCCCTGATGCGTCGTCGGCATCACCACCGTGTCGAGGCGCGAGCGCCGCCACGGGTTGATGACCGGCCCGTAATATGACGTCTCGTTCGACGAGCCCATGGCGAATTCGTCCATGTTGAGCTTGCCCAGCATGACCGCGCCGTCGGCCCACAGATTGGCGGTGACGGTCGATTCATAGCGCGGCTTGAAACCGTCGAGCACATGGCTGCAGGCCTGGGTATGGACGCCTTCGGTGCCGAACAGGTCCTTGATGCCGAGCGGGATGCCTTCCAGCGCACCGCCCTCGCCCTTCGCCAGTTTTGCGTCGGAGGCCTTGGCCATGTCGCGCGCCTTGTCGCCGGTCACCGCGACATAGGCATTGAGCGCCAGATTGGCGCGATCGATGGCCGACAGATAGGCCTCGGTGATCTCGGTCGCGGTGATCTCCTTGCCGCGCAGCTTGGCGCGGGCCTGCGAAATCGTCAGCTGGGTCAGGTCGCTCATCAAAGGCTCTTTTCGTAAAAAACCGACCACTTGGAATCGGGATAATCCAGCACCGGGCCGCAGCGCGAAAACCCGGCACGTTCGTAGACGGTCCACGCGGCGGGATGGCGATCGCCCGTCTCCAGAACCAGGCGCGTCAGCCCCTCATTGCGCGCCAGCGCCTCGACCCGCTCGACGATCCTGGCGCCGATCTTGCGGCCGCGATGCGAAGGCCGCGTGAACATGCGCTTGACCTCGCCGATGGCGCCGTCATGGCGCTTCAGCGCGCCGCAGCCAACAGCGAGACCATCCTCGCGGGCGATGAAGACGGTCGTGTCGTCGCCGGCCATCTGCTCGACCGTCAGGTGGTAGCAGTGCTCCGGCGGCGTCAATTCGAGCAAGGTTTCGTTGAGTTCCTGGACCAGGCCGCGCACGTCGTCCTGCAGCGGCGTCTCGATGGCGATCTCGATTGCCATCGGCCCGCTACTCCACGACCTTCGGAACGAGGAAGAAATTCTCGTCGGTCGCCGGCGCGTTGGCGACAATAT
Source organism: Mesorhizobium sp. M0276 (assembly GCF_040321755.1). Lineage (NCBI taxonomy): Bacteria > Pseudomonadati > Pseudomonadota > Alphaproteobacteria > Hyphomicrobiales > Phyllobacteriaceae > Mesorhizobium > Mesorhizobium sp. M0276. The sequence goes on along the minus strand of NZ_JAMYSC010000035.1, from coordinate 4,391 downwards.
CGGTCGCCTTGCTGCCGTCGGTGACAACGTCCTGGCGCTTCTTCATCTCCATCGGGGTCACCGAGGTCATCGGCTCGACGCCGGAAACATCGACCTCGTTCAGCTGCTCGACGAAGCCGAGGATGGCGTTCAGCTCGCCAGTCATGCGCTCGGCATCTTCTTCATTCACCGCGATGCGGGCGAGATGCGCGACGCGCTTCACTGTTTGCAGATCGACGGACATGTTTTTGCCTCGGGGAAAACCAGTTCGGGCTATAGCGGCGCCGCGCGCGGTGCGCAACATGCATCATGCGGCAGACCGGACCGTGGTGGCGGCCCGGCTCTCGGCCATCGGTCCAAGGGCAAGGTGCTGTCTACGGCAGGGCAACGCCCTCGCACAGATAGTAGCTGCCGCTGTTGCCGCTTGCCTCGCTTTCGCTATCGGTGGGCCGAACCGACACGAGATCGACCTGCTTCGGGTTGATTTGCGTCACCGAGAGGACATCCGGATAGACATAGCCCGGCTCCTGGCAGATTGCCGTCACCGCCCAGCTTGGCGAGGCCGTCGCCTTGCTGATCTGCAGAAACTCGCAATTGTATTCGACGCTTTGCAGGCCGCGGGCCGAAAGCACGATGTTCCCTGCGTCGACAAGCGTTTGCAGCGTGTCTTTTTTGGCCTGTTTGCAAAGCTCCTCGGACTGAAGATAGATGCCCTCTATGAAATCATCCGCGGCGAGCGCGGGCGACGCCGCAACAAACATGGACACGTAAAGAGATCGCCCCAACACCGATTTATTCCGCCTTGGCTACTTCTAAATCGTAATCGTCTCTCCGATGTCAGGCAATGCCACCGTCACACCGGATCCTTCCAGGCCGGCCTCGAACTTATCGGCGGTCGGATCGATCATCGGAAATGTGCCGAAGTGACAGGGAACCACGGTCTCGAACTTGAAGAACCGGCGACAGGCAAGTGCCGCCACCGCGCCACCCATGGTGAAGCGGTCGCCGATCGGCACGATGCCGATCTTCGGCTCGTGCAATTCGTTGATCAGCGCCATGTCGGAGAAGATGTCGGTGTCGCCCATGTGGTACAGCGTTTTGTCTTCCGGGAAGTGCAGGACGAGACCACCGGGATTGCCGAGATAGACGTTCTTGCCACCCTCTTCGCCAAACGAGGAGGAATGCAGCGCCTGGACGAACGTGGTGGTGAAGCTGCCGCAATCGACGGTGCCGCCGATGTTGCCGGGATTGATCTTCTTGTCGCTGACGCCCTTGCCGACCAGGTACATGCAGATCTCGAAATTCGCGACTAATTGGGCGCCGCTTTTGCCAAGCACTTCCAGCGCGCCGCTGATGTGGTCGCTGTGTCCATGCGTCAGCAGCACATGCGTGACGCCCTCAGCCGGCCCTTCCCAGCCGCCCGTCCAGGACGGATTGCCGATCAGATAGGGATCGATGAGGATCTTGGCGTCAGCGGTTTCAATGCGAAAGGCCGAGTGGCCATACCAGGTCAGTTTCATGGAACGCACTCCTCGATTTTTGGCTTGCCAAAGGATAGAACGCCGATAGACCGCAGATCAAAGGGTTACTGTGTCCGTTGTGCGTTTGAGAGAACACATAGCGGTGAAGGTGAAGGACGCCGGTGGGCATTATCACGATCGATGAATTGCCGGCGCGGTTAACCGGAGGCAAGACGCTGGCCGGGATCGACCTCGGCGATAAGACGATTGGCGTCGCGGTGTCGGACCAGGGGTTTTCCTTCGCCCATCCGCGACCAGTCATCATGCGAAGGAAATTCTCGCTCGATGCGGCGGTGCTGCTCGCCTTGCTGCAAAAGGAGAACGCGGGCGCGGTGGTGATCGGGCTGCCGATCAACATGGACGGTTCAGAAGGGCCTCGCGCTCAGAAATCGCGCGCCTTCGTCCGCAACATGGCGCAGATCAGCGACCTGCCCTTCGTGCTCTGGGATGAAAGGCTATCGACGGTCGCGGCCGAAAGAACGCTGATCGAGATGGACTTCTCGCGCCGCAAACGCGCCGGCAAGATCGATTCGGCGGCAGCCGCGTTTATTCTGCAGGGAGTTTTGGACCGGCTTCAGTCGCTCCACGCATCCGGTCGAACGGACCCGGACCTGCCCAACGCCGGCTGAGCCAGCCTGTGATCTCGCGACGGCGGCGGAACGCCCACAACGCCATCAGCAGAAACCCGTCGAAGACGCAGGCCTTTGCCACCATGTCGGGGATGGTCGCCGGATCGATGCCGAGCATCTGACCATAGAGCTGGAAGAAGATGTCGTGCATCTGTCGGCTGAGCATCGTGTAGCCAAAATTGATGTCATTGGCCGACAGATAGAACCAGCCCCAGAAAATCGCCATGGGGGCCGCCCAGGATGCGAAGATGTAACGCATCAGCGGTCTCCCCCGGAATTAGAGCCTGTTCGGCCCGATATGAGTGAAAGCAGCGAATTGTGGGCCGCGGCCTTTGCCATGCCATGCGCGACGGCGCGAACCTCGCCCTCGCCCGAAGCAACTGCCGCAACCGCGGACCGCCGCTCGGCAAGCATGGCGACATAAGACGCCTGAAGTGCGGCCAACTGCACGGCGACAACCATGAACAGCCCGTTGATGCCTTGCGCGGCGCCACCGACCACGATCAGCGACAACACGCCGGACGCGCAGATGAAGGCGATCCGGGCAACGCTGTCGACGCCCTGGCTGGTAGCGTCGTTGATCAGGGTTTCGACAAAGGCCCAGAAGAACAGCACCGCCACGACGAGCAATGCGGTCGCGAGCGGCGCCACGACGACAAATTTGTCGAGGTCGATGAAGCGGCTATCCTCGATTGTGGCTCCCAACACGCCGAGAGCCGTCGCCACACCACGGCTTCCGTCGATGCAGATGAGTGCGAGCAGGGCGAAAACGATCGCCCAGTGCAAGGCCAGAAAAGAGGTCAGTACGTGTCGCATCGCCGTTCCCGCTTCGCAAAGCAAGGAGCGGCCAAATTTGAACCATTCCCTGCTTTCGCCGGGACAGTGGGCCCTGCCGCTCGACACCGCAACGGAAACCATTTGTTAAGGTTAACGGCGATTAGAGCGGGATGAATTTAGGTTGGGCATAGCCAGCCTCGGTGAAGTAATTTCGGCATTCGGTTGACGTGACCTCGCCGAGGATTTGGCCGATGGCGTCACAGACGGTTTCGACTGTTCGCTTGGCAGCCTTGCGCAGCCAGTGCTTGAGCTTGGCGAAGAGCTTCTCGATAGGATTGAGGTCGGGCGAGTATTTCGGCAGCAAGAACAGCCTGGCGCCGGCTGAGCGAATGGCGCGGCGCACGGCCTTGCCCTTGTGCGAGCCGAGATTGTCCATGACGACGATGTCGCCTGGCTTGAGGGTGGGGACGAGAACCTTGTCGACGTAGAGCTGGAAACGCTCGCCGTTGATCGGTCCGTCGATGAGCCATGGTGCATCGACACGGTCATGGCGCAGCGCCGCCAGGAAGGTCATTGTCTTCCAATGGCCGTGTGGCACCTTGGCTTTGATCCTCTCGCCGCGCGGCGCCCATCCCCTGAGCGGCGCCATGTTGGTTTTGGTCCATGTCTCGTCGATGAACACCAGGCGGGAAGGATCGATACGGTCCTGATACTTGGTCCACTGTGCCCGCCGGCGCGCCACATCCGGGCGATCCTGCTCAGCCGCGATCAGCGTCTTTTTTTGTGACTGAGCTTCTCGGCGTGGACGAACTCCCACACCGAGCGGTAGTCGACCGCAAGGCCGCGCTCGGCCAGTTCGGCCACAAGTCCGCGTAGCGTAAAATCCGCGGCCCGGCAGCGCACCAGCAGCCACTCCCGATGCTCACCGGCAATCTTCTTCGGTCTGTGCCCACCCATCTTGCCGGGCGCAAGACTGTTCGTTTCGCGCAACCGGCTCACCCATCTGATGACGGTGCTGATCCCAACCTCAAAGCGCACTGCCGCCTGCCGCCGCGACAGGCCACCCTGCTCAACTGACGCAACAACCCGTTCGCGAAGATCCATCGAGTAAGGCTTGCCCATCCATGCTGACCTCCTTGCCCAGCATGAACGTTGAATCTGGAGGGTTCTGTGTAGTCGCGGGCGCGATTGGGCGGGCATGCACGGGTCGCGACTACATTGAAGCCTGATTGAACTGAACCGCGGGATGGCGGGCGGGGCTATGGGGATTTAGGGCTCGACAGTGTGTCCGAGGCGCCGGAGCGGGCTCGCCGATCGCTCTTAGGCGGTCGCCCGTCGTCGCGATGCAGGACCATCTGCGACGCGAGAGACGGCGCCATTGGGTCGTTGACGCTGAGGTGTAGCGTTGCTGGCGACAGCCAGGCTGCGACTTTGACTAGCGGCGCGCAAAGGCCCTTCGGCGACTGTAGCAGACGCCGGGATGGAC
>NZ_JAMYSC010000034.1:0-73312 GCF_040321755.1 Mesorhizobium sp. M0276 | reverse complement strand
CAAGCGTAAGCGCCTCAAAGCCCTCATGAACCCGACCTACCGCCAAGCCGTCCTTGCAGGTTAACGATTCATGATTTCGCCCTGCCGTGATCTCACCGTTGACGATCATGCGGCAGGAGCCGCATTGAGCCAGTCCGCAGCCGAATTTCGGGCCGCTGAGCTCGAAGTCATTTCGCAGCACGTAGAGGAGAGGCGTGCCTGCTTTCGCGTTTGCCAAAACCCTCGACCGTTGAATCGGAAAGGCACCTTCATGGTCCGGCACCATCGGGTTTCGGCCCTGTGTAGCGGAGTGTCCAGAGCCCCTGGTTTTTGTCGCTGATATAGATGAAGCCGCGGCGATCCACGACGACATCCTCGGTCTGCAGGACCAGCTTGTCCTCGGGCATTGGCCCGTAGCGGCGGGTGGGTTCCGGCGGGATGAAATAGCCGACCTCACGCGGAAGCCGGGTGTTCGAAACGTCGTAGATCCTGAGCCCGGCATTGAAGTGCGCGATGTAGAACAGATCGCCCTGTTTCTGGACATCGGGATGATGCTGGTGGTGGTTGATGTTGTGCGGCCCGCGCCAGCCGCCACGCGTTGTGAAATCCGAATAGGGAGCGCCTTCCGGCGGCACGGGTTCGGGCAACAGCGACAGTAGAAAGGGTTCGCTTGGATCTGAAATGTCGATGATCGACGCATGATGCATCGGACCACGTCCATAGGTGACGTTCTCCGAATTGGCGAAGGCGATGCCGCGCTCTGGAATCGGCAGCACGCCATGCACACCGAAGCGCGAATGAAACGGAGGGCTGAAGCTTAGGCCGCCGACCTGCCTCGGCCGCGAGACGTCGCTGATGTCGAGCACAATTATACCGGCCGCGCCGTAAGGCAAATAGACGAGATCGCCGGTGACATAGGGCGGGCCGTGCAGCGAGACATCCGCGCCCGTGCTGGCGCAGAAGGCGCCGCACATGCATTGCGGCTTCAGTCGCAACTGGTAGCGATCGGAGGTCTTCTGGTCGGCGGCGGGCTCCGCGACTGCGAAGCTCTCGCCGCCGGTCTCATGCTGGCCCGGCACCCACCAACGTCCGGCTTCGCGCGGCTTGGAGCGATCCGAGATATCGAGAATGACGTAGATGTTGCCCTTGTACCCCGGCATGCCGGCGGCAAGGTGAACGTAGCGCCCGCCGGGATAAAGATTGCGGTGAGTGCCGTTTCCGCCAGTTCGGTAGTGGCTCAGTTGTTTCGGATTGACGGGATCGGCGATATCCCAGATCAGAACCCCTTCTCCGAACGGCGCATCGGGATCGCCACCGAAATTCGCGAATGGCTTTTCGAGTGCGGTCACCATCGTGTCGCCGGACAAATCGATCTGCAGCGTCCAGGTGTTCGTGCCGGGATAAGGCACGAATTTGAGGACCTCCGGCTTTGCCGGGTCGGTTACGTCGATGATGCTCCATCCGGAGTGCCAGAAGTGCCCGGTATAAAGATACCATCGCTCGCCTACCTGCCTGATCGCCATCTTGAAGGCCGGGCGATGATCGAGATCGGTATAGCCAACCGCTTCGACATTATGGGCGAAGGCGCCGGAAGGTGCCGGCGACGAAGCTGGAACCGGCTGTGCAAGTGCCTCGCAGACAAGCCCGGATTGAGATGCTGCTGCGAGCGCCGCTCCGGCAAGCGGCACCTTGAGCATCTGGCGGCGTGAAATCTCGGAATTCTTCAAAATCCTGCCTCCTTCTTTTGCGGCTTTTCAGATTTTGCAGGCTCCAATACTTTCAGTCCAATATCGATTGGACTCGCAGTAATTCGATTTGGGAAACTAGAAATGGACCACAAGCTCATGCAGTCCTTCGTGGCTGTAGCGGAAGAACTGCATTTCGGGCGCGCCGCAATACGCCTGCACATCTCCCAACCCCCTCTGACAAAGCAGATCCAGCAGCTGGAGCAGGCCATCGGCGTGCGCCTACTCGATCGCACCAAGCGCAAGGTCGAACTGACTGCTGCCGGCCGTGTGTTTCTGGACGAAGCGCGGGCAGTGCTTCATCAGACGGGGCAAGCGGTGGAGCTTGCCCGCAAAGCCGATCGTGGTGAAACCGGCCATCTGTCCGTCGGGTTCATCGATGCGGCGATCTACAGTGTCGTGCCTGCAATCGTTCAGCGCTTTGTTGAAGCCTATCCAGAGGTCGAGTTGAGCCTGACGGACCTGCGTATTCCCAGTCAGATCAAACTCGTGGCTGAAGGCCAACTCGATATCGGCTTTGTTCATCCGCCTATTGTTCACAACGCTCTGCAGGTCGAAAGCATATTGGTCGAACCTTTGATCGTAGCCTTGCCGGAAACGCATCGGTTGGCCTCGGAAGCCGAGGTGGCGCTGGCGGACTTGGCACCAGAGGCACTGATTCAATTTCCGCGCGGCATCAATCCATCCCTTTATGACGAGATCGTCGGGCTGTGCCGGGCGTCGGGCTTCAGCCCAAGGATCGTGCGGGAAGCAACGCCCAAGCAGACGATCATCGGCCTTGTATCTGTCGGGCTTGGCGTTTCACTGTTGCCAGCCTGCCTTCAGAACCTGCGTCGATCCGGCGTGGTCTATCGTCCAATTCGGGGCCGAAACCTGGCTATCGATACCTCCATCATCTATCGGCGCGAACAGCCCTCACCGGTGCTGAAGGCATTCCTCGACGTCGTGCGGAGCACGACGCAGACCAATGGCCGTGGGCGGTAGTCTCGGCAATCACTTGGCTCGCGCGACCTTGGCTGTAGCCTCTTCGACGAGAGTGCGATCGCCGCTTTCCTCGGCCAAGTGAAGCGTCATCCGCGAGACCTGCCAGCCGCTGCCGGTGCGGATAAGCGCGTATTCGTAAGATCCGGCCACGACCCACATGCGATCGCCCAGCCAGTGCGTTGCGCGGACACTGGCTTGTGCCGTTGCCGCGCCATCGCCGATCTCGACCTGGATATCGGAAAGCTCATGAAGCGTGGCGTCGAAACCCGGCAGCAGGTCGGCCCAGACATCCATCAACGCCGAGGGCGCAAAGCGCTGCGGCTCGCCACCCCACAAGGACGTGTAATCGATCGTCGTTTCCGGTGCGAAGAAGCGTTCGAGAGGGCGGAAATCGCGATTGTCGGCGTAGACGGCGACGGCGGAGATTACGCCGGCTATGCGGGCTTCGTCGGCGGGCGACGCAAAGGATGTCTGAGCGCCAGCGACTGTGAGCAGCGCGGCGCCGAGCAACGCCGCCTTCATTCCACGACATCTTTGGCCGGTGGTTCCAGTGGGTCGCGTCGATGCTGGGTTTGAATGATTAGGTTCCATGGAAATATCCTCCTTGTTTGCATGCAAGCCGTTTCGTTACCATCCATCAATCCGCCAGCCGCCCGAGCAGCGGCTTTGGTGCAAGGTAGGCCCAGCGCCCTGGCACCGGGCTAGTTCTGTTTCAAGAACCACTATTGATTCGGTTGAAATGCGCCGCAGCTGCATCGGCGGCCCGCGTCACGTTCTCGGGCTTGTCGTAGAAGTCGAACTGGGCGACGTCGTCCAGCCAGAGTTCGGACCGGTCGCCCTCAAGAAGCGCGAAGAAAGCATGCGCACCCTGCGGGATCGCTGCGGCTTCCGAGTGGACGATGAGCGTTGGCTTGTGGAGCTGCGCACCGACGGCCACGGAGTCGTAGGTCAGCCACGGTTCCCAAGAGGCCAGGTTGAACTTGTTGTCATAGGCCGGGATGAGGCCCCGGTTACTCTCCGTGTAATAGGGTATCTGGTACATCAGCGACGTCCGGTCGCTCATGCTCGCGGCGACGACGATCCGGGGTCGGCCCTTGCGCTCGGCGGCCTCGGCCTCTCGCGATGTCGCAATCAGTGCGGCCACACCTTCTGGACCGCCATAGACCTGTTCGACGATGCGGGCGTCATGCAGCCAGGGAGCCACCAGCGCCACGCTGGCGAAGTTCGCATTGGCTGATGCGGCCTGCGCCATGTAGCCGGCTGAGGCGCAGATACCGAGGCCCGCGATCTTTGCCGCGTCGACATCAGGCAAACTCGCCATGAAACGGCCGGCAGCAACAATATCCGACGTCTTGGCCGCAGGGTCTTCCTTGAACCTGGCAGTCCCGCCGGACTCACCCCAGCCGCGGAAGTCGAAGGCAAGGGACACATAGCCGCGTTCTGCCATTTCTCGGGCATAGAGGCCGGACATCTGCTCCTTGACCGATGTCCAGGCGCCGGTCACCAGCACGCCGGGGCGCTTCTCGCCAGGCCGGTAATCGGCGGGCAGATAAAGTGTGCCGATCAGGGCGACCCCTTCATTGTCAAAGGAAACCTTGCGGGTCTGAACCTCAGCGGCAAGCGCAGCTCCGGCAAAAAACATCGAAGCCGCCGCGGCGATAAACGACGAGAGCACGGACATGGGAAAAGCCTCCTCAGGACAGGATTTCCTCAAGCATCGCGCCATGACGTCCGCTCGTCAGCGCCCGTCCTTGCGCTTTGCCGATCCGATCTTGCGCTTCAGTGCCCGCGCCAGGCTCCCGGTCTCTTGCCCACCAGCTTGCGGAACTGCGCCGCGAACTTTGCCGGATTGGAATAACCGACCCGCCATGCGACCTCGGCGATCGGTAGTCGGGTTGAGCGCAACAGATCCTTCGCCCGCTCGATCCGGCGGGAGACGACAAAGGCATGTGGCGGCACGCCAACGGCATCGCGAAATGCGCGCGCGAAGTGGAACCGGCTCATCACCGCTACCGCCGCCAGTTCATCGAGCGTGATATCATCCGTAAGATGCGCCTCGATATAGTCGAGCGCCCGCAGAATACGCGGCTCTGCCGCAGGCGGATCGCCTGCAGGCTGGCCCGCGAGACGCGTGAGCTGCGCTGCGAGTGCGACAGCCAAAGCGTCGCGATATAGCCGAGGCGCGGCATTTCCTGCAGCGTGGAGGCTGACGGCGAGTTGAGTCACCAACGCATCGATCGTACCTGACCGAGGCACAAAGGACGGTGCTGGCATCCCCGCGCCCATGAGGAGATCGTCGTCGATCTCGACATTGAGGAAGTCGTTCGGCTCATCCCACCGGCACCAGCCCTCGAAGCCGGCGGGGAAAACCCAGCCTTGGCCCGGCAGCAATGGCAAGGCCCGGCGGCGGTCATTCCCATAAGCGGCATGATGGCTTCTAAGCGGCGCCAGCACCACGCCCACGGTCACGCGCTCGAAATGGAACGCACCTTCGCCAGGACCGACCCTGAGAAACGTGGACGCGCCTCCCGACCATTCATATGAACCGGGGCGCAGTTCTCGCCTGGTCTGTTCCAGCCCGATCAACATGGATTCAAAATAGCAACAGAGGTCGCAAGCTGCCAGTGAACCGCTTCAAATACGGCTCTGTCGCAAACCTTTCGGTAATCGGAGCATGCATGGAACGCTCCTCAGCTATGGAGGAGCACGTGATGTTCAAGGGCCGCCATTTCGACCTCTGTCGAAACACGGTTGTGTGCGTCAAGTTCTGCAAAAATGGCGTGGCGGTGTGGGGCGGTTACTCTAAACATTGGCGCTGCCTTTCGTTTCCGGACAGCGACATCAAATGTTGCAGCCGTCCATGCGTGGATCAGTCTGCAGCTTCAAGCCCCTTCACCTTCGGGCCTAGCGGTTTCCACAAGCGGTAGGCTCCCGTGGCCGTCGGCATTTTTCGGCTGCGTAAAGACCTCAAAGCAGAACGACGGCCGACGTCGTTGGCGGGGTCCGCTCCCACCGCCAACTGTGTTGACCGTCATAGGCATAGCTGAACGCCCCCCGTATGATACCAGAATGGTACCCATCCGTAGGGAGCCTACCTCACTGCCTCAATAACCTTTAAGTAATTGAAATTATTTAATGAATTATGGTACCGTTGGCTGGGATCGAACCAGCGACCTCCGGATCCACAATCCGGCGCTCTAACCATCTGAGCTACAACGGCACGTTTGCCTGAACGGGTCGAAGCGGAAACTCGTCCCACTCGACCGCTCTGTCGTTCGGCGATGCGTCCTTACGGGCTTATGGATTCTAATTCAAGGCTTTTGGAAAGCAAAGGTCACTTCCCCACATCGGCGCGATATTCGCCGGCGCCAGGCAAAGAAAAAGGCCGGCGGGAGGAGGTGCCGGCCTTTTCCTGTTACGAGCCAGCGGGAGGAGGTGCTGGCTGGTCACCCCGGCAGGCAGAGGGAGGAGGTTCCACCCACCGGGTATTCCTTGATTGCCGACATCATACGCCCGATCTATTTTAAGAAAATGCGACCTTTTGTTGCATCTTCAGATCATGCGTAGATGTTAAGCAATCTTGATATCCTTCATCGCCTTCTCGAAGGCGGTCTTGATCGGCTTGGAGACGTCCTCGGCTGCTTTGGAGGCGACAGCCTGGAAGTCCTTGGCCTGCTCTACCGTCGTCTCAACGCGCTTGCGCAGGAACGCGGTCTGCAACTCGACGACTTCCGACAACGACTTGGCGCCGATCAGCGCTTCAAGATGGGAGAAGCCGGCCTCGGCATTGGCACGCAGAGCGGAAATGGTCTTGAGCGACAGGTCGCTCGAAACGGTCTTGGCGGTCTCGAAAGTCGACTCCAGAGCCTTCTGGGTCTCCTCGGCGCCGGTCTTCAGCTTGGCATAGGCTTCCTTCGACTGCTCAACGCCCTTTTCGGCGAAAGCGCGCATCTGGTCGGTGGCCTTGGAAGCGTCGAAGCTCGGGAATTCAACGTTTTCAATCGTCTCGGCAGTCTTGGTCCTGGACATTTTCCATCCTTTTCAGCGCCAGCGGCTTTGACAGAAAGCCGTCTCGTTCATGTATGATGGCAATATAAAGGCAAATTTTGTGCATTGCAATATCTTTGTTGCAGTGCACCATAAATTCTTTTGGGCCGTTAACCAAGAGCCCAGATTCCGGCCTTTGCACGTTCTGGCTTGTGGACCTTCGCGCCTCCGGCTTTTATTAACAAAGCGTTAACTGCAAATTCGCCGCTCCGTGAGGGTTCGCCAAGCGCATGCCGTCCGAATATTCCTTCCTTGACGTCGCCGTGCTCGACGCGGTCCGCCAGCGCTTTGCCGCCGGCGACGCGATCGCGATCCTGTCGGCGGACCTGGAGCAGGTGATCTGGGCCAATGGGCCGGGAGCCGCGCTGTTCGGCTATCCCGACATCGAGGCCATCATCGGCACCTCGGCGCAACTGCCCTTGATAGCCAGGCGCCAGATCATGGCGACCAGCGGATTTCCCGAGATCGGCAATGACCGGGCTATCACGGTACGGCTTGCGACCGGCATGACCAGCCGCGCCGTCAGCTTCCTGGCCAGCGCCGTGTCCATGCCGGATGCCGAAAAGGCGATCATGCTGGCCGTGCCGGCGGCGCAGACGGGCTCACGCAGTGCCGGCGAAATCGCCGCTCGCGGCATAGGCGGGTTTACAGATGATGGCCATTTCATCGCCTTTGTCGATGCCGCTGGCAACGTCGAGGCCGCCTCGGAGGGGTTTTCTGCGCTGGGCATCCTGCCGGAAACGCTGGCTGCGCTCGTCGCCGACGTCGCGGCTGAGAGCGACCGCATCGTCAAGCGCCTCGTCCCCGGCGGCACGGCCTCCTATCCGGCGGGGCTGGCACGATTGACCGAGGAGCGGCATCTGCTGGTAGTGATCGACGAGGACCAACTCGACGACGCCGCAGCTGGCGAACACCCGGCGCAAACCATTGCCGAGGCCGCGCCGGCTGGCGACGCTGCTGTTCAGCTGGAACAGGGTGCCGAGCCGGCCGACGAACCGGGTGCCTCACAACCGACCAGCGAAATCGCCGCATCGCAGGCGCATGAGATCGCCGACGCGACGGTGCAGCCGCCGACAGCCGCCAACAGCGATCACCCACCTGCGCGCACGCCGGCGCAGCACGACCATTGGTACTTCAACACCGGCGAGGACGAAGGGCAACGGGCGCAGCGGCCAGCCGCGCCTGAACCTGAAACGCCCGCAGAGCCTACCGGTCTGGAAACTCCCGCCCAGAATACGAAACACCAAGACACGAAACTGACCGATGTCCAGGCCGCCCCCACGGCCGCGCCTGCGACCGATCCGGCGATAGACCGCACGGCGCCGCCGCTGCGCTTCGTCTGGCGCACCGATGCCGAAGGCAGATTCAGTGCGCTGTCGCCGGAATTCACCTCCATCGTCGGCGAACCTGCAGCCGACGTGATCGGCCGGCGCTTCAGGGATGTCGCGGCCACTTTCGGCCTCGACCCCTCCGGCGAGATCGCGGGCCTCCTGGAACGGCGCGATACCTGGTCCGGGCGCTCCGTGCTGTGGCCGGTCGTCGGCACCGATCTGAAGATACCCGTCGATCTGGCGGCGCTGCCTGTCTATGGCCGCAGCCGTGCCTTCGAAGGTTTTCGCGGCTTCGGCGTCGCCCGCGCCAGTGATGCGGTCGTCGATCCTGAAGCGATCGGCATGGCGCTGGTGCCCAACGGTGCGACACCGGCGGCACCGGAACCGAAAACCCTCGAACCAGCATCGGGAGAGCCGAAGGCCGAGGGCCCACCGGCTTCGGACCCCTTCAAGGGCGAGGTGCCGGCGCTGACCATCGTGCCGAAGCCGGAACGGCGCTTTGCCGACAAGGTGATCCGGCTGGCCGAACATCGTCAGCCGGCCAACGACAAGGGCCTGTCGAGCCTGGAACGCAGCGCGTTCCGCGAGATCGGCGAACGGCTGAGGAAGGACAGTTCCCCGGTCGAGCCGACGAGCGAGACAGCGCCAGCCGAACCGTCCGATGTCGATGCCGAGGACGAGCGGGATCTGGCGCGGCTTGATGGCGGCCACCCGGACGAAAGGGTTCAGGAACCCGATGCGCCGCCGAATGCGACGGGCTCGTTGCTGGATTATGCCGGCCATGTCAACGAAAGCGACGCTGCCGCGAACAATAGTGGCGCGTCCCCGGTCTCCGAACCGGTGGCGACGGAACCAGACATCACCAAACCCGGTGCGACTGGCGAGGAGCCGGTTGGCGCCGATGCGCGACGTGATGCCGTCGATGACGACAGCATGACATCAGCTGATTTTCGCGATGCCGAAGATAGTGAAGATTGGGCGCAGCCCGACGAGAAAGCCTCGCCCGACCAGCAGGCGGTGGCGTCCGCCGAGAAAACTGCCAGCGCAGAGGACGTCGTGGAAACACGCATCGAGCGCCCGCGCCTGCAGGTGCCGCCGCTCAAGGCCGAAGGGTTCGTGCCGTCGGCGTTTTCGGCCGGAGATGAGCACAAGGTTCCCGACACTTCGCTTCTCGGCAAGCTGCCCGTGCCGCTGCTCATCCATTCCGGCGACGAGCTGCACTATGCGAACGGGGAATTCCTCAACCTGACCGGCTATGAGGCGCTCGACGACCTTGCGGATGCCGGTGGCCTCGGCGCCCTGTTTGCCGACCCCTACGCCGATGACGGTTCTTCCGACGGCGCCGATCGCGCGCTGCGGCTGAAGACGCGTGACGGGCAGGAATTTCCGATCGAAGCTATTCTACGCTCGGTCCCCTGGCGCGACGGCAAGGCGCTGATGCTGGTGGTGCGCCGCCACGGCGAGGACGACGCACCGGTGCATGCGGTCGGCGACGAGCAGACGCAGCCCGACATTCCCGAGCTCAAGGCGCGCATCGCCGAGATGCGCACCATCATCGACACCGCCACCGACGGCGTCGTGCTGATCGGCCGTGACGGCACCATCCGCTCGATCAGCCGTCCGGCCGAAGCGCTGTTCGGTTTCGACAGCGACGACGTTACCGGCAAGCCGTTCGCTTCACTATTTGCAATCGAAAGCCAGCGCGCGGCGCGCGACTATCTCAACGGACTGTCCGAACCCGGTGTGGCGAGCGTGATGAATGACGGCCGCGAGGTAATCGGGCGCGAGGCGCAGGGGCGGTTCATCCCGCTGTTCATGACCATCGGCCGGCTGCCCAACGACAGCGGCTTCTGTGCTGTCGTGCGTGACATCACGCAGTGGAAGCGGGCCGAAGAGGACTTGACGCAAGCGCGTGCGATGGCAGAGCGCGCGTCCTCGCAAAAGACCGATTTCCTCGCCCGCATCAGCCACGAGATCCGCACGCCGCTCAATGCCATCATCGGCTTTTCCGAACTGATGGTCGACGAGAAGTTCGGACCTGTCGCCAATGACCGCTACCGCGACTATCTGCGCGACATCAACCGCTCGGGCAATCATGTGCTCGACCTAGTCAACGACCTGCTCGACATCTCGAAGATCGAGGCGGGTCAGCAGGAAATGGCCTACGAGGCGGTGTCGCTCAACGACACGCTGGCGGAGACGGTGGCGATGATGCAGCCACAGGCCAACCGTGAGCGCGTCATCATCCGCTCCAGCTTCGCTTCGCGTTTGCCGGAAGTGGTGGCCGACCTGCGCAGCGTGCGCCAGATCGCGCTCAACATCCTGTCGAACGCCATCCGCTATACCCAGGCCGGCGGTCAGGTGATCGTCTCGACCGCCTATGAGACGTCGGGCGACGTCGTCATGCGGGTACGCGACACCGGCATCGGCATGAGCCAGGCCGAGATCGAGCAGGCGCTGAAGCCATTCAAGCAGATTAACGCGCTGAAGCGCGGACGTGGCGACGGCACCGGGCTTGGATTGCCGTTGACCAAGGCGATGGTCGAAGCCAACCGCGCCCGGTTCATCATCAACTCCACACCGGGTGAAGGCACGCTGGTCGAGGTCGCGTTTCCGTCGACTCGTGTGCTTGCGGAATAGGCCAGCGCCCCCTACAGCTCGATCCCTTTTGTTTGTCGCAACTCCCAAAGGGATGCGCTTTTCCCGGGAAAAACGCTCGACGCTTTTCCTGGAATTGCTTCGGCAAAAGAAAAGGCGCCCAAAAGGACGCCTTAAGAGATGGAATTGCTGTCACAACGGGGGCTTGAGCGAATCGGATCCTCCGGGGGCCGAGGAACGGGATTTCTCCCTCAAGTTGTATGCGACTATCGACGCCGGACCTTAACAACTCCTTACCGGGGCAGCGGAAAATTTACGGATGTGTACCACTGATGAAATCTAGGTAAATTCTACCGACATATTTCGGTAACCATGCTGGAAATCTTTGTTTCATGCAGGTCGTTGGAGCCAATTTGTGCAACATGCATTGGCGGGTCACTCGGCCAGTTGCGGCAGGTTCTTGAACAGCTCAAGCGCCTCTGGGTTGGCGAGCGCCTCCTTGTTCTTGATGGCGCGGCCGTGCACCACGTCGCGCACCGCAAGTTCGGTGATCTTGCCCGATTTGGTGCGCGGGATGTCGGTGACGGCGACGATCCTGGCCGGCACGTGACGCGGGCTCGCCCCGCTGCGGATTTTTGCCCGTATGCGTTTCTCGAGTTCCTCATCGAGTTGCACGCCAGCGGCCAGGCGCACGAACAGCACGACGCGCACGTCATTGTCGAAATCCTGGCCGATGCACAGCGCCTCCAGGATTTCCGGCATCTGCTCGACCTGGTTATAGATCTCCGCCGTGCCGATCCTCACGCCACCCGGGTTGAGCGTGGCGTCGGAACGGCCATGGATGATCAGGCCGCCGTGCTCGGTCCATTCGGCGAAATCGCCATGACACCAGACATTGTCGAAGCGCTCGAAATAGGCCGCGTGGTATTTCTTGCCCTCGGGGTCGTTCCAGAAGCCGATCGGCATCGACGGAAAGGCCTTGGTGCAGACCAGTTCGCCCTTCTCCTGCCTGACCGGCTTGCCGTCGTCGTCCCAGACATCGACGGCAAGGCCGAGGCCGGGACCCTGGATCTCGCCGGTCCAGACAGGCTGAGTCGGCACGCCGAGCACGAAGCAGGAGACGATGTCGGTGCCGCCGGAGACCGAGGCCAGATGGACGTCCTTCTTGATGCCGTCGTAAACGAAGCGGAAATCTTCCGGCGACAGCGGCGACCCGGTGGAGGAAATCGCACGCACATCAGACAGATCATGGCTGCGGATCGGCTTCAGTCCGGCCTTGCGGACGGAATCGATGAACTTGGCCGACGTGCCGAAGAAGGTCATCTTCTCGGCATCGGCAAAGTCGAACAGCGCATTGCCGTCAGGGTAGAAAGGCGAGCCGTCATAGAGCAGCAGCGTGGCACCCGACGCGAGCCCCGACACGAGCCAGTTCCACATCATCCAGCCGCAGGTGGTGAAGTAGAAGAAGCGGTCGCCCTCGATCAGCCCTGCGTGCAGCCGGTGTTCCTTGACATGCTGGATCAGCGTGCCGCCGGCCGAATGGACGATACATTTGGGAATGCCGGTCGTTCCTGATGAGAACAGGATGTAAAGCGGATGCGAAAACGGCAGCTGCTCGAAGCTAACGCGTTTGCCGGCGAAGGGCGACAGCGCCTCTTCAAGCGCCACGGCCTTATCGATGGTCCCAGCGACATCGCTCGAGGTGCCGAGATAATCGACGACCAGGACCTTGCGAACGCTCGAGAGCTTGGCCGCGACCGCAGCGATCTTGTCGGCGACCTCGATCGCCTTGCCATTGTACCAATAGCCATCAGGCGCGATGAAGACGACAGGCTCGATCTGGCCGAAGCGATCGAGCACGCCCTGCTCGCCGAAATCGGGTGAGCAGGACGACCAGACGGCGCCGATAGAGGCGGCGGCAAGCATGGCGGCGACGGCCTCGGGCATGTTGGGCATCATCGCGGCAATGCGGTCGCCCTTCTTCACCTTGAGCGACAGGAAAAGCTGCTGCAGCCGTGAGGTCAGCGCATGCAATTCGTTCCAGGACAGACGGCGCTCGACTTTGTCCTCGCCGCGAAACACGATTGCCTCACCGGTGCCGGTCTGCTTCAGGAGATTCTCGGCGAAATTCAGTGTCGCATAGGGAAAGAACGAGGCGCCGGGCATTCTATCGCCGTCGACAAGGATGGCATCGCCCGCATTGGCCCCCTTGTCGCCGACGATGCCGCAGAAATCCCAAACCAGGCTCCAGAACCCTTCACGATCCTCCACCGACCACGCGTGAAGCTGCGGATACGAAGAAAACGCTACACCGGCCCTCAGTGCGGCTGCCTTGGTGAAAGCGGTCAAGGGTGCCGCATCAACTTGCTCTTGCGTCGGGGTCCAGAGCGGTACTTCGGCAGCCATGATCGTTCCTCCACGGTCGCCATCGCTTATGCATATCGCAGCGCAGCAGAGCAAGATTTTGTTCGATTGATGCGGCTAGATGTGCGCAAATGCCATCGCCGGGCCATAAAGACTTGAAATGCCTCAGCCCTAGGTCGTAGTGACGACTGGGGTCGTAGTGACGACCAGGAAGTCGTGGTGACGACTGGGGTTACAGAAGCATACGGGGCGATATGCCATCATCTTTGATCCGGCGCGGAATATGGGCGATCGGCGCTGCCGTGATCGTCATCGCGCTGGTGGTTGCCACCCTGCCGCTGATCGCCTCCACCCGTATCGTGCGCGACCGCATCGCCTGGGAAATGAGTGCGTGGAGCGGCTTCCGGGTCGCCATCGAAGGCTCGCCCCGGATCGAGGTCTGGCCGACCTTCCGGGCGATCCTGACCGATGTGACGCTTTCGCAATGGACCGACACCGAGACGCCGCCGGTCGTCGAGGCCGAACGGGTCGAGGTCGACCTTTCCGCCATGGCGGCCTTGCGCGGCGACGTGGTGTTTTCGACGGCACGGCTGGTGCGGCCAACGATTCGGGTTCAGCGCACGCCAACCGGCCTTTTCCTGCCCGCCGTCCCAACCGGTGGGCGCATCACGCGTTCCATCGACACGGCCCGCGGCGTCGTCAACGCCGACCCCGCAAAGCCGAATCTCGACAAGCTGCCGACCGACACTTTCGGCACGGTGGAGTTTCGCGACGGCCGCATGGTGGCTTCGGTCGACGGCAAGGACGTCGAGATTCTGAGCAGCCTGAGCGGACAGGCGACCTGGGCGGCGATGAACAGCAATGCAACGCTGTCGGCGACCGGGATCTGGCGCGGCGAAAGTGTGGCCGTGGATGCCGCCTCGGAGAAGCCGCTGGTGCTTTTCGCAGGCGGCGTGGCGCCGCTTTCCCTGTCTTTCAAGGCGCCCCCCGCCACCTTCTCTTTCGACGGCACGGCCAGCATGTCCGAAAACAGCTATTTCGACGGTCAGGCGAAGTTTTCGGCGCCCTCGCTACGCCGCGTGCTGGAATGGTTGCAGGCCGGCATCGCGCCGGGTGCTGCGATCGGCTCGGTCAGCATTTCGAGCAAGGTCACGGCAACGGCCGGGCGCGTCAAATTCGACAACACCGCCATTGCGTTGGACAACAATCCGGGAATGGGAGCGCTGGACCTGTCGCTTGGCGAAGCTCAGCCGGTGATCTCCGGCACGCTCGCCTTCGACACGCTTGACCTCAGATCGTTCCTGTCGGCCTTCACGCCGCTGGCGCCCACCGGCGCGGTGGGGCCCAGCGACGTCGACACAAGTTTCGCCGACAAGATCAACCTCGATCTCAGGCTGTCCGCGGCACACGCCACCGCCGGGCCTATCCAGCTCGCCGACGTCGCCGCCACCGCCCAGGTCAAGGATGGCCTGTCGGTCTTCGATATCTCCGATGCCTCGGCCTTCGGCGGCAACATCCAGACCAGCCTTCGCTTCGACCGCAAGCCGGAAGGCTCCCAGGTCGAAATCCGGCTGCTGGCATCCGATATCGACGGCGGTGCTTTTGCCACGGCGGCGGGCATGACCCGGCTGGTGCCGGTTGGCACGGGGACCGTTTCGGTCATCCTCAAGGGGCCTGGCAGAACCTGGAACTCCATTTTCGACAATGCCGACGGCTCGGTTTCGGCGACCTTCGGACCAGGTGCGTTGAGCAAGCTCAACCTGCCGGCGTTCCTCAAGCATACCGAGCAAGGCGGCTTTTTCGCGCTCGACGATGTCTCCGACGGAACGCTGCCGATCGACGGCGCCGAGATCAAGGCCAGCATTTCGAAGGGCGTGGCACGGATCGACAAGGCCGAAGCCAATTCGGCGAAATACAAGATCTGGCTGTCCGGGATCGCGTCCTACGCGGGACGCGGGCTGGCCCTGTCCGGCGGTGTCATCCAGCCGGAGCAGGCTGCAACGCAGACCAATGGCCAGCAAGGCCCCAACCAGGCATCGTTCTTCGTCGGCGGGACCTGGAGCACACCGTTCATTTCCCCGATCAGCCGCGGCGTTTCGGGAGAATAGGCAACCCGCTTTCCGCCTTCACCCGCGCTGTGCCGCCTGCTCGTCGAGCTGGCGCTGCACCTCACGCCGCTTGTTGGCAAGCGAAGCGATGATGACGCCGATCGCCACAACGGCGATCAGGATGGTACAGGCGGCATTGATCTCCGGGGTGACGCCAAGGCGAACCTGGCTGTAGATCTTCATCGGCAGCGTCGTTGCGCCCGGCCCCGAGGTGAAACTGGCGATGACCAGATCGTCGAGCGAAAGCGTAAAGGCCAGCATCCAGCCGGAGACGATCGCAGGCATGATGACCGGCAGCGTGATCTGGAAGAAGGTCTTCACCGGCGTCGCGCCCAGATCCATCGCGGCTTCTTCCAGCGAGCGATCGAAGGTGATCAGGCGCGACTGCACGACGACGGCGACGAAGCACATGGTCAAGGTGATGTGAGCCAGCGTGACGGTCAGGATGCCGCGATTGAGACCGACGGCGACGAAGAGCAGCAGCAGAGACAGGCCGGTGATGACTTCCGGCATGACCAGCGGCGCAAAAACCATGCCTGAGAACAGCACCCTGCCCTTGAAGCGCGTGTAACGGGTCAAGGCGAGTGCCGCCAGCGTGCCGAGCACCGTCGCCACAGTGGCCGAGATCAGGCCGACGCGCGCCGTCACCCAGGTCGCGTCCATGAGGCCCTGGTTGTGGAACAGCGAGACGTACCATTTGGTCGAGAAGCCGCCCCAGACGGTGACCAGCTTGGACTCGTTGAAGGAGAAGACGATGAGCAGGACGATCGGCAAATAGAGGAAGGCAAAGCCGAGCACGACCGAGGTGATGTTGAAGCGGCTCCAGGTGGTGTTCATGATGTCACCGGTCCATTTCCTGAGCGCGCGCCTGCGCTCGCTGGAAGAGCATGATCGGCACAATCAGCAGCAGCAGCAGGATGACGGCCACAGCCGACGACAGCGGCCAGTCGCGGTTGCCGAAAAATTCATTCCACAAGGTCTTGCCGATCATCAGTGTCTGCGAGCCGCCGAGCAGGTCGGGAATGACGAACTCGCCGACGGCTGGAATGAACACCAGCAAGCAGCCGGCGATGACGCCCGGCAGCGACAGCGGAAAGGTGATCTTCCAGAACGCGCTGGTCGGCGGACAGCCGAGATCCTTTGCCGCCTCGATCAGCGAATAATCCATCTTTTCCAGAGCGGAATAGAGCGGCAGCACCATGAACGGCAGGTAGGAATAGACGATGCCGATGAAGATCGCCGTATATGTGTTGAGGATGATCAGCGGCTGATGGATGACGCCGGTGGCGAGCAGCAGCTGATTGAGCAGTCCCTCGGGCTTGAGAATGCCGATCCAGGCGTAGACGCGGATCAGGAACGATGTCCAGAACGGCAGGATCACCAGCATCAGCAAGGTTGGACGGATCGTCGCTGGCGCGCGCGCCATGCCGTACGCGATCGGATAGCCGACGAGCAATGTCAGAACCGTCGAGATCGCGGCGATGATGACGCTGGTCACATAGGCATTGAAGTAGAGCGCGTCCTGCGTCAGCCAGGTGTAATTGTCGAGGTTGAGTTGTTTCAGCTGAGCAAGAAATCCGGAAAAGCCGCCGCTGATATCGAGCGCCGGCGTATAGGGCGGAATGGCGATCGCCGTCTGCGATAGCGAAATCTTGAAAACGATGACGAACGGAATGAGGAAGAAAAACAGCAGCCAGACATAGGGGATAATGATGACCAGGCGGCCAGAGAATGCAGCGCCCAACCTGGCGTGGACGGATTTGCCGGTACTGGTTGCCGGAGAGGCTGATGCGGTGGTGACGGCGGCGCTCGACATGGTCGCTCCTACCGTGTCAGCACGACGCCGGCGTCAGGCCGGAAGGAGACCCAGGCTCGGTCGTTCCAGCTCAACGGATCCTCGGTGATGCGGGCCGCGTTCATGGTGCTCGCGCGCACGACCTGTCCGTCGTCCAGCCTGACGTGAAAGACGGTCATGTCGCCGAGATAGGCGATGTCGTAGACCTCGCCCTCGATGGCGTTGATTGCCTCGGCCGGCTTCTTGGACGACACCTTGATCTTTTCCGGCCTGATGGCGAAGGTGACAGCCGTTCCGGCGCTGGCGGTGCCGGCATTGTCGGTGCGGATGGTGATGCCATTACCGGCATCGATGCTGGCAGCGCCAGCCTCGCCACGCGCGATCTTGCCCTCGAACATGTTCACATTGCCGACGAAACCGGCGACGAAGCGCGACCCCGGCGCCTCGTAGACTTCGGCCGGTGTTGCCACCTGCATCACCTCGCCCTTGTCGATGATGGCGATGCGATCGGCCATCGTCATCGCCTCTTCCTGGTCGTGGGTGACGACGACGAAGGTCAGACCGAGGTTCTGCTGCAGGTCCATCAGTTCGAACTGCGTTTCCTCGCGCAGCTTCTTGTCCAATGCGCCGAGCGGCTCGTCGAGCAAAAGCACCTTCGGCCGCTTGGCGACAGAGCGGGCGAGCGCAACGCGCTGGCGCTGGCCACCGGACAACTGGTGCGGCTTGCGCTTGGCGAACTGTTCGAGCTTGACCAGCCTGAGCATTTCGGCGACGCGGGCCGCGATTTCGGGCTTCGGCATGCCATCCTGCTTGAGGCCGAACGCGATGTTGTTCTCGACAGTCATATGCGGGAACAGCGCATAGGACTGGAACATCATGTTGACCGGCCGGCGATAGGGCGGGATGCCGCGCAAATCCTGGCCATCGAGCAGGATACGACCGGCCGTCGGCTCCTCGAAACCGGCGAGCATCCTGAGCAGCGTCGACTTTCCGCAGCCCGAGGCGCCGAGCAGAGCGAAGAACTCGCGCTCGAAGATGGTCAGCGACAGATTGTTGACGGCGGTGAAGTCGCCGAACTTCTTGGTGACGTTATCGAACTGGATGTATGGCTTGGCGTTCGGGTCGTTCCACGGCGTAAAATCCCTGCGGATGCTGCCAAGCGATTTCATGTCCCACTCCGTCCTGATTCTTGCTTCTTGCCCCAGAAAAGAATGGTCCCGGCAGGTGGCTGCCGGGACCATCTCAGATTGCTTACTGGCCAGTGACGATCTTGGTCCAGGTACGCGTGATGACGCGCTGGGTCTTGGGATCGTAAGGCGAGACGGTGTAAAGCTTCTTTATCGTCTCGGCATCCGGATAAACCGAAGGATCATCCAACAGCGCCTTGTCGACGAATTGCTGCGAAGCCTTGTTGCCATTCGCGTAGAGCACATAGTTGGACGACTTGGCGATAACTTCCGGCTTCATCATGTAGTTGATGAACTCGAGTGCTTCCGCGACATGCGGCGCATCGGCGGGGATAGCCATCTGGTCGAACCACATCTGAGCACCCTCCTTCGGCACGGAATAGCCGATCTCGACGCCTTGCTTGGCCTCGACCGCGCGGTTGCGGGCCTGGAACACGTCGCCCGACCAGCCGACCGCCAGGCAGATATCACCGTTGGCGAGCGCGTTGATGTATTCGGAGGAGTGGAACTTCCTGATATAGGGCCGGACCTTGAGCAAAGCCTCCTCGGCCTTGGCGATATCATCTGATGACGTGCTGTTCGGGTCGAGGCCGAGATATTTCAACGCCGCCGGAATGATGTCGGCCGGGGAGTCCAATACGTAGACGCCGCAGTCCTTCAATTTGGCCAGGCTGTCCGGATTGAAGAAAACATCCCAGCTGTCGATCTTGTCGGTGCCGAGTGCTGCTTGCACCTTCTTGATGTTGTAACCGATGCCAACCGTGCCCCACATGTAGTTGACCGAGTATTCGTTGCCGGGGTCATATTTGGCGGTGCGCTCTGAAACTGTGTCCCACATGTTGGAAATGTTCGGCAGCTTCGACTTGTCGAGCTTCTGGAACACACCGGCCTGGATTTGGCGCGCAAGAAAATTGCCGCTGGGTACGACGACGTCATAGCCGCTGCCGCCGGCAAGCAGCTTGGTTTCCAGGATTTCGTTGGAATCGAACGTGTCGTAGACGACCTTGATGCCCGTCTCCTTGGTGAAATCGTCGATAATCGAACTGTCGATATAATCCGACCAGTTGAAGACATTGAGGACGCGATCCTCGGCATGACCGCCGACGGTGAAAAGCGTCAGAAATACCGAAGTTGCCGAAAGCCAGAGCGCTTTGCGGATCATGCTATTCTCCTTTGATGAGTGTTCCTTCGCCGGCTCGTCGCGGTTCCAGCGCGGCCGGGCATTTGTTTCAGGCTATTGAGCTTTCCAAAAGGCGACAAGCGTGAACTGCCAGCGCTATGCAGGCAGTTCGATGAGAGGCAGGCGTTGCGTCGTCGCTGGGACTCGTGTGGCGTGCAAATGCCGTCATAGGCTTTCGCCGTGGCGCAGGCAGAGATACGACGATGTGGTCCGGTCTCGATCTGACCGGCAGGGAGACTTGGCAAGATAAGCCTGTCTTGTTGTTGCCGTAATCTCAGCCTGCCCGCGCGGCAGCGGCATTGTCAATGGCAAAGCTGCGCGCCACGTCAATTAGGCGATGGAACTCCGGTGACCCCTGCACGTTCGGGCCGCGTCTGGCGCTTGAATTCGAGCCCGATATGGACGAGCAGCGCCGTGACAACCACCGCGCCACCGACAATGGTGCGCCCCGACGGCACCTCGGAATGGACAAGCCAGACCCATATGGGCCCCAGGATCGGCTCGAACGTGCCGAGCAGTGCTGCTATTGCCGCGGGTATCAGCCGAGCGCCGGTGGCGAAGAAGGCGAGACCGAGGCCCAGATTGACCACGCCGAAGACAAAGAGAAAGCCCATGTCACTGGTCGATACAATGAATGTCGAGGTCTGAGATGCGGCAAAGCTTGCCGCAAGCATGGTGCCAAGGCAGGTTGCCGGCGTCATGCGGACACCGGCAAACCGCCGGGTAATGACGGTGGCGATCGAGAACATCACCGCGATCAACAGCGCCAGCCCGTCACCTATCGGCGAGACGGCGCCATCAAGCGATTCCGACACCATGATGGCGACGCCGGCGATGACGGCAGCGATCGCCAGCCAGGTCGCGACACCAACCCTTTCACGAAACAACGCCCAGGCGAACAGCGCCGCCAGCAACGGCACGCCGGCCTGCATCAACAGGATATTGGCCACGGTGGTGTAGGCAAGTGCCACGACAAAGGCGGTCGATGCCGTGGCGAAGCAGACGCCGACGGCAAGGCCGGGCAGACCCATGTCGCGGAACATTTTCGACATGCCGCGCCAGCCGTCGCGCCAGATCATGAAGCAGATCAGGAAAGCCGCTGCCCAGACAGAGCGCCAGAAAACAACCGTCCAGCTATCGCCGACAGTGATGAAGCGGGCGATGGTGCCGCCGAAACTCCACATCAGTGCCGACAGGAACACCAAAAGCATGCCGACGCGTTCGTCGCGCCGCGAGACGGTCGATGAAGCAAGGATCGGCGATGATGCAGTGTCGGTCATGGGCGCGACTGTCGGGCTTTTGTGGACGGGACGATGCGCAAGGGACGACGAAAAGATGGCCTGTTCGCGTAACGCAAAGATGCGCGCTGAGGCTGAGCCAGTTCGATTTGCCGTTTGGGGCACTGAGAAGCCGTCTTGGTCTCAGCCGGACGGCGAACCAGACCGTCGCAACAGAGTCTATGAGGTACTCTTGTTGCCGCGGATGAAGCGCCAGAGCCCGGCCAAAGGAACCAGCAGGATCAGACCGAACTTCTTCAACGCAACCAGAGCCACGATCAAAAAGCCTGCCTTCGCCGCCAACTTGCCGGCAATCAGCCCACCAACGCCTACCGCTGCAACCGTATCGACGCCTGGCACGAAATCGGCGTATGTCTTGCCGGCGCCGAAGTCCGCCAAATCTAGAACCTCATCCAGGCTCTGTTTTATTTCCGGCAATTGCTTCACGGTGGCGATGTAGCTCATCACAAAAACGCCTTCCCTGCCGAGAAAGCGGACGTCATAGTTGAGCGTGTGGACCGCGTCGCTGCCAAATTCCAATTCCTTGGCCCAGTGAAGCCGCTTGTTGACCGCATCATAGACAGGCGGTGAGGCCCAACCGACCAGCGTAACGGGCTGAAAGCCGTCCTTTACTCGCTGGTCATTGGCCGACGAGGTGTCCGCCTGCATGCTGCGCAGCAATTCGTCGTAGTCGATGGAGTTGGCGTCGCTATCGTCGACATATCCTATCTTCTCCCAGCGCAACTCTATCCCCCAATTGTTGTCGGCAATGGGATCGTTTGCCGCGGGAAAGATCATGCCGAGCGCATCGGCACCGGAGCCGGGCGGATTGCCCCAAGCTTCGGTCAGGACGGCTGCCGTGTCCTTCTTGTTCAGGAAGTAGAACTTGTCCTTGAGGTCAAGATGCACGCCCTCGGCGAGGTCTATCGCGCCGGTTTTCGGATCGATCTTGTCCAGGAATGCCTTGCCGGCGTCGTTGTACTGTTGGTAAGACTTGAAGAAGGCCGACGACTTTTCCGCTGCGGCAGGGCCAACCGAAAAGGCGAACGCCAAACTCAACCAGAAAACTGTCTTGCCCATCAATGATCCCCCGACCCATATGCAGCTTGCGTTTTGATATCCTGCCGGCAATGTTCGAGCAATATTGTAACTGTTACATCACGATCGACAGCTAGCATCTTTCACAAATACACACATTTCGTTGTATTGTTCTGCGACCAACAGTCATGACTTACTGGAAATCGAAAGCGCTCAGGCCCGTTACCATCTCGTCGAGGCCGAGCGGACGCGTCACCGGCGGCTCGGCGCGCGCCAGGCAGCCGACGCGCTCGCAAAGCCGGCAGGCGGGTCCGACCGGTGTCGCCGCGACGCGGCCGGCCTTTGCGGCGATTGCCGCACCGGGCAGCGCCGCGCCATAGACGATGTCGTCGCGAAAGCCGATGTCGCAACCGAGCAGCAGCGCGGTGCGGCGCGGGCGCTCCGAGAAGGCGCCTTGCGGTCCTTCAAGCGTGCGAGCAATGCACAGGAACTCGGCGCCGTCGGGCATTTCCACCGCCTCCACGAAGATCTGGCCGGGCTGGGTGAAAGCGACATGCACGGGCAGTTTGGGGCAGGCGCCGCCGAAGCGGCTTTGCGGAAAGCCCTGGCTCCCGGCCTTGCGGAAGCGGTTGCCGGCATTGTCGACCTCCAGCATAAAAAACGGCACACCCGAGGCACCCTGCCGCTGCAGCGTGGTCAACCGGTTCGCCGCCTGTTCGAAGGAGACACCGAAGCGCGAACGCAGGACATCGATATCATAACGGGCACGCACGGCAGCCGTGTGAAAGGCCTGGTAGGGCATCATCAAGGCATGCGCCGAATAACGGCCAAGTTCGAAGCGGGCGAGCCGGCGGGCCTCGTCGGTGGCCAGCTTGAGCGCCTGGATCTCGCCGGCGACCGCGACCGTCATGCGGATCAGACAGGCCTCCATCGCGACTTCGCGTAATTGGTCGAACGGCGACAGCCGCTCGGACAGGAACAGGCGCTGCGAGTGGCGGTCATAACGGCGACGCCAGTTCGGCATGGTGGCGACTGGCAGCACCTTGACCACGATGCCGTATTCGCGCTTCAGCCAAGCCTTCAGCGCGCCGAACAGATCGTCGCCGGGATCAAGCACCGAGGTGAACGCCGCGGCCTCCTCCTCGAGGGCTGCGAAATGGTTCGGCCGGCGCTCGAAAATCTCGTGCACCTCGTCGATCGGCAGGCGGGCACCGGAAACTGCGGTCGTCCGGCCCTCGCGCGCCAAAAGCTCGTTGAGGTCGGACAGGCGCTCGGCCTGTTCGCGATAGGCGCGAAACAGCTTTATCACCGCCGCGGACGCGTTGGGCGCCGCCTCGGCAAGTTCTATCAGCTCCTGATCGCCCGGCAGCTCGCCGACCAGCAGAGGATCGGTGAACACCTCCTTCAAAGCGGCGACTGACCCCCTTGCCTCGCCCTGCAACTCATGCGGATCGATCTTGTAGACGGACGCCAGCTTGAGGATCAGCTGCACGGTTAGCGGCCGCTGGTTGCGCTCAATCAGGTTGAGATAGGACGGGGAAATGCCAAGCCCCTCGGCCATCGCCGTCTGGGTCAGGCCCTTGGCGTTGCGGATGCGGCGGATGCGCGGCCCGGCAAATATCTTCTGGTCAGCCATCGACTGTCCTTGACAGGAATTTACACAAGGTTCGCGACAATCTCGATGCGCCGCTCTTTACAATCATGACAAATTTACAGCGTGCGCCTGTCAAACGCAACACAGGTTTTCCCTTATATTTCGCCGATTTTCTTGATTCTGCTGGCTCATCTCGCGCCGCAATGTAAATTCAGTCACACCCCGCGCTCGATGATCGATGCCCGGACACGGATGCAGTAATCCTTCGGAGTGACCAATGACTGATTTTTACAACCTCGTCCCATCGGCGCCGGAAGGTCGCTTCGACGGTATCGAACGGCCTTACTCCGCGGAAGACGTGAAGCGGCTGCGCGGCTCGGTGCAGATCCGCCAGAGCCTTGCCGAAATGGGCGCCAACCGGCTGTGGAAGCTCATCCACGAGGAGAACTTCGTCAATGCGCTCGGCGCCATGTCCGGCAACCAGGCGATGCAGCAGGTGCGCGCCGGGCTGAAGGCGATCTATCTGTCGGGCTGGCAGGTCGCCGCCGACGCCAACACCGCATCTGCGATGTATCCGGACCAGTCGCTCTATCCGGCCAATGCGGCGCCCGAGCTGGTCAAGCGCATCAACCGCACGCTGCAGCGCGCCGACCAGATCGAGACGTCCGAGGGCAACGGGCTTTCGGTCGAGACCTGGTTCGCGCCGATCGTCGCCGACGCGGAAGCCGGATTCGGCGGACCGCTCAACGCCTTCGAGATCATGAAGGCATTCATCGAGGCGGGCGCCGCTGGCGTCCACTATGAGGACCAGCTGGCGTCGGAAAAGAAGTGCGGCCATCTCGGTGGCAAGGTGCTGATCCCGACTGCGGCGCATATCCGCAATCTCAACGCAGCGCGCCTGGCAGCGGACGTGATGGGCACGCCGACCCTGGTCGTCGCGCGCACCGACGCGGAAGCCGCCAAGCTGCTCACCTCCGACATCGACGAGCGCGACCAGCCTTTCGTCGACTACGGCGCTGGGCGCACGGTGGAAGGCTTCTATCACGTCAGCAACGGCATCGAGCCCTGCATTGCGCGGGCCATCGCCTATGCGCCTTACGCGGATCTGATCTGGTGCGAGACCTCGAAGCCTGACCTGGCGCAGGCCAGGAAATTCGCCGAGGGCGTGCGCAAGCACCACCCCGACAAGCTGCTCGCCTACAATTGCTCGCCATCGTTCAACTGGAAGAAGAACCTCGACGACGCGACGATCGCCAGGTTCCAGAAGGAACTCGGCGCCATGGGCTACAAGTTCCAGTTCATCACGCTCGCCGGCTTTCACCAGCTCAACTACGGCATGTTCGAACTGGCTCGCGGCTACAAGGCACGGCAAATGGCGGCCTATTCCGAGTTGCAGGAAGCGGAGTTCGCGGCCGAGGCCAATGGCTACACCGCGACCAAGCACCAGCGCGAGGTCGGCACCGGCTATTTCGATGCCGTGTCGATGGCGATCACCGGCGGCCGGTCGTCGACCACCGCCATGCACGAGTCCACCGAGCACGCGCAGTTCAAACCGGCAGCGGAATAGCGAGCTGCAAAGTACAGAGGAAACGCCCAGCAGGGCTTGGGACACAAGGAGAAGACCAATGGCATCGATAAGCCGTGTCAAGGAACGCGCCGAGGAACAGTCCACGACGATGAGCGTCGACCAGCAAGCGACGATCCGCATGCTGGCCAACGATCTGCACCGCCTCAACCAATCGGTGATGAAGGCGGTCGAGGCGGGCGTCTCGGTGGAGCTCGTGCGCTCGGCACGCCATCACGGCGGCGACGGCAACTGGGGCGACCTGCTGATCCCGGTGATCGTCACGCAACAAAGCCACGGCTGATCGCAATCCGTGCAACCGCCCTTTCACCTGCGCGGTCGCCGTGCAGGTGAATTTTCTTTCATGACATCCCGGTGGACAGTCCAGTACAGTAGAGTTGCTTGAAATTCACTGCTCCCAGGCATGATCTCGGGGTCTTTTATTTCAACTTGACATAAGCCACGATCTCACGCCAATTGCACCCCAGATTCAACTCTGCATTGAAATAGGGGCGAGCTTCTTGGCCGACTTGTGTGCCCATTGAATCACGAAGGCGAGACTCCAAGACATCTGAATCGGGCGCCGCGCGACGCTAGCTCCGAGGCGATCCGCGATCCGTCGCAGGTGCTTGTCGTCGGCAAATCGCCCATCAATCGCGTGGTGATCTCGAAGATCGTCGAGCGATCCGGGCTCAAGCCAATCTCGGAATCTCCCGACACGGCAGCGAGGATCTTACGGTCCCTCATTCCCGGCGCAGTCGTTCTAGACGGCGGTGCCGACAACAAGGACTGCGACGACCTGATGTCCAGCATCGGCGCGTTGCGGCGGGCCTCGGGCAAATCGCTGCCACCGGTGATCCTGCTTTCGACAAAGAATGGCTCTCCGGAGAGCCTGAGCCTGTCTGATATCATCGATGTCGTGGTCGCCAAGCCGATCACGCCCGAACGGCTGCAGCCGGTGATCGACCGCCTGGTTGGCCGCTAGATTGCAGAAAGAGTTTGTAGGCGGTTTCCCCGCCCGTAAACGGAAAACAATGGCCGACTACTGCGATCAGCCCGCGTTCACGATGCTTTCAACCAGCCCGGGCAGTTGGCCGAGATCGGATATCTGGCGGAATCTCGATTCGGCCACCGGAGCCTCGACATGCTCCAGCACCCAGGTCAGTTCATGCGGCACATGGACACCCCAACCGCCGGCCTCGATGGCCGGCACCACGTCCGACTTCAGCGAATTGCCGACCATCATGCTTTTTGCCGGACCATCGCCATGCCGGCTGAAGATCCTGTCATAGGTGGCGGCATTCTTGTCGCTGACGATCTCGATCGCGTCGAACAATTCGCCCAGACCTGACCCGGCCAGCTTGCGCTCCTGATCGAAAAGGTCGCCCTTGGTGATCAGCACAAGGCGGAACGCGCCGGCAAGCTTTTCGACAGTCTCGCGCGCATGGGGCAAGACCTCGATCGGATGGCTCAGCATCTCGCGGCCGGTATCGAGAATCTCCGATATGACCGCCGCCGGCACGTGGCCCTGTGTAACCTCGATCGCTGTTTCGATCATCGACAGGGTAAATCCCTTGATACCGAAGCCATAGACGGCAAGGTTGCGCCTTTCGGCTTCCAGCAATCGCGCGGAGATGTGCCCCGCTTCGCCATGGTCGGCCAACATGGCGGCAAAGCGCTTCTCCGTCAGGCGGAAGAACTGCTCGTTCTGCCAGAGTGTGTCGTCGGCGTCGAAGCCGATCGTCGTCAGTTTGTCGTCGTGCCGCATGCAATTTCTCGATTAAGATTGGGGTCTCGATTGGGATCGGGATTGCGGAAACTAAGCCGATTGGCGCGATTTTCAACAGCGTCAGCCAATGCCCGGCGCGGCTCCCCTTCCCTTCCATTGGAGGGCACGGCTATACTCCACAATCCGCAACCCAATCTGGTGAATGATGCCGCCTGCAAAAAAGGAAGTCCGTCCGTCGAGCCGCGGAGGACGTGCCCGCACGCCTGCCTTCGTGAAAAACCAACGGGGCGTGAAGAACTGGAAGGAAGTCAGCGCCTGGCTGGAATGGCGCGGCATCGAAGACATCGAGTGCATCACGCCTGATCAGGCAGGCGTCGCCCGCGGCAAGATGATGCCATCGAAGAAATTCACCTCCAACACATCGCTGGCCCTGCCATCGGCGGTCTTCATGACGACGATTTCCGGCGGCTATCCCGAGGACGGCAACGGCTTCCATTACCCGGAAGACGACGGCGACCTCAAACTGATGCCGGACCTGTCGACGCTGACGGTGGTGCCCTGGGAAGAAGACCCGACGGCCGCGGTCATCTGCGATCTGGTCCATCAAGATGGCCGCTCGGTCGAGTTCACGCCACGCAATGTGTTGAAGCGCGTGGTTGCCGCCTATGACAAGCTCGGCCTGAGGCCGGTAGTGGCGCCTGAGATCGAATTCTATCTGGTGCGCAAGAATCCCGATCCGGATTATCCGCTGACACCGCCGGTCGGCCGTTCGGGACGTGCGATCGGCGGCGGCGCCGGCTATTCGATCGCCGGCGTCAACGAATTCGACGAACTGATCGACGACATCTACCATTTCTCCGAAAGCCAGGGCCTGGAGATCGATACGCTGATCCATGAAGAAGGTGCCGGCCAGCTTGAGATCAATTTGCGCCACGGAGACCCGATCGAACTGGCCGACCAGGTGTTCATGTTCAAGCGCACCATTCGCGAGGCGGCGCTGAAGCACGAGATCTATGCCACCTTCATGGCCAAGCCCATCCAAGGGCAGCCTGGCTCCGCCATGCATATCCATCAATCGATCATCGACAAGAAGACCGGACAGAACATCTTCTCGGCTGCCGACGGTTCGGAAACCGACGCCTTCTTCCATTTCATCGGTGGTATGCAGAAGCATGTGCCGAACGCGCTGGTGATGTTCGCGCCCTATGTTAATTCCTACCGGCGATTGACACAGGCGGCGTCGGCGCCGGTCAATAACAAATGGGGCTATGACAATCGCACCACGGCGTTTCGTGTGCCACGCTCGGATCCGGCGGCGCGGCGCGTCGAAAACCGCATCCCGTCCTCCGACGCCAACCCCTATCTGGCTTTGGCGGCATCGCTTGCCTGCGGGCTGATCGGCATCACCAGGAAGATCAAGGCCGAACCTCCCGTCCTGACGACCGCCAATGCCGACGAGATCGACCTGCCACGTGGCCTGCTCGAAGCCGTCGACCTGTTCGAGGGCGATAAGGAGCTCTGCGCTCATCTGGGCAAGTCCTTCGCCGCGACCTATGCGGCGATCAAGCGCGCGGAATTCGAGACGTTCATGGAAGTGATCAGCCCGTGGGAACGGGAGTATTTGTTGCTCAATGTTTAGCGAATAGCGAATAGCGAATAGCGAATAGCGAATAGCGAATAGAAATGATGAGACGGGCGATACAGTCTCGATTAACCCTCACTTTTCAATTCTTCCCTATTTGCTACTCGCTATTCGCTATTCGCTTCCCCTTCCAAATCTCCGAGTCTTCACCGCATCATGCCTTACCAATCCCCGATCTCCCCCGGCCGCTCCTGGTACGAAGACACAGCCGGACCGCGGCCTGAATACCCCGTGCTCGATGGCGACCGTACCTGCGATGTCGTCATCATCGGCGGCGGCTTTACCGGCCTGTCGGCGGCGGTGCATCTGGCCAAGGGAGGGACGAATGTCGTTTTGATCGAGGCGTACCGTTTCGGCGATGGCGCTTCCGGGCGCAATGGCGGGCAGCTCGGCACCGGCCAGCGTTCCTGGGCAGAGGAACTGGAGGCCGAGTATGGTTTTTCGCGCGCCAAGGCCCTGTTCGATCTCGCCGAAGAGGCGAAGAAGCATCTCCTCGAATTCGCTGCTGCCAACCGGATCGACATCGACTATCTGCCGGGCCAGCTCTCGGTGGCGCACAAGCCGCGCTACGTCGACGACTACAAGGCACATGCCGAGATCATGGCGAGCCGTTTTTCCTACCCGCATATCTCGTTCATGGATGCCAGGGAGACGGCGGAGCGGCTGGGATCGACAGCCTACTTTGGCGGGACGCGCGACACCGGCACTGGACACATCCACCCGATGAAACTGGTGATCGGGACGGCGCGGGTGGCAGCGCTTGCCGGCGCGCAGCTGTTCGAGGGGACGCCATCGACCCGCATCATTTCCAGTGGCGGCAAGGTCAAGGTTTCGACGCCGAGAGGCACGGTGACGGCGCAGAAATGCCTGATCGCGGTCAACGCCCACGGCGGCACGCTCGAGCCGGTGAGTGCAGCGCACATCATGCCGATCGGTTCATTCATCGGCGCAACCGTGCCTTTGGGAGCAGACTCGAACGTGTTGCCGGGCGGCGAGTCCGTCGATGATTCCCGCTTCGTCGTGCGCTATTTCCGCAGATCGAAAGACGGGCGGCTGCTGTTTGGCGGACGCGAGATTTACGGCGTCAACGATCCGAAGGATATTCACATCCACATCCGTCGCCAGATCGCGGAACTCTATCCGGCGCTCAGGGACGTCGAGATCACACATGGCTGGGGCGGCTATGTCGGCATCACAGTGCCGAGAATGCCTTTCGTGCGCGAAGTGATGCCCAATGTGATTTCGGCCGGCGGCTATTCCGGCCACGGCGTCATGCTGTCGAACTTCTTCGGCAAGCTCTATGCCGAATCCGTTGCCGGCAACCGCGACCGGCTGAAGCTGATCGAGGATCTGAAAATCCCGCCCTTCCCCGGCGGACGGCGCTTCCGTACGCCGCTGCTGTTCCTGGCGCTCAACTGGTTTGCTCTGCGGGACAGGATTTAGGGTTGTTCCCACTTTTCGGGATTGCGTTTCGGGCTGGACAGGATCGCGCTGAATTCATGTAATATTACTGTAATATTTGTTGCCGTAGCCGCACATTGCGGAATCCCCGTCAAAGGTGCAGAATCAGGTGGGAAGGCGTAGTGATGCCACAATCGCCGGCAAAAGATGCCGGTTGTGGGTGACTGATGGGGAATTTTGCGGGCTTGCCCGCTTTGGTTTCTTGGGACCGATGCAGATCTTTCGCCAGGTTCTTGGCATTCGATCGAAAGAACATTGGCCCACTTATGGAGGTGGCAAGAGTGAAAGAGCCCTTCAGTTTCGGTACGCCGGAACGTCGGCGCTTTGCCATGCAGTTCGGATACGATATGCGGCCGTCGTTCTGGCAGGAAGTCCGTTCGAACTCGCATCTGGTGATCGCCGCGATCGGCACCGCCGCACTGCTTGGCGTCGCCGCCGTGGCGCTATGGCTGGCATTGCCGGCCAGCGACAGGCAAGCGTCAGCAAGCCCTGAGCAGACAATTCCAGCCATTCCGGTGAAGACGACGAAAATAGCCCCGGTGGGGGCTGCAGTCGCCGCGACAGCCGTACCGCAGGCGCGCAAGCCCGACGCGGTTTCACCGACCGTGGCAGCAGCGGAAGCCATCCCCGCACTCAAGGCCAATGATCCGCGCTGGACTGGTCCGCAGCCGAAGGTCGCCTCCGATTCGACTGCTCCCAGCCAGATGGCGAACCAGGCTGAACAGGCGCCGGACAAACTGGCGGCGGCGTTCGCGCAGCCGGGAGCCGATACCGATGCCACCGCAGAACTTGCCAAGGTTGCCGCGCCTCCAGCGGCGGCGAGCAGCCATCCCGATGGCGCACAAACCGCCGCTATCCCCGCGGTGCAGCCGCAGGTGCCGCCACAGCAGCCAACGGCCGCTGACGACGGCAGCCAGACCAAGGCGAAGCCCGGGAAGGTCGCAGCCGCCGGAACAGGGCGTATCCTGAGACCCGTGACCATGCGGAGCGGCCCGAAGAAAAATGCCGCCGCCATCGCCACGGTGCCGGCCAGAACCTCGGTTCAGGTCATGAGCTGCAAGCAATGGTGCCAGATCATCTATAACGGCAAGACCGGCTGGGTCTACAAGACCTACATCAAGACCGGCGCCTGACTCCCACTGCTCGGCGTGGGCATGTTGGCGACAGACGCCAGGCTATCAGATGCAGCGGCCGCCATCGACCTCCAGCGCCACACCGGTGATGAAGGCGGCTTCGTCGGAGGCCAGCCAGAGTGCGGCATTGGCGATGTCGAGCGGCGTCGAAAGCCGGCCGAGCGGGATCGATGCGCGGAACTTCTCGCGGATTTCGGGTGTGTCGGCGCCCATGAATTTCTCCAGCATGCCGGTCTCGCCAGCAACCGGGCAGAGGCAGTTGACGCGGATGTTCTTCGGCGCCAGTTCCACCGCCATCGACTTGGTGGCGGAGATCGCCCAGCCTTTCGACGCATTGTACCAGGTGAGGCCGGGCCTCGGCCGCAGACCCGCGGTGGAGGCCGTGGTCAAAATGACGCCGCCGCCTTGCCGCTCCATGATCGGCACCACGGCAAGCGCTGCGTGATAGATCGCCTTCATGTTGACTGATGTGATCAGATCGAAGGTTTCCTCGTCGACATTGAGCATGTCGCCGTTGCGATGGGTGTAGCCGGCATTGTTGACCATAATGTCGATGCGGCCGAAGGCGCTCTTCGTGGCATACACCATCTCGTCGAATTCGGAGCGCAGCGAAACATCGGTCTGGGTCCAGATCGCCGCGTCACCGATCTCGCCGGCGACACGCTCCGCACCCTTGGCATTGAGATCGGCGACAACCACCCTGGCGCCCTCCTCGGCAAAGCGCCTGGCGATGCCCTCGCCAAAGCCCGATGCAGCACCGGTGATGACGGCAACCTTGTTTTCCAGACGCATGTTTTTCCCGCTCATGTTTGGTGACGATCGACCTTCACGCCGATCATACACATCCACGCAGTGCCGCGGCTGCCGAACTGGTTAGCTAAAAGATGTGCGGCCATCGCCGATTTCTCCTTTGGCTTTCGCCTCGATCCCGCTCTATGCTGCAACTGCGAAGGGCTTCCGGAGCCGCGCCTGTCGACAAGCCTCCAGGTCATTGGACTGTCAAGGGGCAGGCGCATACACCCAGATGTGACACCATGGCACTGGAAAATTTAAATCGATTAGATTATATCAGCCGCGTACTTGCGACCGGCGTCAGAGCGGATAGACCATGACCAG
Source organism: Mesorhizobium sp. M0276 (assembly GCF_040321755.1). Lineage (NCBI taxonomy): Bacteria > Pseudomonadati > Pseudomonadota > Alphaproteobacteria > Hyphomicrobiales > Phyllobacteriaceae > Mesorhizobium > Mesorhizobium sp. M0276. Next base: position 41,440 of record NZ_JAMYSC010000034.1, on the reverse strand, counting down.
CCAGATCATCCCCGTCGACCCTTTCGACTTCATCATTTTCGGCGGCACCGGCGATCTGTCGGAGCGCAAGCTTTTGCCGTCGCTCTACTATCGCCAGCGCGACCATCAGTTCTCGGAGCCGACGCGCATCATCGGCACATCACGATCGAAAATGAGCGATGAGGAATTCCAGGCCTTCGCCAAGCAGGCGATCTCCGAGCACGTCAAACCGGCCGATATCGACGCCACGGAATTGAAGACCTTTCTGGCGCGGCTATCCTATGTCTCGGCCGATGCAACGACCGGCGCCGGCTTCGACAAATTGACAAAGGCGATCGGCGACAGCGACCGCATCCGTGCCTTCTACCTGGCGGTGGCGCCGGCGTTGTTCGGCGATATTTCGCACAAGCTGAAGGAGCACAATCTGATCACGCCGAACTCCCGCATCGTGCTGGAGAAGCCGATCGGCCGCGACCTTGCGTCGGCGCGAGCGCTCAACGATCTGGTCGGCGACAATTTCCACGAAAACCAGATCTTCCGCATCGACCACTATCTCGGCAAGGAGACGGTGCAGAACCTGATGGCGCTGCGCTTTGCCAACGCGCTCTATGAGCCGCTGTGGAATTCCGCCCATATCGACCATGTGCAGATCACGGTCGCCGAGACAGTGGGGTTGGAAGACCGCGTCACCTATTACGACAAGGCCGGCGCACTGCGCGACATGGTGCAGAACCATATGCTGCAGCTGCTGTGCCTGGTCGCCATGGAAGCGCCGTCTTCGATGGACGCCGACGCGGTGCGTGACGAGAAGCTGAAGGTGCTGCGGGCGCTGAAGCGCATCAACGGCAACGAGGCGCCGAAGCACACCGTGCGTGGCCAATACCGCGCCGGCGCCTCGGCCAGCGGAGCTGTAAAAGGCTATGTCGAGGAGCTTTCCCACGACAGCAACACCGAAACCTTCGTCGCCATCAAGGCCGAGATCGGCACCTGGCGCTGGGCGGGCGTTCCGTTCTACTTCAGGACCGGCAAGCGGCTGGCGACCCGGGTTTCGGAAATCGTCATCGAATTCAAGCCGATCCCGCATTCGATCTTCGGTGACAGCGCCGGTCCGATCTTCGCCAACCAACTGGTCATCCGGTTGCAGCCGGACGAAGGCGTCAAGCAGTTCATCATGATCAAGGATCCGGGTCCGGGCGGCATGCGGCTGCGCCAGATCTCGCTCGATATGAGCTTCGCGCAATCCTTCGATGGCCGCGCGCCGGATGCCTATGAGCGGCTGATCATGGACGTCATCCGTGGCAACCAGACCCTGTTCATGCGCCGCGACGAAGTCGAGGCTGCGTGGAAGTGGATCGACCCGATCCAGAACGCCTGGGAAAGCGCCAGACAAGAGGCGCAGGGCTATACGGCAGGCACCTGGGGACCCTCGGCCTCCATCGCACTGATCGAACGTGACGGGCGGACATGGCACGAGAGCAATTGAACAGCGCCGCCTACAGCTGGAACGGCTTCGCCGGGCGTCAGGAATTGGCGGCCGCCCTTGCCGGTCATGTCGCCGGCCGCCTGACCAAGGCAATCGCCGAGCGCGGCACGGGGCTGCTCGCCGTCTCCGGAGGCACCACGCCGGCAAAGTTCTTCGCCGCTCTTTCGGCGATACCGATCGCCTGGGACAAGGTGATCGTGACGCTGGTCGACGAGCGCTTCGTGCCGGCCTCCTCGCCACGTTCCAACGCCGGGCTGGTGGCCGCAAATCTCTTGCAGAACGCAGCCAAGGCGGCACGTTTCGTGCCTCTCTATCACGATGTCACCGACATCGAGGACGCGGCGGTGTCCGACAACGCAGCACTGCAGTCGCTGCCCTGGCCGCTCGATGTCGTCGTGCTCGGCATGGGGCCGGACGGCCACACCGCCTCGTTCTTTCCCGATGCTGACGACCTGGAAAAATTGCTCGATCCGTCCTGCGACAGGATCGTGCTGCCGGTTCATGCGTTGAGTGCGGGAGAGCCGCGGCTGACGTTGTCGCTGGCGCGCATTGTCGATGCCGGCTTCATTGCGCTGCACATCGAAGGCGAGGACAAGCGCACCGCCTTCGACAGCGCGGTGGCATCTGGACCGCGAAAGCCAATCCGCGCCGTACTCGACACTGCACAGAAGCCCGTAGAGGTTTTCTGGGCTCCCTGATTTGAACTTGCTGAGGGTCCCGGCGGATAGCCGGTTTGTGTTCCGGGACCTCGCCTGAAAGGACCGACACCATGACCGTCAGACGCGACATCGAAGCCATCACCGAACGCATCCGCGAGCGTTCAAAGCCAGGCCGCGAGCGCTATCTCAGCCGCATCGCCGAGGCGTCGAGCCACACCGCCAACCGGGCCGTGCTGTCGTGCGGCAATCTCGCCCACGGCTTTGCGGTGTGCAGCCCCTCGGAAAAGCAGGCGCTGGGCGCCGACAAGGTGCCGAATCTTGGCATCATCACCTCCTACAACGACATGCTGTCGGCGCATCAGCCGTTCGAGACCTTTCCGGCGCTGATCAAGGATGCGGCGCGCGAGGCCGGCGGCATCGCCCAGGTCGCCGGCGGCGTGCCGGCGATGTGCGATGGCGTCACCCAAGGCCAGCCCGGCATGGAGCTATCGCTGTTTTCGCGTGACGTGATCGCCATGGCCGCAGCGATCGGCCTGTCGCACAACATGTTCGACGCCGCCGTCTATCTCGGCGTCTGCGACAAGATCGTGCCTGGCCTGGTGATCGCCGCACTGACCTTCGGCCATCTGCCGGCGGTGTTCATTCCCGCAGGACCGATGACCACTGGCCTGCCGAACGATGAAAAGGCCAAGGTCCGCCAGCTCTATGCCGAGGGCAAGGCCGGACGCGCCGAACTGCTGGAGGCCGAGTCCAAGTCCTACCATGGGCCGGGCACCTGCACCTTCTACGGCACGGCAAATTCCAACCAAATGCTGATGGAGATCATGGGCCTGCACACGCCGGGCGCTTCCTTCGTCAATCCCGGCACGCCGTTGCGTGACGCCCTGACCCGCGAGGCGACGAAGCGGGCGCTGGCGATCACCGCGCTCGGAAATGCCTATACGCCGGCCGGCCGGATGATCGACGAGCGGTCGATCGTCAACGGCGTGGTCGGCCTGCACGCCACTGGCGGCTCGACCAATCACACCATCCACCTGATCGCCATGGCGGCGGCGGCCGGCATTGCCATCACCTGGCAGGATATTTCCGACCTTTCGGAAGCGGTGCCCCTGCTGGCGCGGGTCTATCCCAACGGTCTCGCCGACGTGAACCATTTCCACGCCGCCGGCGGGCTCGGCTTCCTGATCCGCGAACTGCTCGACGAAGGCATCCTGCACGAGGATGTGCAGACGGTGTGGGGCGAAGGCTTGCGGCCCTACGCGGTCGAGGCAAAGCTCGGCGCCGACGGCAGCGTGGTGCGCGAAGCCTCGCCGCGCAAAAGCGGCGACGAGAAAGTGCTGGCGCCGTTCAGCAAGGCTTTCCAAGCGACCGGCGGCCTCAAGGTGCTCTCGGGCAATCTCGGCCACGCCGTCATCAAGACTTCCGCGGTGAAGCCGGAACGGCGCATCATCGAGGCCCCAGCCAAGGTTTTCGACAGCCAGCAAGGGTTGAACGAGGCGTTCAAGGCGGGCACGCTGACCGGCGATTTCATCGCCGTCGTCCGCTTCCAGGGACCGAAGGCCAACGGAATGCCGGAACTGCACAAGCTGACCACCGTGCTCGGTATCCTGCAGGATCGCGGCCAGCGCGTGGCGCTGGTCACCGACGGGCGCATGTCGGGCGCCTCCGGCAAGGTGCCGGCCGCGATCCATGTGACGCCGGAAGCAGTCGAGGACGGGCCGATCGCCAGGATCCACGAAGGCGACATCATCCGGCTCGACGCCGAGGCCGGGACGCTTGAGGTGCTGGTGCCGGCCGGCGACTTCGCCTTGCGCCGGACGGCCGATGCCGACCTCATCGGCAACGAGTTCGGGTTCGGCCGGGAGCTGTTTGCTGGCTTCCGCCAATTGGTCGGCCGCGCCGACCATGGCGCCAGCGCCTTCGGCACGGCGTGATGGAATCACCGTTCTGTCCATGAAAAGGGCGGCTCTTTGCCGCCCTTTTTGCTACCGGTCAAAAGGCGGTCACGGCGTAACGGTAATTTCGCTCCGTTCGCCGGCCTTCACCGTCACCGGCATTTCCTTGTCGTGGCCTGCATCGGACATGTGGCGGACGACCACATAGTCGCCGGCCGGAACGGTCTGCTGCCAGGTATCGCCATAGTTCAGGCCAAGCGCCTTGCGCTTACCCTCTATGTCCTTTTTCGGTGACAGTATCTCGATCGAATAGGCACCCGAGGCCGCTATCGCCAGGACGCCGGCATCGAGCGGCACCTTGATGTCCATGATATCACCGACCTTGACGCTGAACGGCTGCTCGACGACCGCCAGGTCAAGCGTGGTGACCGCCACATAGTCGTCCGGCGGCAGCCAGAACTTGCTGTCGGGTCCATACGAATGCTCGACACTGTCGCGCGTGCCGTCGATTTTCTTCTTCGCCTTGACGATCTCGAAGCCGAGGCCGGAACTGTCGGCCTTGTCACCGCCGGCGACATAGAAAGCGTTGAGCACGATATGGCCGACGCCGACGATGACGTCCTTCTCGATCTTCTGCCCGGCGGCGAGCTGGATGGTTTCGGTGACGCTGCCGGAGCCTATCTGGACCGTGACCTTCTGTTCGCCCGCCGGCACGATGATTTTGGTGTCGCCATAGTGGGTGGTGCTGCCGCCCGGATAGGCGAAATTGAGGCTGGCCGCGTCACTGATGTCGGCGCCCTGGCTCGGTCGCGGATGAATGAGCATGGTGCCCGCGTTCAAGGTGAACAGCGGCTTGTAGACCTGGCCCGCCTCGATCTTGAATTTCTGCTCCACCTTGGCTTCGTCGTCGCGCGCCACGACGATGTAGTCGCCCGGCTCGAGATTGCCGTTGTAGGTGCCATATTCGGTGGTGACGGAATCGCCCCGCGAGCCGTCGGCGCTTGCCTTGTAGATCTCCCAGGCGTTGCCGTCGGTGATCGGCTCGCCACCTTCGGCCATCACCACTGTCGGCTGAAAATTGAACTCCGGTTTCGCCGGCTCCGGTGCGGGCGCAGGCGCCGGAGCGGGAGCCGGTTCTTGAGCGGGTGCCGCCACGGTCTCGACAAGGGCTTCCTGGAGCGCCTTCTCGTCGGAGGCCTGGATGTATTTGCCGCCGGTGTTGTCGGCGAGGCAGGCGATCTGCTTGCCTTCGTCGGCGGTGAGGCCGAAGCCAACGACATCGGCTGTGAAGTCGACGCCGGATGCCTCAAGCTCCTTGCCGAGCGCGCAGGGGTCGCCACCGCATGTTTCGAGACCGTCGGTGATGAGCACGACGGTCGCCTTGTCCTCGGTATATTTCAACGCCTCGGCTGCTTGCTTGACCGCAGAGGTCAGGGGCGTCTTGCCGAGGAATTTCAAGCTGTCGGCGGCCGCCGAAATGGCACTGGCCGAACCTGCCTGTGGCGGCACGATCAACTGGATGTCGTCGCAGCTGCCCTTTTCGCGATGGCCATAGGCCATGAAGCCGATTTCGTCGTCGACGGGGACCGATTGAAGCACCGTTCGTAGCGACTCGCGGGCGATTTCGAGCTTGGGCTTGCCGTCGATCTGCGCCCACATCGAGCCGGAGGCGTCGAGGATAACGATGACCTTGTTTGCGGCGAAGCCGAACGTCGTCATCGACAAAAGGAGGATCGCCGCAGCGACGCCCCGTGCAAGTCCCGCCATCGAAATCTCCTCAATCCGCCCCTGATCCGGGCGGCAAGCTATTTGACGCGGCGCCGGGACACAAGTCGGTGCCGGTGCGTAGGGCTCCGAACTCAGCTTAACAAAGACCTGACGACATCCAGTTCGGCGGTGTCGGCAGTGCCGGTAGTTTTTCACGATAGGAATTTTTTCTTGACTCAGTGCCCTCAGCTATGGTACATATTCGCCCATGGTGCTGATTTGCGCCGGTGACCCGCCGCTCAGGCGGGTTTTTCGTTTGATGCTCCGCCGGCCCGGTGCCGGGGCCGAATACCGAACTTTTCAACGGAAGCGAAAAACCGCTCAGTAGGTCGTGCGGCGCTCTTCCGAGGGCGGCCTGCCGAATTGCAGCCGGTAGCTCTGGGCGAAATAGGAATGCGAGGTGAAGCCGGTCGCGATCGCCACGTCGAGGATCGGCATGTTGGTCTGACGCAGCAGTTCGCGCGCCCGCTCCAGTCGCAACCGCATGTAGTAGCGGCCGGGCGTGACGCTGAGATGGCGTAGGAACAGGCGCTCGACCTGGCGCACCGACAGGCCGGCGGACTTGGCCAGTTGCACGGCCGACAGCGGTTCGTCGAGGTGGTCTGCCATCAGTTCGACGATGCGCCTGAGCTTCTCCGACTTGCCGGTCAGGTCGCGTTCCGGACCGACGCGCTGGCGGTCGCCGGCCGAGCGGATGCGTTCGTGCTGGAACTGGTTGGCGACGCCATTGGCCAAGTTCGAACCGAAATCGCCGCGCACGATCTCCAGCATCAGGTCGATCGAGGTGGTGCCGCCGGCGCAGGTGTAGCGCTTGCGATCGATCTCGAAGACATTGCCCGTGCAGTTGATGTCGGGGAAGCGTTCGACGAAGCCGGCGCGGTTCTCCCAATGGATGGTGCAGCGATAGCCTTCGAGCTGGCCGGCTTCGGCCAGCAGATAGGAGCCGACCGACAAGGCACCAAGTGCATTGCCGCGCCGACCCCAGCTGCGCAGTGCCGCCAGCACCTTGCTCTTGCCGGGAAATTCCGTCGTCAGGCCGACCGAGACGAAGAGGATGTCTACCGGCGGCAGGTCGGCGACGGCATAGTCGATCTTGAGCGGCAGGCCATTGGAGGCCATCACCGGATCGCCATCGGCCGACACCGTGGTCCAGCCGTAGAAGTCGCGGCCGAGCAACCGGTTCGCCGACCGGAACGTATCGATCGCCGCGGCCAGCGAGAACATGGAGAACTTGTCGACCAGCAGGAAAGCGAACTGCCGACCGCCCTGAACGGGATCAGTCATGACCGGCCGTTCCGGGGGAATGGTGGAGTTCGGCAAAGCTGCGGCTTTCTGGCGGTCAGAAGGACGGCCGTTTCAATCCGGCCGCAAGGTAGGCCGAGGCTAACGTATTGGCCATCAGCATGGCAATGGTCATCGGCCCGACGCCACCGGGAACCGGCGTGATGGCTCCGGCGGCCTTTGCCGCTTCGGCATAGGCGACGTCGCCGACGAGGCGCGACTTGCCCTCGCCCTTCTCTGGTGCGGGAATGCGGTTGATGCCGACATCGACGACGGTGGCGCCAAGCTTCACCCAATCGCCCTTGATCATCTCCGGCCGGCCGACGGCCGCGACCAGAATGTCGGCGGTGCGGGCAAGTGCCGGCAGGTCTTTGGTGCGGCTGTGGGCGATGGTGACGGTGCAATTGGCGGCAAGCAGGAGGTTGGCCATCGGCTTGCCGACGATGTTGGAGCGGCCGACGACGACTGCATTGAGGCCGGACAGGTCCTTGCCGCGCACCCGCTCGATCAGCAGCATCGAGCCGGCCGGCGTGCAGGGCACGAAGGCAGTCTCGAGTTCACCGGTGCCGAGCTTGCCGACATTGATGAAATGGAAGCCGTCGACATCCTTTTCCGGCGCGATGGTCTGGATGATCTTGCCGGCATCGATATGGGCCGGCAGCGGAAGCTGCACCAGGATGCCGTTGATGGCCGGATCGGCGTTGAGGTCGCCGATGATCTCCAGCAGTGCCGGTTCCGAGGTTTCGGCCGACAGCGTGTGCTGTACTGAATGAAAGCCGCATTCCTTGGCGGTGCGCGACTTGGAAGCGACATAGACCTGGCTCGCCGGATCCTCGCCGACAATGACCACTGCAAGACCGGGCTTGGCCTTGCCTTTGGCGACAAGCTCGGCCGTCAGGGTCTTGACCGTCCCCACCACGTTTTCGGCAACGCTCTTACCATCAATCACTTCGGCCATGGACCACCCTCAACACCAAAATGCCCAAGCGCGTCGCTTCGGGAAGCGACGCGCTTTCTGATCTTTAACAGCGTGGCATCTTCACGAAAATTCCAACACGCAATCCCGCCAAAGCGCCGTCCCATGCCGTTTACGCGAAACCGGCGTGCTTTTGTACGACACGGCGAAGAATTTTGTGGCTCAGAAGTACCGGCGACGCGCGCGGCTCTCGGTGAGTTCGCGGACCGCTTCACGGAATTCGCGCAGGCTGGCGCGGATCTCCTCGATCGGCGCTTGCGCTTCGACATCCTCCGCGGCCTGCCGCGCCTCTACCAATGGCTGGCGAGGCTGGGATGCCTGCTGCGGCGGGAAGGGCGGCTGCGGAGGCGCAGGGGCAGGCTGAGGCGGATAGGAGGGCTGGCCGGCATTGGGGGCCGACGTAGATTGCGGACGTGGATAGTCTGGCTGCTGTATGTAGGCCAAAGGCTGCGCGTAGGGATAGCGTTGCGGGCCCGAATACGCTCGCGGCGGCACCATGTGCGGAGGCTGAGGCGGCTGCGCCATCTGCGGCGGAAAGGGAGAATGGCCGCCGGGCTGGAAAGGCGGCGGGTAAGCAGCGGGAACTGGCTGCCGAGGCGCAATGGCCGGCGCCGACTGCGAATAGGGAGAGTACGTCGGATCTTGCGTTGATATCGCGTTTTCAGCGGATACCCAACCGTGGGTATCGAAGGGCTCCTCCGGGACCGGCTTGCGGGACACGGCCTTGTGCAACCACGACAGCAACGCTCGGACCCGGCCGGGCTGTGTCTGTGGCTGTGGCGTGGTTTGCGCATGGTTCATCGACGAGGCCGACTCATGGCCAGCCTGATACCCGCCTGTTGCAGGCGACAGCTTCGGGTTCGTTGGCGTTTCGCGTTGTGAACGGGCGAGACGATGACGCGTGGCGGCATCCTCGCGCCATGACGGGTCCGCCCGGTCTCCGATCGAGACCAGGGATGCGTCGGGTTCGTCGCCACGCACAGCCTGGCCAAGCGCCAGCAACGAGCGCTCGCGCTTCCAGTCTTCGCGGTTTTCCCTGTCGACCATCGTCTGGAACTCTACTCCTTGGCGACCTGCGAACGCGATTGGCCATTCGTTAAGCCACGCTAAACAGGCATGGAAAACAAAAAGTTAATTTTTCGCGCCGACAGAGCGGTCTCCCTCTGTAATTGCATCTATTTGCAAAACACGCTGCGGCCGATGGCATTGCATGATCCCAATCGCAGCACGCGATCTCCCGTTCGTCCTGACGGGGGCTTCCCCAGGGAACAGCCAGCGTCTATGTGAAGGCCTTGCTTCGGAGGCTTTCCATGACGATCAGGCTTGTTCTCGCCGGCTGCGGCAATATGGGCTACGCCATGCTCTCGGGCTGGCTGAAATCCGGCAAGCTTGCGCCGTCGGCGGTTTTCGTGGTCGAGCCCAATGCCGATCTGCGCAATCGTGCGGCAACGCTAGGCTGCGCCACATCAGCCGATCCGGGCAGCATTCCAGCCGATGCCGTGCCCGATCTGGTCGTCATTGCGGTGAAGCCGCAGGTGATCCGCGATGTTACCGCCGCCTACAAGCGGTTCGCCGATGGCCGCACCACCTACGTCAGCATCGCCGCCGGCACGCCTACCGCCACCTTCGAGGACATCCTGGGCACTCTTGCGCCGGTTGTGCGCTGCATGCCCAACACGCCCGCGGCGATCGGCAAGGGCATGATGGTGGTGTTTTCCAATCCCCTGGTTTCCGACGACACCAAGCGTTTCGTCGCCGACCTTTTGTCGGCGAGCGGCGAAGTGACCACCATCGACGACGAGGGCCTGATGGACGCGGTGACCGCCGTGTCGGGATCGGGCCCGGCCTATATCTTCCATTTCATCGAGGCGCTGACCGTGGCGGCCGAGAAGGCCGGCCTGCCGACAGCGACCGCCAAGCTGCTCGCCATGCAGACCGTCTACGGCGCCGCCTCGCTCGCCGCCGAAAGCGGTGAGGAGCCGGGCGTGCTGCGCCAGCAGGTCACCAGCCCCAAGGGGACGACGGCCGCGGCGCTGGAGGTGCTGATGGGTGAGGACCGGCTGACGCGCCTTCTCACAGAGGCGGTGGAGGCTGCGCGGCTGCGGTCGATCGAGCTCGGCAAATAGAGCTCAGTTCGCCCCATACAGCATCTCGTCCTGCAGCCGGCGCAAGGCGAACAGCCTCGTCGTCTGGTCGGGTACGGCATTATCCGCAGTCAGCAATTCGCCTTTCCTGACCGGCTTCAGCACCCTGCCGCCTTCGAGCAGGCCGACCGGCACGGCGCGCTGGGCACGGGCTTCGCCGACGGTCATGGTCCAGGAGCGGTAGCAAGTCTCGCCGATCGCATCGAACGTCTCGCCGGCGGCGAGGTCACGCTTGGCGACGGCGCACACTTCGGCTACGGGCCTTGGCAGCGGCACCATGTCGGGCTCGCCGAAAAGCACGATGCGGGCAGCGGTCAGCGGCACCTCCAGCGAAGTCAGGTGATAGGGCCGGAACAGGCTGTAATAGGGGCCGTGGCCGATATGCAGATCGTCCATGCGCTCGATGATGCGCGGATGCGTCGCCTCGACGATGACGAAGACGCCGGGCGCGACGCCCTTGCCGACCGTGTAGTCGACAACGCCTTTCTTCAGCAACAGACCGCCATCCTCGCGCGGAATGAGCACTTTGGCGAGATCGTCGCGGTCGGCCCTAGGGCCGTGCATGCCGGGCACATCGGGCACTAGCCCGGTAGCGTTGGCGATGGCGCACATCTCGACCATGGTTTTCGAGCCGTCGACGAACTCGACCAGCATGCGCGGGTTCATGTTGCGGCGGATCGCTTCCTCGCGGTAGTCGTCCGGCACGGCATCGTGGTTGAGCGGGTTGTTCTTGCCCTTGCCGGCCGAGACGATGGTTAGGCCGAGCGCCGACGCAAACTCGATCAGCTCCATGCAGCTCGACGGCTCGTCGCCTGCGCCGACCGAATAGACGACGCCAAGCCGGTCGGCTTGCTGTTTGAGATAGCAGCCGATGGTGACGTCGGCCTCGACGTTCATCATCACCAGATGCTTGCCGTGCTCCATCGCCATCAGGTCGAAATCGGCGGCAACACCCGGCTTGCCGGTGGCGTCGATGACGACATCGATCAACGGATTGGTGACCAGCATCTCGTTGGAGGTGATGGCGATCTTGCCGTTCTCGATGGCGCCGGTGACTTTCGACGCGGTGCCGGCTTCGACCGCCATGGCTTCATCGCCATAGGCGATACGGATGGCATCGCGCGCGGTGTGCGGGCGGCGTGTAGAAACGGCGCAGACCGAAATGCCCGGCATCAGCATGCCTTGCGTGACCAGATCGGTGCCCATCTCGCCCGAACCGATGACGCCGATGCGCACAGGGCGGCCCTCGGCGGCACGCCTGGCGAGATCCCGGGCAAGGCCGGTCAGGGCGACATTGGTCATGCAGGAATGTCCCATGGTTCTTGAGTTGGAGGCGGCAATATCAGGGAACCGCCCTCCTTTGCCAACGAAACCCTCGGCCGCGACTTCAGACCACCCTGACGTAGCTCGTCATTCCCGACTTCTGGTGCTCGATGATGTGGCAGTGCAGCAGCCAGTCGCCGGGATTGTCGGCGACGAAGCCGAGCTGAACCTTCTCGTTGGGCTGGATGAGATACGTATCGGAAATCACGGGCTGAACCTGGCGCGTCGAGGACGACAGCACTTTGAAGCTCATGCCGTGCAGATGCATCGGATGGGATTGCGGCGTCAAATTTTCCATGTCGATGACATAGCTCCCGCCGAGCTTCAATTCTGCCAGCGGCGCGGTCGGATCCGGCGCATCGCCGGGCCACGGCACCTTGTTGATGGCCCAAAAGCTGTAGCCAAGCGAACCGCAGATGCCATCGCTCGGGACGTTTTCCGCAGTGGCGCTCAGAGCCAGGGAAATATGCTTGGCGCTGGTGAGATCCACTTCCGCCACCGGATTGAGTTCCAGGGGTGCAACATCGCTGATATCACGCTTGAGCGAGCTTCCGGTCGTGCGCAGGGTCGCAAGCACCTTGGGCTTGGTGCCCCTGACGTCTCTCAAGCTGACACTCGCACCCTCGCCATCGGGCATACGGATGGCCAGTTCCAAGCGTTGGCCGGGGCCAAGCAGCAAGGCATCGGGGGAAAAACGCTGCTGCACCGGATTGCCGTCCAATGCGATGACTGTCGCCTCGGCGCCATCGACACGAAAGGCATAGATGCGCGTGACGTCGGTGATGGCGATCCTGAGCCGCACCAGCCCTCCGGCCGGCGCGTCATATTGCGGCTGGTCGAGCCAGTTGGCGGTGCGCACCGTGCCATAGGTGCCGGTTCTCGCAGCATCGCGCGGGCGGAACTGGTCTATGAACTGGCCGTCGTCACCGAGGCGCCAGTCGCGCAGATTGAGGACGACCTCGGCATCGAATTTCGGATCGTTCGGATTCTCGACCACGATGACGCCTGTCAGGCCGTGGCCCATCTGCTCCAACGTGTTGCAATGCGGGTGATACCAGAAAGTGCCGGCGTCGGGCGGCGTGAAGGCGTAGTCGAAATGATCGCCGGTGTAGACATAAGGCTGAACCAGAAACGGGACGCCGTCCATCTTATTGGGCACGCGAATGCCATGCCAATGAATCGTCGTCGGATCGTCGATCGCGTTGACAAGACGGGCGGCGAAGGGCTCGCCCTTTTTCATTCTGAGCACGGGCGGCATTCCGGCATTGCCGTAGGTCAGCACATCCCTGGTCTGGCCGACATCCATCAGCTTCGCCTGGGTCTTTGCCGTCTGCAAGACCACCGGCTCAGGCGTGGCAGCCGCCCAGCCGCCAAGCCGACCCATGGCCGAAAGCCCGATCCCGCCCGCGCCGGCAACCGCAGCCGTTTTCAAAAGTCTGCGGCGTGTGATTAGGGTCATTCGGCGCTCCAACTGCAAAGGCGACTGCACGCGAAGGTGTAACCGTCACGCCATGGATCACGAGCCGGCAACCAGTGCAAATTCTATTGAAGGCATGCCGCCGCTATTCAGCCGCCTCGGCATAGTGTGCCGGCACGTAGTTGAGGATGGGGCCGAGCCAGCGCTCGACCTCCGCCAATGGCATCGCCTTGCGGCGCGCATAATCCTCGACCTGGTCGCGCTCGACCTTGGCGACGCCGAAATAGTAGCTTTCGGGGTGCGACAGATAGATGCCTGACACGGACGAGCCCGGCCACATCGCATAGCTTTCGGTCAGGCTCACGCCCGCATTGCCTTCGCCGTCAAGCAGCCGGAACAGCGTGGCCTTTTCGGTGTGGTCGGGTTGCGCCGGATAGCCGGGCGCCGGGCGGATGCCGCGATAGGGTTCGCCGATCAGCTCGTCGGGCGCCAACGATTCCTCTGGCGCGTAGCCCCAGAACTCCTTGCGCACTTTCTCATGCATGCGCTCTGCAAAGGCCTCGGCGAAACGGTCGGCCAGCGCCTTGACCATGATCGACGAATAATCGTCATTCGCCCGCTCGAAACGCTCCGCGATCGCCACCTCCTCGATGCCGGCGGTGACGATGAAGCCCCCGATATAGTCGGGCTTGCCGCTGTCCACTGGCGCGACGAAATCCGACAGCGCGACATTGGCCTTGCCGTCGCGCTTGGTCAGTTGCTGGCGCAGCGTGAAGAAGGTCGCCAGTTCCTGCGAGCGTGCCTCGTTCGTGAACAACTTGATGTCGTCGCCGACGGCATTGGCCGGCCAGAAACCGATGACGCCGCGCGGCGCAAACCATTTTTCGGCGATGATCTTCTTCAGCATCGCCTGCGCATCCTCGAACAACTGGCGGGCGGCGGGTCCTTGCGTCTCGTCTTCGAGGATTTTTGGATAACGGCCCTTCAGCTCCCAGGTCTGGAAGAACGGCGTCCAGTCGATGTAGCGCGCGAGCTCGGTCAGGTCCCAATTCTCGAAGACCTTCACGCCTGTGAAGGACGGCTTCGGCGGCTCATATTCAGACCAATCGATCCGATGCGCATTGGCCCTCGCCTTGGCCAGCGGCAGCCGCTGCTTGTCGGCTTCGGAGCGGGCATGCGCGTCGGCGACCTTCTTGTATTCGGCGCGCACCGTGTCGACGTACTTCGCCTTGCTGTCATTCGACAGCAAGGACGAGACCACGCCGACCGCCCGGCTGGCGTCGGTGACATAGACCGCTTGTCCCTTGGTGTAGCGCGGGTGGATCTTCACCGCCGTGTGCACGCGGCTGGTCGTCGCGCCGCCGATCAGCAGCGGAATATCGAAGCCTTCGCGCTCCATCTCGGCGGCCATATGCGCCATCTCATCGAGCGACGGCGTGATCAGGCCTGACAGTCCGATGATGTCGACTTGTCTCTCGCGCGCCGTCTGCAGGATCTTTGCCGCCGGCACCATGACGCCGAGATCGATGATCTCGTAATTGTTGCAGGCGAGAACCACGCCGACGATGTTCTTGCCGATGTCGTGGACATCGCCCTTCACCGTCGCCATCAGGATCTTGCCCGCCGTCTGGCGCTCGCCATTGTCGATGCCATTGGCGGCGTTGGCCAGCTTCTCGGCCTCCATATGCGGCAGTAGTCCGGCCACCGCCTGCTTCATCACCCGCGCGGACTTCACCACTTGCGGCAGGAACATCTTTCCCGCGCCGAAAAGGTCGCCGACAACGTTCATGCCGGCCATCAGCGGGCCCTCGATGACATGCAGCGGGCGTTCCGCGGCCAGACGCGCTTCCTCGGTGTCGGCGTCGATGAACTCTGTGATGCCGTTGACCAGCGCATGGCCGATCCGCTGTTCGACCGGCAGTTCGCGCCAGGCAAGATCGCGCTCCTTGGCTTCTTGGCCCGCCGCGCCCTTGAACCGTTCGGCGATCTCCAGCATGCGTTCGGTGGCGGTGCCGCCGGCCTTGGGCACCCGGTTGAGCACGACATCCTCGCAGGCCTCGCGCAGCGCCGGCTCGATCGTGTCGTAGACTGCGAGCTGGCCGGCATTGACGATGCCCATATCCATGCCGCGCTGGATGGCATGGTAGAGGAACACGGCATGCATGGCCTCGCGCACCGGCTCGTTGCCGCGGAACGAGAACGACAGGTTCGAAACGCCGCCGGAAATGTGGACATGCGGCAGCGCCCCGGTGATCTCGCCCGCCGCCTCAATGAAGTCGACGCCGTAATTGTCGTGCTCCTCGATGCCGGTGGCAATGGCGAAGACATTGGGGTCGAAGACGATATCCTCGGGCGGGAAGCCGGCCTGTTCGGTCAAAAGCTTGTAGGCGCGGGTGCAGATTTCGACCTTTCGCACTTTGGTGTCGGCCTGGCCGTCCTCGTCGAAGGCCATGACGACCACCGCGGCGCCATAGGCGCGCACGAGCCTGGCATGATGCAGGAAAGCCGCCTCGCCTTCCTTCATCGAGATGGAGTTGACCAGCGGCTTGCCCTGCACGCATTTCAGGCCGGCTTCGATGATCTCCCATTTCGAACTGTCGACCATCACCGGGACGCGGGCGATGTCTGGTTCGGCGGCGATCAGGTTGAGATACTCCACCATCGCCTTCTTCGAATCGATCAGGCCTTCGTCCATGTTGATGTCGATGATCTGCGCGCCGTTGGCGACCTGGTCGCGCGCCACGTCGAGCGCGGCGACATAGTCACCCGCCGTGATCAGCTTGCGGAACCTGGCTGAGCCGGTGACATTGGTGCGCTCGCCGACATTGACGAAGGGAATCTCATCCGTCAGCGTGAACGGTTCCAACCCGGACAGGCGCATCTTGCGCTCGATGTCGGGAATGGCGCGCGGCGGATATTTCCGCACCGCCTCGGCGATGGCGCGGATGTGCTCGGGCGTCGAACCGCAGCAGCCGCCGACGACATTGACCAGCCCCTCGCGAGCGAAATCCTCGATCTGCGCCGCCATGAATTCCGGGCTCTCGTCATAACGGCCGAATTCATTGGGCAGGCCGGCATTTGGATAGGCGCAGACAAAAGTGTTGGCGACGCCTGATATCTCGGCCAGATGCTCGCGCATGGCATTGGCGCCGAGCGCGCAGTTGAGGCCGATGGTGAAGGGGCTCGCATGCCGCACCGAATGCCAGAAGGCGGTCGGCGTCTGGCCCGACAGTGTGCGGCCGGAGAGGTCTGTGATGGTGCCGGAAATCATCACCGGCAGGCGCACGCCCTTCTCGTTGAAGATCTCCTCTGCCGCGAAAATCGCCGCCTTCGCGTTCAGCGTGTCGAAGATGGTCTCGATCAGGATGATGTCGGCGCCGCCATCGATCAGGCCGCGCAGCTGCTCGCCATAGGCGAGGCGCAATTCGTCGAAGGTCACGGCGCGATAGCCCGGATTGTTGACATCAGGCGACATCGAAGCGGTGCGGTTGGTTGGCCCGAGCGCACCGGCGACGAAGCGGCGCTTGCCATCCCGCTGCTGTGCTCTCAACGCGGCGCGCCGCACCAGCCGCGCTCCGTCGCGATTCAGCGCGTAGACGGCATCCTCCATGCCGTAATCGGCCTGGGCGATCGACGTCGAGGAGAAGGTGTTGGTCTCCAGGATATCCGCGCCTGCGATGGCATATTGATAGTGGATTTCCTCGATCGCCTGCGGCTGCGTCAGGATCAAAAGATCATTGTTGCCTTGCTGGTGGCAGGCGCAGCCGGCGAAGGCTTCGCCGCGAAACTGGTCTTCATCGAAACCCAGGCCCTGGATCTGCGTGCCCATGGCACCGTCAAGGATGAGGATGCGTTCGCTAGCCGCCGCCGTGAGCGCCGCAAGCACCTCCGACCCATCGGGCTTTGCCGCGACAGAGCCGAACAATGCGTCCAGCGATGCAGAATTCTGCGACATTTTTTATCCCCCTGGCGACAAGCCTGTTCGTGTCACATAAGGATATCTTTATGTCAATATACGGCAGACGCTCATCATTGTCACGCGCTGTTGCAAGCGTTGGCTTCCCAGCGCGATCGTTCCGTCGGCGCAAGGCGGCTGGACGAGGAGAAGGCGGCACGAACGAGCGTGGTTTCACGGACCCCGCTTCGGGCCGGTCGTTGCGGAGCTGAAGTGGCGCCGCGCTGCACGCTGACGGATCTGGGAGCGATGGTCGAGGATCATAACCCAATTCAAAGCCTGCTCAAAGCTTACTGGTGATCTGGTGCCGAACACGGATGGTGACGAAGCCTGAACAAGCATTCGAACTTTTTCGCCGGTTGGTGCATCTTTCAGTCGATGAGCTACGAAACTCGTATCGTGCCGAATGATGCCGAACTGGCCGTTGCCGCTCGGGGCGGTGATTGTGGTTGCCTCGGCCTGTTGCTGGAACGTCATCGCGCGCGGCTCTATGCGACAGCGCTGAATATGCTCGGCTATGGATCTGACGCCGAAGATGCAGTGCATGAGACGTTCCTGATCGCGCTGAGGCGCATCGGTGAACTCAAGGATCCGCAAGCCGTCGGTGGCTGGCTTCGCGCTGTGCTGTACCGATGCTGCCTGCAACAATTGCGTCGAAGACGACGCGAGATATTGACCGCCGACATTCCCGACCGCCCTGACGAACGCGCTGGCATTGAGGAGCGGCTGGAGAAAATCGCGCTTCGCGAATGGGTTTGGGATGCCCTCCGCAAGCTTCCCGAGCCGCTGCAGGCCACCGCAATCTTGCGCTATTTTGGAAGCTATCAGTCTTACCAGGAACTGGCCGCCATTCTGGATGTGCCGATTGGGACGGTTCGCAGTCGTTTGTCGGAAGCCAAACGCAAGCTGGCGGAGATGCTGCTCGAAACGGCAGGCCTTGGCGACGCAGGGGCTCGCACACAGTCTTGCGAACGCCAGCGATTTTACTCCGAAATCTTCAATGGACTCAACCGGCACGGCGAACGCGACCGCTTCCTCGGGCACTTTGCGGAAGATCTTCACCTGATCCGTGGGGCGAGCGAACCGGTGTTGGGGCGTTCATTCCTTGCCGAGGAAGTCGACTCCGACACGGAAGCCGGCGTCCGCCTCGAGCCGCAGCGCATTCTCAGCGGCAGCCATGTCACAGTCATCGAAGGACGATTCATCAATCCGCCCGAAGACCCGTTCCACTGCCCGCCGGGTGTCGTACTGGTGATCTTTCAACGAGACGGCAAGGCCCGACGCCTGCACCTTCATCTTTCGCCGCGCCCGCCCAGAATCGAGGATGATTGATCGAACTTTTTCTCTCGTCGGTGACTCCTTGGAGCAAGGGGCCATCACAGAACGCCGCCTCGAATGGTTCCACAGAGGAGAGAGATCATGTCCGCCTTCGCAGTTTCCCATATTGCTTCCAACGCATACCACGGCAAGCTCGGACCCCGCCGGTCGCGCCGCTTCCTTCAAACGGCGTTCGCATCGACTGTCGTCTGCGCCACATTTTTGTCACCGGGCTTAGGCTGGGCCGGCCAGGCTGAGGTCGACGCCACCTATAAGGACGTCGAGCGGACGCTCGGCTCGGTGCCAAGCTTTGTCCATCAGGTTTCAAAAGCGGCGCTGCCGGGCGCCTGGGCCGAGGTGAAGGCTCTGCAATTCTCGAACGACACCGCCCTGCCGCCGAAAGTCAAGGCTTTGATCTCGCTCGCCGTCTCCGCTCAAGTTCCCTGCCAGTATTGCATCTGGGAAGACACCGAGAGCGCAAAACAGGCGGGCGCAACGGAGGACGAGATTGAAGAGGCCGTCGCTATCGCCGCTCTGTCACGCCACTGGAGCACCATCTTCAACGGCATGCAGGTCGATTTCGAAACCTTCAAGAAAGATCTCGGCGGCGATACCCAAGCGGCCGCGCCTGCTAAGTAGGGTGAGCCTTATCGGCGCATTATCGGATCAAGGCCGGACCGCGGCAACAGTCGTCGGCAACCGAGGAAGTGAGTGGAATTGTAACTTTATAGGGAGGTAAAGATGCCAATAGTCTTCGGAGAATCCGTCAACACGGTCAAAGACATCGTGTCCGTGCTGAAGAAACACGGTGACGCGGTGCGTGGCACCTACCGTGCCCGCTACCGCTTCGACCGGCAGTCAAGCGATCCTTATACAATGCCGCTGCTGGAGCGACCGGCGAGCCTCAAGGACAATTCGCCGGCCGCAGTCTTTCCCTGGGAGCAGATATTTGCCGCGGCGGCTGTGTGTGCCGGCTCGGACTATCCGATGCTGGCAGCGCATGCGGGGGTCGATCTGCGTTCAGTCGATTTTGTCGCGGAAGGCGTGTTCGACCCGCGTGGCGAGTTCGACGGACTTGATGGGCTAACGGCGCCCAGGGACGCCCGGCATTGCTATGTGTCCCTGCACCTGCGCGCGACCGTGTGTTCTTCGGCGCCGCGCGCCGACCTGGAGAAAATTCATGATCGCGCGATCTCCCACAACATGGTGCTTGGGGCCCTCAGAGGAATTCCCATGACCAGCGAATTGGTGATTCAGCAGGCGTGATCCTGTCGCAGAACTCGCCCGGTCTGATGGGTCGCACAGACTTTTGTCCCAAACATTCCTGACCTGTTGGGGCAGTTCGGCTGTCGAACTGTTCTCCATTCAGTGCATGTTTCAGTGCATGTTCCCACGACGACACTGCCCACTGCCGGGAGGTGGCAGGCATTTAGCGCAGGCTAACGGAACAAGTTGCCGCTTCTGAAGTTTTGGGAAGCATGGCAAGACTGTGGGAATGTTAAGATGTTAGCCTCCGACCTAACGAAAGTTATCGAGCAGGATCATCTGGCTCTGGATGCCTTCGTAAAGGGCGATCCTGAACCCTTGAAAGGCCTCTACTCGCGACAGGACGACGTCATAATTGCCAATCCCTTTGGCCCGCCGGCGAAGGGATGGAGAAAGGCCGCTGAGACCATGGAACGGGCCGCCACCAATTACCGGCACGGCAAGGCCATCGGCTTTGAGCGCATCTCGGAATATGCGACGGCCGACTTGGGATACATCATCGAGGTCGAGCGGTTCCAATCCAAGGTCGGGGGGGGCGACAAACTGGTGCCGATTGCGCTTCGAGTCACCACCATATTCCGCCGGGAGGAAGGCGCGTGGAGGATCGTTCTTCGTCATGCCGATCCAATAACCTCGGTACGCTCACCGACGTCCGTTGTCGGGGAGTAGAAGGACCAGTGCTTGCTGGCCGCCGGCAAAAGAAAGTCGGGCCTAATCTACACGCCCGACACCAGCCCGAACGCCTATCCCTCAAATCGGAGGGCGCGCGTTGCCAAAGATAATAGACGCCGACCTTCGGATGTCGCCGAGGTCCAGGCATTCTCAAGCTTATGTGTACCACCCCCTGTGTACCAGACAGGCGGCAAAAAGACCAATAAAGTCAGATAGTTGTTTCCAAACAACGGCTTGGAATGGTGCTGCGAGAGAGGATTGAACTCTCGACCTCTCCCTTACCAAGGGAGTGCTCTACCACTGAGCTACCGCAGCCGCTGATGGCGGGGCTTCTGCCATATCGAACCGGCAAGCGCAAGGCCAAGTGCAACGCTTCTGTGAAAGGCTTTGCTGGATGGCTTTATTGACATGGCGGCGCCACAATGTTGGCTATCCCTGATTGGCAGGCTGGCTGGTCGCCGGCCCGGACGGGACCATGAACGACAAGACAATCCCAGCAAAAAAGGGCGGCATCAACCGCAAGGACCGGCTGGCCGAGCAATTGCGTGCCAATTTGCAGAAGCGCAAGGCGCAGTCGCGCTCGCGGCGCGCCGGCGATGCGGATCAGCGGCCGGACGGGCTCGGCGCTGCGAAGGAAATACAAAAAGATTAACTCAAATCTGCCACTCTTGGCCCGGGGCGGGGCGAAATCCTATTTCTTGAACCAGCCAATTCCTTGAACCAGATTGGCCAATGGTCTAGACGGGCCGCTACTCAAACGATTGAACCGGCTTTTTTGAGCCGAGAGGGACGTTCTTCCATGGATCGCATCAGAATTGTCGGGGGCAACAAGCTCTCCGGAAGCATTCCGATCTCAGGCGCGAAAAACGCGGCGCTGCCTCTGATGATCGCCTCGCTTTTGACCGATGACACGCTGACGCTGGAGAACGTGCCGCATCTGGCCGATGTCGAGCAGTTGATCCGCATCCTGGGCAATCACGGCGTCGACTATTCGGTCAATGGCCGCCGCGAGAAGCAGAATGAAGGCTATTCGCGCACCATCACTTTCTCCGCCCGCAACATCGTCGACACGACGGCGCCCTACGAGCTGGTATCGAAGATGCGGGCGTCGTTCTGGGTGATCGGGCCGCTGCTGGCCCGCATGGGCGAGGCCAAGGTGTCGCTGCCCGGCGGTTGCGCCATCGGCACGCGCCCGGTCGATCTGTTCCTCGAAGGCTTGCAGGCGCTGGGAGCCGACATCGATGTCGACACCGGCTATGTCATCGCCAAAACCCGGAATGGCCGTCTTGTCGGCAACCGCTACGTGTTCCCGAAAGTCTCTGTCGGCGCCACCCATGTGCTGATGATGGCCGCGGCGCTCGCCAAGGGCGAGACGGTGCTGGAAAATGCCGCCTGCGAACCCGAAATCGTCAACCTCGCCGAGTGCCTCAATGCCATGGGCGCGAAGATTTCCGGCGCCGGCACGCCTGTTATCACCATCGATGGCGTCGAATCGCTGTCGGGTGCCCGCGTGCGCGTCATTCCCGACCGCATCGAGACCGGCACCTACGCAATGGCGGTGGCAATGACTGGCGGCGACGTCGTGCTCGAGGGCGCACGCCCCGAACTGCTGCAGACAGCGCTCGACGTGATCTCCCAGACGGGTGCGGAGATCACGCAAACCAATTCCGGCATTCGTGTGAAGCGCAACGGCGCCGGCATTTCCCCAGTCGACGTAACGACGGCGCCCTTCCCGGCCTTCCCGACCGATTTGCAGGCGCAGTTCATGGGCCTGATGACGATGGCAAAGGGCAAGTCGCGCATCACCGAGACGATCTTCGAAAACCGTTTCATGCATGTGCAGGAACTGGCCCGGCTCGGCGCCCACATCACGCTTTCGGGCCAGACGGCAATCGTCGACGGCGTGCCGAAATTGAAGGGTGCGCCGGTCATGGCGACCGATCTTCGCGCCTCGGTCTCGCTGGTCATCGCCGGCCTGGCAGCCGAAGGCGAGACGACGGTCAACCGCGTCTATCATCTCGACCGCGGCTTCGAGCGGCTGGAAGAAAAGCTGTCCAACTGCGGCGCGGTGATCGAGCGGATTTCCGCATAGGCCAATCGCAAGGCCGTGCGGTGCGGTTGCGCGGACGGGAAAGACCGCCTAACAGAAGGTTCGGTTATCAACCTTCAGGTGCGAAATCCGCATGACTGCCCTTAAGCTTATCGCGCTCGACGACCAGGATCTGAGCATCGTTTCGGCCCATGTCCAGGATGCCGTGATGAAGGTCAGCGACCTCGAATTCCTGCCCGCGGCCAAGCGTTTCCTGATGACCATGAACCGTTTCGTGTGGGAGGCCAAATCCGGCCTGTTTCGCCAGCACAATGAGCGGCGGCAGGCGGTGCTGCATTTCGACCGGGTGCTCGGTGCCAAGACCAACGGCATCGCCCGCGACAAGCCGACTGAGGTCCTCTCCCTGCTGGCGATCAGCTTCATCGAGATCAGCAAGCCGGCCGGTATCGTCGAGCTGATCTTTGCGGGCGGCGGCACGATCATGCTCGATGTCGAGTGCATCGAGGCCCGCCTTGTCGACATCGGCGGCGCGTGGGAAGCCAGCTCGCGCCCGATCCATAAGGCCTGAACATCCGATGGCCATCAAGCTTCGTCAGTCCGACGCCGATTTCGAGCAGCGTTTCGCGGCCTTCCTCCTGACCAAGCGGGAAGTGTCGGCCGATGTCGACGCCGCGGTGCGCGACATCATCGCGCGCGTGCGCGCCGAGGGGGACGCGGCGTTGATCGACTATTCGCAGAAATTCGATCGCGCCGATCTGGCTGGATTAGGCATCGCCGTCTCGAAGGACGACATCGCCCAGGCTTACAAGGCCGCTGACCCAAAAACGATCGAGGCCCTGGAATTCGCGCGCGACCGCATCCGCTCGCATCACGAACGGCAGCGGCCGAAGGACGATCGCTATAGCGATGCCGCCGGCGTCGAACTCGGCTGGCGCTGGACGGCAATCGAGGCGGTCGGGCTCTATGTGCCGGGCGGCACGGCGAGCTATCCGAGCTCGGTGCTGATGAACGCCGTACCTGCCAGGGTAGCCGGCGTCGAGCGCATCGTCATGGTCGTGCCGGCGCCCGGCGGCATCATCAACCCGCTGGTGCTGGTGGCCGCCGATATATCGGGCGTGTCGGAAATCTACCGCGTCGGCGGCGCCCAGGCGATCGCAGCCCTTGCCTATGGAACCGAAACGATCCGGTCGGTCGCGAAGATCGTCGGGCCGGGCAACGCCTATGTCGCCGCGGCCAAGCGCCAGGTGTTCGGCACCGTCGGCATCGACATGATCGCCGGGCCGTCGGAAGTGCTCGTCGTGGCAGACGGCAGCAACGACCCTGACTGGATTGCCGCCGATTTGCTGGCCCAGGCCGAGCACGATGCGTCGGCGCAGTCGATCCTAGTCACCGACGACCCGGGCTTCGGCATCGCCGTCGAACAGGCGGTCGAGCGCCAGTTGCAGAACCTGCCGCGCGCCGAAACGGCGGCGGCAAGCTGGCGCGATTTCGGCGCCGTGATCGAGGTCGCCACAATCGACGCGGCGCTGCCGCTGGTCGACCGTATCGCCGCCGAACACGTCGAATTGGCAATCGACGATGCCGAGGGTTTTCTGGCCCGGATGCGCAATGCGGGTGCCGTCTTCCTCGGCCGCCATACGCCGGAAGCTATCGGCGACTATGTCGGCGGATCCAACCATGTGCTGCCAACGGCACGCTCGGCACGCTTCTCGTCCGGCCTGTCCGTGCTCGACTTCGTCAAGCGCACCTCGATCCTCAAGCTTGGGCCGGAGCAGTTGCGGATCTTGGCGCCGGCGGCGATTGCGCTGGCCAAGGCGGAAGGCCTTGAAGCACATGGCCGCTCCGTCGCCATACGGTTGAATATGTAGGCCGGCATGTCGGACTCCGATCAAACCCGAGGCAGGCTGATCGATGTCGAACTCGATGAATCGATTGGCCGTTCGACACCCGATGTCGAGCATGAACGCGCGGTGGCGATCTTCGATCTGATCGAGGAAAACAGTTTTCGACCCGTCAATGACAGCGGCGCCGGCCCCTATCGGCTGAAACTGTCGCTGGCCGAGCAGCGCCTGGTCTTTGCCGTGGCGCGAGAGGATGGCGCCGCCGTCGTCACCCACATCCTGTCGCTGACGCCGCTCAGGCGCATCGTCAAGGACTATTACATGATCTGCGAAAGCTATTACGATGCCATCCGCTCCTCGACGCCTAGCCACATCGAGGCGATCGACATGGGCCGCCGCGGCCTGCACAATGAGGGTTCGCGGACGCTGATGGACCGGCTCTCCGGCAAGATCGACATCGACTTCGATACGGCGCGCCGGCTGTTCACGCTGGTCTGCGTGCTGCACTGGCGGGGCTAGCCCTGGCACCCGGCGGCGGCCTTCCCCGTTCGATCCTGTTCCTGTGCGGGATGAATGCCGTGCGCTCGCCGATGGCGGAGCAACTGGCGAGGCGCATGCTGCCTGCCACCATCTTCGTCGCCTCGGCCGGCGTTCGCGCGGGCGAGCGCGATCCGTTCGTCGATGCGGTGCTGGCCGAGGAGGGTCTCACGCTGGGCGAGCGTCACCCAAGGACGATGGACGATCTCGAGGACGACTATTTCGACCTCATCGTCACGCTGGCTCCGGAAGCGCACCATGCGGCGCTTGAACTCACCCGCTCGCTCGCCGTCGAAGTCGAATACTGGCCGATGCCGGATCCCACCGATGCCGGCGGCACGCGCGATCAGATCATGGCAGCCTACAGGGACGTACGCGAGCGGCTGAAGTTGCGCATAGGTCGACGTTTCTTGCTTCCAGAAGCAAAAAACGCGACGGATTAAGCGTGTTCACAAGCGAACGATTATCATATAGGTTCCGCCGAAATTCCGGCTAGAGTCGGATGATTTCAGGTCTGTTCGAGCTGAAATCCGAATCCGCCTCTAAACCAAGAAGTAGAGCATGATGTCGTCCGAAAACCGCTTCACACTTTTCGGCATCATGGTCTAAGCGCCGGAACTACCATCCAAGCAAAGGTATCGAATGCCGAAGGAAGAAGTCCTCGAGTTTCCGGGTGTCGTGACGGAATTGTTGCCCAACGCGATGTTCCGGGTAAAGCTCGAAAACGAACACGAAATCATCGCCCATACGGCCGGCCGCATGCGCAAGAACCGCATCCGCGTGCTGACCGGCGACAAGGTTCTGGTCGAAATGACACCATACGACCTGACCAAGGGCCGCATCACCTATCGTTTCAAGTAAGCAAAGCCCGACTGGTCCGCGATGAGCATTTTGCATAAGCTGGTGCTTGCCTCGGGTTCGCCGCGCCGAATCGAGCTCTTGCAGCAAGCCGGTATCGAGCCGGACCGCGTGCTGCCTGCCGATGTCGACGAAACGCCGCTGCGTGCCGAGCATCCGCGCTCGCTGGCCAAGCGGCTGGCGAAGGAAAAGGCCGAGAAGGCATTCGCTTCGCTGACAATCGAAGCCGACTATGCGCCGGGCTTCGTGCTGGCCGCGGACACGGTGGTGGCCGTCGGGCGGCGCATCCTGCCCAAGGCCGAGACGCTCGACGACGCCGCCAACTGCCTCGGACTGTTGTCCGGCCGTTCGCACCGGGTCTATTCCGGCATCTGCCTGATCACGCCGGGCGGCAAACTCCGCCAACGGCTGGTCGAGACGCGGGTGCGCTTCAAGCGACTGCCGCGCGAAGAGATCGACGCCTATGTCGCCTCGGGCGAATGGCGCGGCAAAGCCGGCGGCTACGCTGTCCAGGGTCTCGCCGGCGCCTTCGTCGTCAAGCTGGTCGGCTCCTACACCAACGTCGTCGGGCTGCCGCTCTATGAGACGGTGGCGCTGCTATCCGGCGAAGGCTTCAAGATCCATCGAAGCTGGTCATCGCCGCGGCCATGAGCATCGACGACAAGGTGACGCCGCTACGGCCCAAACGCCCCTGCCCCGAATGCGGCAAGCCGTCGGCGCGCGAGACCTATCCATTCTGCTCGACGCGCTGCAAGGACATCGACCTCAATCGCTGGCTGAAGGGCGCCTATGTCATCTCGGCCCGCGACGACGAGGGCGAGACGGACCCCGACGCTCCGAAATAGGTCGTCAGGCGGCTTCGGTCTTGCGCCTCACGCGCGCCCAGGCCGGCAGCCAGTCGCCGTGAGCGGCGAGTAGGTCATCGACCAGTGACCAGATCTGGTCGAGATCAAGCTCGGCGGCGGTATGCGGGTCCATCATCGCTGCATGGTAGATGTGCTCTCGGTTCTCCGTCATCAGCGCCCGCACCGTCAGTTCCTGCACGTTGATGTTGGTGCGGATCAAGGCGGTCAATTGCGGCGGCAGTTCGCCGATATAAGTCGGCTGGATGCCGGAGGCGTCGACCAGGCACGGCACTTCGGCGGCGCAGTCGAAAGGCAGCGAGGTGATGCAGCCATTGTTGCGGACATTGCCGTAGATCACCGACGGTTCGCCGGTCCAGACCGAATTCATGATCGAGGAGGCATACTCTTTCGACTGCTCGACTTCGATGCGGTCGGCCGAGCGATAGGCTTCCGCCTGCCCCTTCCAGCGCTCGATCTGCTCGATGCAGCGCTTGGGATACTCATCCAGCGGGATGCCGTACTTCTCGATCAGGTCCGGGCGTCCGTCCTTGATGAAATAGGGCGTGTATTCGGCGAAATGCTCCGAGCTTTCGGTGACGAAATAGCCGAGCCTCGTCAGCATCTCGTAGCGCACCTTGTTGGGGCAGCGCGGGTTCCAGCCGGGCTTGGGCGCGCGGCCTTCGCGATAGGCGCGCACGAGATCTGGATAGAGATTGCGGTAGGAACCGTCCGGCTGGCGATGCTCGAAGCTGAGATAAAAGGCCATGTGGTTGATGCCGGCCGAGCGATAGCGGATTTCCTCATAGGGAAGGTCGAGATCGTGCGCCAGCTCCATTGCCGTGCCCTGCACCGAATGGCAGAGGCCGACCTGCCTGATCTCAGGATATTTCTCTGATATCGCCCAGGTGTTGATCGCCATCGGGTTGACATATTGCAGCATGATCGCCCGCGGGCAGACGGCGAGCATGTCCTCGCAGACCTTCCACAGATGCGGCACGGTCCGGAGCCCCCGCATAATGCCGCCGACGCCGAGCGTGTCGGCGATCGTCTGGCGCAGGCCGTATTTCTTCGGCACTTCGAAATCGGTGACCGTGCAGGGCTCGTAGCCGCCGATCTGGAACGCGACGACGACAAAATCGGCACCGGCCAGCGCCTTGCGCTGGTCCGAATGGGTCTCGGTCTTCGCCTTGACGCCAAGCGTCGCGATCAGCTTGTTGACGACGATGGCGCTCTCTTCCAGCCGTTGCGGATTGACGTCCATCAACGCGATCGTCGCGCCGGCAAGCGACGGGCGTTGCAGCACGTCGCCGACAATGTTCTTCATGAACACCGTCGAGCCGGCGCCGATGAACGTGATCTTGGGATTTCTTGCCATGCTAATCTCCGGCATATGTTCAGGCCACTTCGAAAGCGGCCCTGACGAGCCGTTCGGTGTAGGCGGTCTTGGGATTGGAAAGGACATCGTCGACGGGGCCCTGCTCGACGATCTTGCCGTTCTGCATGACGATGACGCGGTGGCACAGTGCGCGCACCACCTTAAGGTCATGCGAGATGAAAAGGTAGCTCAGGCCGCGCTCGTCCTGCAGTTTGCGCAAGAGGTCGATGATCTGCGCCTGGACGGAGAGGTCCAGCGCCGATGTCGGCTCGTCGAGCAGGATGAATTCGGGTTCGAGCGCTATGGCGCGGGCGATCGCGATGCGTTGCCGCTGGCCGCCGGAGAATTCGTGCGGAAACCGCGACAGTATATCGCCTGGCATGCCGGCGCTGACCAGCGCGTCGCGCACTCGCTCTACCCGCTCGCGCCGCGTCGCTCCTATGCTGTTGACGATCAGCCCTTCCTCGATGATCTGCCCGATCGTCATGCGCGGGTTGAGAGAAGAGAACGGATCCTGGAAGACGATCTGCATCCGTGATCGCAAAGGCCGCATCTCGGCTCGCGACAGGCCGTGGATCGGCTTGCCGTCGAAGCGAATCTCGCCGCGCTTGGTGTCTATCAACCGGAGCAGGGCCTGGCCGAAAGTGGTCTTGCCGGAACCGGACTCGCCTACCAGCCCCAGCGTCTCATGGCGGCACAGGCTGAGGCTGAGACCGTCGACGGCGACCAGTTCGCGCCAGTCCGGTTTCAGGAAGGTGCCGTGGCGCAGCATGAAGGAGACGCGCACGCCGCTGGCCTCGAGGATGGTGCCGCAGCCGGCGGGAAGCGGCTTCGGCTGCCCGCGCGGCTCGGAAGCCAGAAGCCGCCTCGTATAGGGATGCTGCGGATCGGCAAACAGCCGTTCGGTGACGTTGTGCTCGCACATTTCGCCATGCTGCATGACATAGACGTAGTCGGAGAACTGGCGCACGACGGTCAGGTCGTGGGTAATCAGGATTACCGCCATGCGCAGCTCTTTCTGCAGGCTGCGGATCAGGTTCAGGATCTGCGCCTGGACGGTGACATCGAGCGCCGTGGTCGGCTCATCGGCGATCAAGACATCGGGATTGTTGGCAAGCGCCATGGCGATCATCACCCGCTGGCGCTGCCCGCCCGACAGCTGGTGCGGGTATTGCCTGAGCCGCGCGGCGGGATCGGGAATCTGCACGTGCTGCAGAAGTTCCAGCGCTCGCGCCCAGGCCTGCTTGCGGCTGACCTTGCGATGCACCCTGATCGCCTCGACGATCTGGCTGCCGACCGTATAAATCGGGTTGAGCGAGCTCATCGGCTCCTGGAAGATCATCGAAATGCGGTTGCCGCGCAGCTTGCGCCTAGCGCTCTCGGGGAACTTCAGGATGTTTTGTCCATCATAGCAGACGCTCGATCCGGGCGACACCGTGGCGCGCCGCGACAGCAACCCCATGACGGTGCGCGCCGTCACCGACTTGCCGGAACCGGATTCGCCGACGATGGCGATCGTCTCGCCGCGATAGAGCTGGAACGAGATGTCCTTGACCGCCTCGACGACGCCATGCTCGACCTTGAAGGCCACGGCGACGTTGCGGGCGTCGATGACGGGCTGATCCTGGCGTCCGTCGTGATCGTGGCGGACGGTCGGTGCGAAGGATACGGCGAGCGCGACTGACATCTGTGCCACCTCAGTAGGGATCGACGGCGTCGCGCAGGCCGTCGCCAAGCGCGTTGAAGGCAAAGACGGTGACGAGCACGAAGCCGACCGGCGACAAGATCCAGGGATAAGTGCCGATGACCGAATAGGTCGCGGTGTCCTGCAGCATCAGGCCCCACGAGATCAGCGGCGGCTTGACGGCGAAGCCGAGGAAACCGAGGAAGGATTCAAGCAGCACCACCGTCGGGATCGCCAACGTCACGGCCACGATCACATGGCTCATCACATTGGGGAAGATGTGCTGCATGATGATGCGCCTGTCGGTGGCGCCGACCGCCATGGCGGCGCGGACATACTCGATCCGCGCCAGCGCCAAGGTCTTGCCGCGCACCTCGCGCGACATCTGCGCCCAACCCAATGCCGACATGACGATGATGACGAAGGCGAGAAAGACGTTGGTGGGAGCAGTAACCGGGATCAATGTCGTCAGCGCCAGGTAAAGCGGCAGTTGCGGGAAAGCGAGCACCAGTTCGACGAAACGCTGCATCCAGACATCGAACCTGCCGCCGAAATAGCCGGAGACCATGCCGACGGTGGTGCCTATGACAGTGATAATGAAGACGACCGTCAGCGCGATCATCAGCGAGACGCGCGAGCCATGGATGGCACGCGACAGCACGTCACGGCCGAATTTGTCCGTGCCGAGGAAATGTACCGGCTGGCCATCCAGCGAGCCGAACAAATGCCGGTCCGCCGGGATGAGCCCGAACAGCTTGTAGGGTGCGCCGTGTGCAAAGAAGCCAAGCAGCCTCGGATGGTCATAGTCAGGACCAACGACAGGCTGGAAGGTGACCGGATCGAGATCCGCCGAATCGGCGAGTGCATAGACCCTTGGCCGAGCGGTGAAACCGCCGTCCTTGTCATGGAAAACAGGCACCTGCGGCGGAGCGAAGCCGACGTCCGTGACCTTCGGGTCCATCGGCGCGATGAACTCGGCGAACACGGCCATCACCAACAGGAGCACGACAAGCCAAAGCCCGGCCATGCCGGTCCAGGAGCGCTTCAACCGGCGCCAGACAAGCGCGATATAGCTCTCATTGCCGCGCTGCGGCTTCTCGATTGTGCCTTCGGCAGGCAGCGGTGGTGGCAGATTGTCGAAAGCCAGCATCTCAGCTTTCCCCGAACTGGCGCACGCGCGGATCAAGCAGCACAAGCAGCATGTCGGCGATGATGTTGCCGACGATCAGCGTTGCCGACAAAACCATCATGAACGTGGCGGTGACATAGACGTCGCCGACAGCCATGGAGCCGACGATCGCCGGGCCGACGGTTGGCAGCGCAAAGATGATCGCGGTCTCGATCTCGCCGGTGAGCATGTAAGGCAACACCACGCCCTGATACATGACGAGAGGGTGCAGCGCGTTGGGCACGGCGTGACGCATGACGACGGCAGTGCCGGTCAGCCCCTTGGCCCTGGCAGTCTCGACATATTGCGCGTTCAGCGTGTCGAGCAGATTGCCGCGCATGACGCGCATATTGTAGGCGAGCCCGCCGAAGGTGGCGATCGCCACGACCGGCCAGACATGCTTGACCAGGTCGACGAATTTGGCCCACGACCACGGAGCGCCGCCATATTGCGGCGAGAAGAAGCTGCCGATCTCCGATACGTTGAACTGAAAGACCAGGAGATAGACGATGATCAGCGCCATCAGGAAGCGCGGCACCGTCATGCCGAGGAAGGAGATGGCCGAAAGCGTGCTGTCTATCCAGGTATATTGCCGGGTCGCCGCCCAAATGCCGAAGCCGATGCCCAGCACCGAGGCGAGCAGATGGCAGACCAAAGCCAGAAGGAGCGTGCGCGGCAGCCGCTCGCCGACCACATCGGCGACCGGCTTGTTGTAATAGAGGCTGTAGCCGAAGTCGCCGCGGGTGATGATGCCACCGATCCAGTTGAGATACTGGACGGGCAGCGGCTTATCGAGACCATGCTCGATGCGATAGGCCTTTGCCTGCGCGTCGGCCTCGGCGAAGGAAGCTCCACCTTGGTTGATCGCCTGCGAGCGGATGTAGTCGGCATAATCGCCCGGCGGCGCCTGGATGATGGCAAAGGTGACCAGGCTCAAAATGGCGAGGACCGGTATTGCCGACGCAATGCGCGTGAGCAGGAATCGCAACATGGACGGTCCGTTTCCTTGTCTCGCCGATCGCGCCCTTTGGATGCGTCCGGAGGTTGACTTTGTCGGGCCGCGCCGGCGGCGCGGCCCGAATTCTCTCAGTCAGGGGAGGTAAACCTAATCCATCGGGCCTTTTTCTCCGGGCTTGCCGGGCAGCTCCTCAGGGAACAACTCGTATTTCGCCTGCTTGTCGGCGGCGACAAAGACCCGTTCGCGAATGATCGAATCCTCGGCCCAGTTGAACATGAAGATCGGTGTGCCCTGCGGAATGTTCGAAAAACGCTTGTTGACGATCAGCGCGCCAGGATATTCCGTCAGACCGACATTGTAGACGTGTTCCGTCGATATCTTCTGAAACTGTTTCATCAGGCTGGCACGTTGGTCATTGTCCTGCGTCGAGACGAACTTGTTGACGATGTCGACGAGGTCCTTTTCGAAAGGCATCAAATCGACCTCACCGTTTTCCGGCGCTCGATGGTCCCAGCTGGTGCGCGGACCGACCGGGGCGAGCTGCGCGGTGTTCTGCACCACCGAGGTCAGTTCCTGGTCGTTGCGCCGGACCAGCCAGTCGAAGCGGCCGGAATATTGCGAAGCGTCGCGCTGAGTACCGTTGAGCCCGTTGAGCACGACCCGAATTCCAAGCTTTTCCATCTGGGCGACGACGCCTTCGGCAAGGCTCTTGTCGGTGGTGTAGTCGTTGTTGACCAACATCACGACCTCGACGTTCTTGCCTCCGGCGGTGCCGGAAGGGAAGTTCACGAAACCGTCGCCGTCCGTGTCCTTGAGGCCTGCCTTGGCCAGTTCGGCCTTGGCGCCATCGAGATCGAAGGGATAGTAGACCGTCGAATTGCGGTCATAGAAGCTGGTGCCCGACGACAGTCCGCCGGGATAGATGGCGGTGAACGGCCCCTTGACCAGCGAGTCGCCGAGCGCCTTGCGGTCGAGCGCCATGGTGATGGCCTTGCGGAAGTCCTCGTTGCGGTTCAGCTCGCGCACGGCTTGCCCGCGCGCGTCCGGGTTGCCCCAGCCATTGGCGGAAAAGTTCATGCGCAAATTGTAGCCGATGAGCCGCGGGCCGAAGGCCAGGCGTGCGGGCGCATTGGCCTCTGCCGCGCGCTTCAGCGAGGCGACGAAGTTTTCCGGCTGTTCCAGATTGGAAAAATCAGCCGAGCCGGCGACCGCCTGGACGTCGCGGTCGGCCCAGGTCGACAGCTTGTACTGCAGCTCGTTGAGGTAAGGCAGCTGGTTGCCCTTCTCGTCGACTTTCCAATAATAGGGGTTGCGACGCAGGACGATGATATCGTCAGGCCGGTATTCGACCGGCACCCAGGCGCCCATTACCGGCAGGTTCATATATTCCGGCGGGAAGGCGTTCTTGAACTGATCGTAGGTGTTCTTCGAATATTTCGGATGCTGCGGCTTCAGGATGTGCGAAGGACCCGGGCAGAAGGTGCCGTATGCCATCGCGTAGAGATATTGTTTCGGAAACGCCTCCTTGAAGGTCCACTCGACGGTGTAGTCGTCGATCTTCTTCAGCGTCGTGCCGACACCGAAAGTTTCCGGCGTCGCTCCGTTCAGCGGCGAGACGTTCGGGTCGACGACCTCGTCGTCCCAGTAGAACATGACATCGTCGGCATTGAAGGCAACGCCATCCGACCATTTGGCGCCTTCGACCAGGTGCATGGTCAGCTTGTGGCCGTCCTTCGACCAGTCCCAGCTCCTGGCCAGGTTCGGCAACGGCTCGGTGTCCTTCGCCTCGACCTGGAACAGCGGTGCGGTGCGCGTCAGGCATTCGGAAAGACCGATATCGATGCCGCCCCAGCCTTGGGTCTGGCCGGCGCCGTAGTTCCAGCCCTCCGGCCGCCCGCCGATGACATGGCGCATCGTATCGCCGTAGACGCCGATGCCGTCCTGCATGTTGCCCGTCTTGAAGACCAGCGGTTCTTTCGGCAGCCGGTCCTTGAGCGGCGGCAGCTTGCCGGTCTTGACGTATTTATCGGTGACCCAGTCCGGCTCGTGATATTCGGGGAGCGCCTTGAACTCCAGAATGGAGTCACGCGCCACATAGTGGATCTTGCCCTCGGCGGGGAACGGTGTCGGCGCCGGCGGAACCGTCGGTTCGCTAGCGTATGCATTGAGTGCCGAGACCGAGACGCTCAGCGCCAGTCCGGCAGCAAGACCGATATTGCGTAAATTCCTCACTGTCTCTCTCCCTCTTGTTTGTTCCGGAGCGTTTGCATCCGCTCCGCTTCTCCTCGAACTCAAACGGCTTCCTGGCAGTGGATCCGCCTCCCGTAGATCCACCATCACAGCATGTGGTTTCAGCCGACTTGCGCCAGCGCAGTTTTTTCGGCTCGCAATTCCTCGATCGAGCGAACGCTGCGCCGTGCAGCGCCCGCCCACTCGCGGGTCTTTACCTGAGATGTCGACAGCCGCTCCCTGGCGGCCGGAACCGCATGGGCATATTGCGGCAACCAGGCCGCCTGGGCGACGACCATTTCGTCGACCATCTGCCAGACCTCCTCCGGCGTCGAAACCGCGCCGACCAGCGGGTCGTGCAGCACGGCGAGCTTCAACAGATCGATGTCGCCTGATATCGCGGCATGAACAGACATGCGCTGGACGTTGATCGAGGAAATGCAAGTGGCGGCGCAGGCTTCCGGCAGCGTGATGCCGGCCGCCATGTTGATGCCGAAGCGGTCGACGAAGCCGGGCGATTCGACGATGGCATCCTGCGGCAGGTTGGTGATCACCCCATCGTTCTTGACGTTGAAGTGGCCGCGATAGACGCGGTTGGTCTCCAGCGCCTCCAGTATGTGGCTGGCATGCTCGTTGGAGCGCTTCTCCGGGTCGATCGGCTTTGACGCCGCTTCGAGGAACTGCGGATATTCCGTTTCGAACCAGTTGCGGGTTTCGGTGGAGTAGCGAAGATAGCCGCCCGTTTCAC
The DNA here is from genome assembly GCF_040321755.1 of Mesorhizobium sp. M0276. Lineage (NCBI taxonomy): Bacteria > Pseudomonadati > Pseudomonadota > Alphaproteobacteria > Hyphomicrobiales > Phyllobacteriaceae > Mesorhizobium > Mesorhizobium sp. M0276. The sequence goes on along the minus strand of NZ_JAMYSC010000034.1, from coordinate 7,013 downwards.
CGTGGATCCAGTCGGACATATCGATCCAGCGCGTAATCTCGTCGGGACGTTTGCGATACCAAGGCAGATATTCGGATAGATGGCCGTTGCTTTCGGTCGAATAGACGCCGAAGCGCTTCAGGACATCGATGCGCAGCTTCTCCTGTTGCGAATAGACCGGATGCGCCTCGAAAGCGGCTACCAATTCGTCCTTGCCGATGGGGCGGCCGTTCAGGCGCAGGTCGATGAACCAGGTCTGGTGGTTGATGCCTGAACAGACATAGTCGAGTTCCTGCCTGGACTTCGCGCCGAGTACCTCGGCGATCTGCTCGGCTCCGTGCTGGACCCCGTGGCAGAGCCCGACGGTGTCGACCTTGCCGTATTCGATCGCTGCCCAGGTGTTCATCGCCATCGGGTTGGCGTAGTTCAGGAATTTGACGTTCGTCTCGGCGACCTCGCGGATGTCCTTGCAGAAATCCAGGATCACTGGGATGTTGCGCTGGCCGTAGAGGATGCCGCCGGCGCAAATCGTATCGCCGACGCACTGGTCGATGCCATATTTCAGGGGAATGCGGATTCGTCGGCGTAGGCTTCGAGGCCTCCGACCCGCACGCAGCTGATGACGTAGCGCGCGCCTTCGAGCGCCTTGCGGCGGTCGGTGGTCGCCGTCACCTTGGTCGGCAATCTGTTTGCCTCGACGATCCTGTCGAGGATCGCCTTGATCATCTGAAGATTGTGCTCGCTGACGTCGGTCAACGCGAATTCGATGTCCTTGAATTCGGGCACGCACAGGATGTCGGTGAACAATTTCTTGGTGAAGCCGACGCTGCCCGCACCGATGATAGCGATTTTGAAACTCATCAGCCGCACCTCATTCCATTCGATATGCAGGCAAGGAATGACAATGGGAAGTTGTAGCCACATGCCGTGACATGTATGCGCGACAAGCCGGAATCCGGCTCACCAACCTCCCTGTCCGCTCCTCGACTGCGGATCCCTCTCGCTTTTCGACGGGGATTATGCGCTTATTCGCGAGCGCGACCAGAGAAGGATTATGCTTTCGAGGGTAATTTTGTGCTGCATGATTTGATAGCCAACGGACAATCCATGCGCACGATCTCGCTGCCGCGCGGTCGCCAGCGCCTGCACGCCATGCCGACGAGCACAGGCTACGAGGTGCGCGAGGACGAGATCTATGATTGGGACGGCCGCAAGCGCGGCCAGACACCGTTCACGGTGCTCCAGCACACGATCAGCGGAGCCGGCCGGTTGCGCTACGAAAACCGCAACTACCGCCTGCAGAAGAACGACACATTGCTGGTGCTGGTGCCGCACAACCACCGCTACTGGCTGGCTGGGGATGAGCGCTGGGAGTTTTTCTGGATCTCGATGAACGGCGAGGAGGCGCTGCGCATCCACAAGTCGATCCTCAGCGTCTCGGGTCCTGTATTTCGGCTGCAGCCGGCGACGATCGATCATCTTGCCGATTGCAGCCTGCGCCTAATCAAAGGGGCTGCTTCGCCGGGTGCTGCTTCGGCGATAGCCTACGAGGCTGCGATGGCGCTCTATGACGATGTCTTCGGCTCCCACGCCTTTGCCGAAAAACAGAGCGTCATGCAGCCGGTGATCGATCACATCGGTGCCAATCTCGATAAACCGCTGCCGGTGGCGGACCTGGTCCAGATCAGCGGCCTCAGCCGGGCTCATTTTTCGCGCTGTTTCGCCGAAAGCGAAGGCGTGCCGCCCGCCGAGTTCGTGCTGCAGCAGCGCCTGCAACGCGCGGCGAAGCTGCTGACCAAGGTGGATTTTCTGCCGGTGAAGGAAGTCGCCATCCTCTGCGGCTTCGAGGACGCGAACTATTTTTCGAAGGTCTTCCGCCGCTGTTACGGCATCACGCCAAGCCAATTCCGCACCACCGGCATGTACGCCAGCATGAGAACCCCGGCCAGGCGCGGCGTCAGGGCGTCCGATGACGGGACCTGACGCCGCCGCCGTTAGACAGGCAGCTAGGCTGCGCGCAGACTGCCGCCATCCAGCCACTCGAGATCGGCCTGCGAAAGCGTGATGTCGAGGGCGCGAAGGCTGTCGTCCAACTCGTCCAGCGTGCGCGGCCCGATCAGCGGAATGGATGGGAAAGGCTGAGCAAGCACGTAGGCGAGCGCAACATGGATCGGGCTCTTGCCAAGTCTCGCGGCAAGGTCGATCGCCCGGTCGCGGCGGCCGAAATTCCGTTCCGAGTACCAGACACGTACCAGTTCCTCGTTGTCGAGCCTGTCGCGCCCGGCGCGGTCGGTGAAGAAGCCGCGTCCCTGGCTCGACCAGGCGAAGTTCGGCATCTGCCGAGATGTCAGCCAGGCCTTCCACGCATCCGTGGAGGACGTGACGCAGCCAGCCCAGATCGGCTCCAGCATTTCGGCCAGCGAGAAATTGTTGGATAGCGCGCCGGGCTTTTGCTTGCCGGTGCGTTCGGCATAGGCAATGGCCTCATCCATGCGTTCCATCGTCCAGTTCGAGCCGCCGAACGGGCCGCGGATGCGGCCAGCCTTTACCTCGCGATCCATCGCATCGACGAATTCGCCGACCGGCACGTCCGGATTGTCGCGGTGCATGAAATAGACATCGACATGGTCGGTCTGCAGGCGGTCGAGCGACTGGTCGAGCTGCTTGCCGATCACATCGGGATAGCAGAGCGGCGAGTGGGCGCCCTTGGCGATGACCACCGATTGCGCGCGCACGCCGCGGTTCTTCAGCCACTCGCCAAGCAGCTTCTCGGTATAACCGGCGCCGTAGACATAACCGGTGTCGAAGAGATTGCCGCCGGCCTCGAAAAAGGCGTCGAGCAGGATCGAGCCCGAGGAAAACGTGCGGAAATCCTCGAAGCCGAGCGCCACCACCGACGCGGGCTTCGACAGGCCCGGTATCTTGCGCTTGGCGATCGCCGTGCCGCCTGATCGCAAAGGCCGGCCGGAGATGGTGTTGATGCGTTGTTGGGGCTTCTCGATCCCGTATTCGAGGCCGGCCGCCGCCCGCCATCTGTCCAGCACACGCAACGTGCCGAGGCTTTCCGCCCAGGCCATGCCCGGCCAGGCGAATTCCTGCCTCCCGGCGCGAATGGCCTCGCCGGCCGCGTCGACCTCGAAGGAATAGACATGGCGCTTCTCGTTGACGCTGATGGTCTCGCGCGAGCCATCCGATGCAATGACGTCGATCTGGCCCAGGCCGACGCTGCGGTTACCGCCAGCGAACCAGAAGTCCGGCACCTCGATGCGGCCTTTGGTGCCCAGGATGCGCAGAACATTGTCCTGGTTGAGCGAGATGCTGCAGGAGACTTCGGCGACAATGCCGCCGGGGAAATGCAGCAGCGCCGAGGCCCATTCGTCGACGCCGGACTGGCCAAGATGGGCGGTGCCGACGACCTTGTCAGGCTCGGCGAAGGGTTTTCCAGCTGCGGCGCCGGCAATCAATCGGACCATCGAGACGGGATAGCCGCCGACGTCAAGAATGCCGCCGCCGGCAAGATCGTTGGCGTAGAGCCGGTGCTGCGGCATGAAGCCCGGCATGGCGAAGCCGAAGCTCGACTTGATCATCCTGATCTCGCCGATGACACCGGACCTGATCAACTCGACCAGCTTCAGCGTCTGCGGGTGCAGCCGATACATGAAGGCTTCGCCGAGAAACGTGCCGGCCTTGCGCGCGGCATGCATCATGGCGTCGGCCTCGAAGGCGGTCAGTGCAAGCGGCTTTTCGCACAGCACATGCTTTCCTGCCTCGGCCGCCTTGACCGCCCATTGCGCATGGCCGGGATGCGGTATCGAAATGTAGACGGCGTCGACTTCGGGATCGGCAAGCAGCGCATCGTAGCCATCGAGGATGCGGGCGCTGGGGAAACTCTCGGCGAGGCCAGGCTTGGCGGGATTGCGGGCACCGATGGCGACCAGCTTTCCGGTGCGCGAATCGGCCACGCCACCGGCAAAGGACTGGGCGATGCTGCCCGGGCCGAGGATGCCCCAGCGAATGGGCGTGGTTGCAGTCATTGTCATTCTCCTTGAAGGCTGGAAAGGGCGGCGGTCACCGCAGCCGCAGTCCTTTTTCGTCGAACAGGTAGGATTTGCGGATGGAAACGGTGATTTCGGACGCATCGGGAACCTTTGCCGCGTCGCGCTGGATCACCACGTCTTCACCATTGGCCGTTCTGGTGTAGAGGAAGCTCGTGCCGCCGAGGTGCTCAATCACGTCGATGCCGACGACGAGGTCGGCGCCACCTTCTCCCGCGTTGCCGAAATGTTCGGGCCGCACGCCGACGATGACCTTGCTACCCACTTCGGGCGTAGCGCCCGTCAGCGGCTGGGTGAAACGGGTCTTCTCCTGACCCGCCAGTTCGACGATCACGCCACGCGCATCGTGCCCGACAATATGAGCCTTGATGAAGTTCATCTTCGGCGAGCCGACAAAGCCCGCCACGAACTGGTTGTCGGGATTGTCGTAGAGATCGAGCGGCCGGCCGATCTGCTCGATATGGCCGGCGCGCATTACGACGATCCTGTCGGCGAGCGTCATCGCCTCGGTCTGGTCATGCGTGACATAGATCATGGTGGCGCCGAGTTCCTTATGCAGCCGAGAGATCTCGACCCGCATCTGGACGCGTAGTTCGGCGTCGAGATTGGAGAGCGGCTCATCGAACAGGAAGACCTGCGGCTCGCGCACGATGGCGCGACCTATGGCGACGCGCTGGCGCTGGCCGCCGGAGAGCTTTTTCGGCCGCCTGTCCATCAATTCGCTGATGCGCAGGATCTCGGCCGCGCGCTTTATCCGCCGATCGGTATCGGCTTTCGGGTTGCCGGTCATGCGCAGGCCGAAAGAGAGGTTCTGTTCGACGCTCATGTGCGGATAGAGTGCGTAGGACTGGAACACCATGGCGATGCCGCGGTCGGCCGGTTCGACATCGTTCACCACCTTGCCGCCGATGGCGATCTCGCCGCCGCTGATGTCCTCGAGCCCGGCGATCATTCTGAGCAGCGTAGACTTGCCGCAGCCGGACGGGCCGACAAAGACGACGAATTCGCCGTCCTCGATATCGATGCTGGCGCCATGGACAACCTCGAAGAGGCCGAAGCGCTTGACGACATTGTTGAGCGTGACCGTTGCCATTCTGCCCCTTACTTGACCGCGCCGGCGGCGATGCCGGCGATGAAATGGCGCTGCAGCAGCACGAAGACGACGAGCATCGGCACCGTCAGCATCACCGCGCCCGCCATGATGCCGCCCCATGACACCTTGGTGAGGCCGATCAGCGTGCCGAGCGCCACCGGCGCCGTCATTGAACCGGGCTGGCTGTTGATCAAAAGCGGCCACAGATAATTATTCCAGGAGGCGAGGAACAGGATGATGGCGAGCGCCGCCAGCATCGGCCGCGCCAAGGGCAGCGCAACGAACAGGAAGATGCGCCATTCCTTCACGCCTTCGACGCGCGCCGCATCGAAGAGGTCGTCCGGCATCATCGAAAAACTCTGCCGCATGAACAGCACGCCGAGCGAATTGAATAGCGGCGGCACGATCAGCGCAATCCAGGTGTTGGCGAGCTTGAAATCGCGCGCCACCATGATGAATTGCGGGATCAGCACGACCGCATAGGGAAGCGTGATAGTGCCGAGGATAATGGCGACAATCGCGCCTTTGCCGAAGAACTGGTAACGAGCCAGTGCCCAGCCGGCCATCGACGTCAGCAGCACCGACAGGATGGTGTAGGTAATCGCCACCGAGACCGAAATGCCGATGGCGCCGACGAAGTTGGTGTCCCGCTGCAGATTGTTGAAATTGCCAATGAAATTGCCGTGCGGCAACAGCTCGATGCCGGGGCTGAAGATGCCGTTGTCCGGCATGGTCGAAAATACCACCATCATCCACAGCGGAAACAGCCAGATCAGCGCCAGCGGCGTCAGGAACAGGTGCAGCGCAATGCTGCGTCCCAGCCTGGTGGAGGAGCGCGAGCTCATTTCGGCTCCCTCGTCAGCCACAGCTGCACCAGCGTGATGGCGATCGCCAAGCCGGCCATGGTGTAGGCAACGGCCGAGGCGTAGCCGAAGTTGAGCGACCGGAAACCCTGGCGATAGAGCAGCAGGCCAAGCGTCTCCGTGCCGCCCCCCGGGCCGCCCCGCTCGGTGATCAGGAACGGCTCGGTGAACAGCTGCATGGTGCCGATGATCGACAGCACCAGGCAAAACACGATGACCGGCTTGAGGAGCGGCAGGGTGATGTAGAAGAACTGCTTGAGCTTGCTGACACGATCGAGCGTCGCCGCCTCGTACACATCTTCGGGAATGGACTGCATGCCGGCGAGCAGGATGATGGCGTTGTAGCCAGCCCAGCGCCAGGTCACCGCGATCATGATCAGCGCCATCGCCGGCGTGACGTTGGAGAACCAGTCGATCTTGGGCAGGCCGACGCTGTTCAAGAGCTTGTTGATGATGCCGAAATCGAGGTTGAACATCAGCCGGAACACCGCCGAATAGGCGACCTCGCCAACCACGACCGGGGCGAAGAAGGCGAAGCGGTAAAGGCCGCGCGCCTTCAAAAGCGGCGAATTCAACAGCACCGCCATGACGAGCGCCAGCGAAATCATCACCGGCACCTGGATCACCAGGATCAGCAGCGTGTTCTCAAGCGCGTTGAAGAAGGCCGGATCGCCAATCAATCGGCCCCAGTTGAAGCCGGGCGCAAACCGCCACGGCACGGTGCGCGTCGCCTGGAAGGAGATCATGAAGGAGCTGATGATCGGCCACACCCAGAACACCGCAAAGATCAGCAGATAGGGCGCGAGGAAGCGATACGCCGTGGCATTCTGATGGCGCATTGCTGTCTCCTTTCCGCGTTCAAGGGTGGCGCGCCCTGCTGAAACGCGCGGCGCGTTCGGTAATGGTCGCGGGGGGGGGGGGGGGGGGGGCGGGGGGGACACGGCCAGGATGAATTTAAGTTGAGAAGAGAGGGGGCGGCGGGGTGCGGGGCGAGGGGGGGGGGGGGGAGGCGGGGGGGGGGGG
>NZ_JAMYSC010000033.1:0-74153 GCF_040321755.1 Mesorhizobium sp. M0276 | reverse complement strand
GAGGCGGTCAAGTGTCGTCGGCAAAAGGCTGCGGGAACCGGGCACTAGTATATGTCGCCCAAAAGTGCGCAGCGGTTTTAGTAGACCTACTTCGACAGGAACATTCCGCCCCGCAAGCAGCTCATGCATCCGAGAAAGTTCAAGGCCCATGAAAAAACCGGAATCATTAAAGACCGGCAAGAGTTCAAGTGGACAAGTTTCGCGACGCCGCTCGCGGATAGTAAACCGACGAGTCACAGGAAGCCTTTGACCGCGCGTTGAAAAAGGTTGTAAAGGCTCCCAAGCTGGACCGAATTGCGATCAGATCACAAAGAGCCCCGGCATGATGCGGGGTTTTTGTTGCGGCTATAGCCATTCCCCTACGGCTGGGTAATCCTTTTGGTGAAATTGCGCGGGCGCTGACGTGCCCTTAAATTGCGGTTGTCCCCGTGAAAGAGTGACCAGTGCGGCAGCCCTCTCCACAAGTCCCGCCGCACTGGTCATGCTCCCTACGGCTGAGCAGCTAGGCCGGCTATCCCTTCGTCAATAATCTCTCGTATCTGCGGCGCGTTCGCCTCGTGCACCGCCTGCCTATGAGCCAGTTCAAGGCCATGCGACCTTTGAAGCGTATGGGTCTCTTGGTCCATTCGCCCCAACGTTGGCGATTGTGCGCGGTTCCTCGATTTGGTGATCTGCCGGCCTATGATTTGGCTGGGTTGGTCAAAGGGACAATCGCCGCTGCAAACATGAACAAAAAGTGAACAGCTAGTTAAAATGAAGCCTTGACCAGAGAGGAATATGTTCCTTATTCATGGCAGTATCTGAGCAGAAAAGGCTATGCCGGAAGCGCCGAGGCACGCCGACTGGTGAGGTTATGCCTGAATTGGTAACACGGATCGGTGGACGATTGATAAGGCTCGCGGCGACGTCGTTGTCGCGTTGCTGCCCCTCATTGCCTAAAATGAGGCGCTTCGCCGACAACTCGCTTTGTATCGTATAGCCCTGTCGAACGGCTAATTCGCGCGGCTGACACAAGGGTCGTTGCTAAATGTGGACCCGCCGAGGACATTCTCAGAACGGAGGTTGGGGCCGGGAGGGAACGCGCATCGAACCGGGGCCGATCTCCGGATGCGATGGTCTGCAGCCGCTTGCACGCTGTCGTCCGACGCCGACCCAGGGTGATGTTGATTTACTACAACAGCCGACATGGCGTGGAAAAGATCCCGACACCAGGCGAGCCCACGGTGGGCCGCGACCGGGGGCCGGTCCTGCGAGGTTAGAAGTCCACAGGTTACCGAGAAATTGAGAGGACTTGGACATGCATGACTTGATCGATTTCTTTCAGGCGAATGCGACGTTCGTAATCGCCAATCCCGCACCCTTTGCAATCTTCGCCATGCTCTTTGGCAGCGGAGGGTTCGCCGTGGGCCGCTACTTTTTGACAGAACGCATCGCCAATCTTGAAAGCCGTATTGCGCGGCGTGATGACGAGATAGAGCAGCTGAAATCTCCCAGCACCACCAACAAGACGGAAGGATCGCTGATCCCGATCATAGGCACCTCGGCAAGCGGAAACGAAACGGCTCCGCTGTTGGGAAAATGGCCAGATCGGCGCCAGTCGGGCAAACTGTCAGCGCCGCCGCGTCACAAGGCAATCGAACGGCTATAGACGAGCCGGCACCCTGAGGGGGACGTGCGGTCAGTGGCCGATTTTCTGACACTCTTCGAGCATGCCGCCGAGTTCCTGGCAAAGAAAGACTTGGCCCAACTCATTCGACTTGTCATCCAGGCCCATCCGCCTGTTATAGGCCGACACTTGGTCCCTCAATTGAGACACTCGGCCAGCCCTATGACCGCTGGAGTAAGCCCAGCCGCCTACAGCACATGTGATCACTGCATAAACCAAGACACCAAGTGCCACCCTGCTGCCGCGCACCTTTTCAGGCAACAATTTAACGACGCGTTGCATGAGTTATCATCTGCTGTTGCTGCTTTAACTGCCAACTTTGGCGTAATAAGATGAACATTTTCTTGAGCACTCGCTCATCGAAAGTCCAGGTCTGGTAAACGCTTTTCTGTGGGCCATGCTGCCGATACGCGCCCGAGGTGAGGCGCTGCTAGGACCGCTCCGGAACACCAGAGACAAGCACCCATCATGCTCATATGAGGCGGATGGCTGAAACGTCGGTGGTATGCCGACGAGCTTAGCAAGACTAGACAGGCGTTCGAACGGCCTCGGTCATTTTCTGAAACTCAGCAAGAATCTCGGGGAAGCTCTGCGCGAGATATCGAACAACGCGGGCGTTTTCCAGGAGCCGGGCAAGATACCCTGTGGCCACCACCAGATCCAGATGGTCAGATCCGTAGCTCGCCTCGATGAGCCGATACTCTCTATCGAGGTTGGCCGACTCGTTCTCCATCAACGCGATTTGGGCATCGCTGAGGCCAGCCAGTTTCTTCGGCTGCGACGTGTCGGCAAGCTGCGACTGCGGCGTCGCGCCAACCAAGGATTTTGCGTAGTTGATCGAGAACTTGTTCATGGCGACCATCAGCTGCACTGCCTCGATCTGACGCACGGCGCCCAACTTTCGTAGCTCAATGAACGTGTTCGTTGGGACGAAACGATCCTTGAGTATTTCGACCGCTTCCGGACAAATCCCTTTCAGCAGGTGCTTTTTGAGCCTGATCTGGGCGACATTGACATTGAGCGTTGTTGCTATGGTTGCCTCGGGCACACCGCTGTCGATAGCCTTCAGGATCATGAAGTGTTCCTGGATCGTCGCGAGCCGGCTCACCCGTTTGTTGTAGGTGAATGCCTCGTCATCGCTTGCGACCAGACACTCAACCTCAGTAACGCCTATCTCGCGCAAGATCTCGATACGCATGTGGCCGTCGACCAACAGGTACTTGCCCGGCGTGTCTTTATCCCTTGCAACTACGGGCAACTCCACAAGTCCGATCTCGCGAACAGACGACCTGACCTGTTGGTATTTCGGAGTTTCCTTGGCGCTTTCGGTGAACAGGTGAAGCGGCTGAATGTCCTCTAGCCGGAGGCGAATTGTGTCGCGTTCAAACGCGGATTTTATGTCCGGAACTGTGGAGTACTTCGATGTCATGCGGGCTCAACTCTGCTGATCCTAGCCGCCAGATTCCGTGGCAAGGTGTCCAGCCCTTCCGCTCTAACAACGTCCTGGAATGCCTCTTCTGCCATGAGCTGCCGCAGTGCGTGGGTGACAAACAGAAGGCGGTTCCGCGCGGCATCTGCCTTGCGGACCAGAATGCGTTTTCTGTCCGTATCCGCTTTGAAGGCTTTCATCAACGCTGCCGCAGAAGGGTTCTTCGCGCGCTCTGGAAGGAACGTTCCCAGGCCTTTCCCACGCCTGCGCCGATTCTCGATCAAGCGACGCGCTATCGCAAGCTTGTGACCACGCAGCTGGTTCTTCTTATAGGCAAGCTGAAGCACAGCCTGGATGCCGGGCTCGTCGGCCAATGCGATATCGACTGCCACCGATAGCGGAATCTGGCCGGAGTCGACTGCGCGCAAAAGGCGCTGTTCGCCTTTTGACAGGAGGCGTGCAATCCCTCTGACATATTCGGTCGAAAGACCGATCTTTGCCGCGATATCGGCGTCGGTATAGTTGCTTTCTTTGAGTCGACCGATGTCCCGAAGAAGGTCATATGCTGTATGATACCGGCGAGCGCAATTTTCGACCAGTCCTTTGAGCAGTGCCTCGGCCTTGGTTGCCTCTATGACAAACACAGGAATTTCGGTCTGGCCAAGCAGCCTGAAAGCCTCAATGCGCCCCTGACCACACACCAGGTCGTGCGTGAAAGCGCCTTCGTCAACTTCTCTTTTCCTTACTGTGATGGGACGTTTCAGGCCCACGCTCTCGATGCTGTCGACAATATCTCGGAAGGATTTCTTGCCTCGAGTGCGCGGGTTGGTGACCTTGATCGCGTCCAGGCTCAGCAGCGAAATCCGCTTGGTGGTGGCGTCCATCAGGGTGCAGCCGTGATGGCGGCGCGTTCGGCCAGGGCAAACAGCGGATCCAGCGATCTGAAGAAGAAGGTGTTGAACGCCAGGCGCTTGTTCAAGACAAGATTCAACGGTTTTCCGCCAATCTCATTTGCTGGCGCTATCAGATAGTCGAGGATTGTCTGATTGTCGGGGCTCATGCGAATGGCCACCTTCACGTCCGGAGCAATACACTGTTCAGGAGCGGCCAACCAATGGGGATAGCCGTATGGCGTGTTGCGGCAGCGCGCCATTGCGATGGATACGGTGAATTCATCGTTGACCCGAAGCACTCCCAGTTCGCCCTGACGCACCGCCGAGCCGCCCGCATGATCAATGGACGCGATTGTTGTTTGAACGACTTCTTCAAGAATTTCACGAAGTCGCTTTCGGATATCAAGAAATCGATAGTTCTGAGACGGATCATATCCAACAAGCATGTAAGCTCGCAGCAGGCTGCCAAATTTTTTCCTATAGCGGCTGCTTGGCGGACAGTCTTGTGCAGCGTCAATGATCGGGCCCGATAGGGTTCCATACCTCTCCAAAAGTCTGGAGAGCACAACCAACATCTGATCGTTGCTCATTCGAAACGAGCGGGCATCGGCTATCGCTCGAGCGCGGTCGAAAATTCTCCGGTCGACAATGGGCTCAAAGGCGCCATCGGCGCGCACCAATCGGGTCGCATCATTGGTCACCTTCTTCTTCTTGAGCTTGCATGACTGGTGATTCCAGACGTTGTTGCCAACGTATTTCTCGTTGCTGAGTATCTGACGAATAGACTCGCGTTTCCATGGTCGATTGAGATCGGTGACGACTCCTCTGGCATTCAACGACCGCGCGATCTGAAGCTCGGTCCGACCGGCCTTCACGTATTCATCATAGATCCAGCGCACTGTCGCAATTTCATCGGGTGGTCCAGGCGTGAGGATGACCCGATCCGTCTGAAGGTTCTTGTACTCCTTGAGGGCGAGCGCTGTCTTCGCGCATCCATGCCGGTCGATAAGCAGACGCCTCAGGCCCAGGCCCGACGAGCCTCCTTGCCGATATCCCTTTCGAATGAGCCGGGACTGGCCGGCAAACACCTTGACCGACAACACCCGACTGTGCTCGGCGGCCATGCTGCGCTTTATTGCCTTGAGCAGGTCTGATCCGATGCTGCCATCGTTCGTAAACTGCTCGCCGCAGTATTCAATTCGGACGCCGGCAGCATGGCACCGGTACTCGTATGACGCACTCTCATCGGTGTTCTGGAATCGTCCCCAGCGACTTACGTCGTAGACGATTACGATTTCGAAATCGGCGATTTTCGTCTCGATGTCAGCCAACAGCCTTTGCAGACCGGCGCGACCTTCAAGGTTCAAACCGCTGCGGCCGGCATCCTCATATGTGGCTACGATCTCGTAGTTCATCGCATCCGCGAAGTCGCGGATTGCATCCTTCTGATTGTCGATCGAGTAGCTTTGGTGGTCCGTGGACATTCGCACGTACTGGGCTGCGCGCACGCGTTGCGCGCCATCTGCAGCTCGACGGGCCGTATGGGCCTGTTCCATCATCCAGCGCCTAAAAGGCAGTTTGAACGTTCGCCTAAACCTGCCAACCTAGCCGACTGGCGCTGGAATTTCGTTACATTTTCATGGACACTTTGTGTCAAATGGCGCCTTGTTGCTATGGCACGATGCTCGAAACTCGAAGGCGAGCCTCAATCAACGCCCGAGAAACCATGTTTTGTTTCGTGAGGCCCCGTGCCCCCGTTCCGCCGCAATGCGGCCGCACGGGACGAGCCATAGGGATTTCAGGCCTTCAAGGGAGACCTCACATGAACTTTCACAAAGCCATAGCCGCCGTGCTGATGACCGCAGCACTGGCAGGCTGCGCGCAGACCGAGGGCCAGCAGCGGGCCGGAACCGGCGCGCTGATCGGCGGCGCCGGCGGCGCCCTCGTCGGCCAGGCCATCGGCGGCAACACCAAGAGCACGGTCATTGGTGCTGCCAGCGGCGCCCTGCTCGGCGCGGTCGTCGGCTCAGCCACCACCCCGCAGCGCCGCGGCGAGCAGCTCTGCCGCTACCAGGACCGCTACGGCCGCATCTACACCGCGCCTTGCGACGACCGGTATTACAACGGCGACTACTAACCAGAGATGGTATCTGATCGTCGCAATCCTTGGTTCGGAAGTTAAGGACGCGCGGCGGAGCAGCCCGAGAAGCGCTGGTCGCGCATTCTCTCTCATCGGCGCCGCCGGAACGCGGCGCCACGACCGCCTCTGTCGCCATCGGCAACATCTCCGCCTCAAGGGGAGATTGGCAGCGCCCCTACTCGGCCGGCGTCCTCTCGAGCGCTGGCCAGGTCTTGCGGCCAAAGCGCTGGCCGATAAAGCAGCCCGCCTTCTGGCCGGGAACCTCGATCAGATCACCCAGGACAACAGGGTCACAGTCGGCAGGACGATTGCAACGAGGATCGCGAAAGCCAGCGGCGCCGGTCATCGTGACGTGAAGGCGGCAATGCGCCGATTGCGACACCTCGCCTGTGCGGTCTGCCGGCACGCTCGAGGGCATATTCGAGAGGCATATGAATGAAAAGGTCGAACAGGCGAAAGGCTGTTTCCGGCTCACAGCGGTAGCTCGGCGCGGCCGACCTCAACGGCAACATGGATGAGAACTGGCTCCCCAGCCACGGACCCCTGTGGCATTCACCGTTGTGCCGCTTCCAAAGCTATGGGCCTTCCGAAGGCTTGGCTGATTCGAACCGCCGCCCAGGTCAGAGCGGCGACATTGAAACAAATGCATTCACCCGCGACGGCCTGCCGAACCAGTTAGGCAGAAATTCAGCAATATTGTATAAAATTGACATGGCTTCACGCTTAAGTTGTATTGGCGAATTCCCTCATTCTATCTGTTAATCGATCCACGGAGATTTTTTCTCTGTACTACATGGTTATTCCGTGAAACTATCATTTGAATAACAAGTTGGTCCGGCAGTGATCGGTCGAACGCGCATCGACGGTTTCAGGCAAGGTCACGCACTACGAGGAGGGTCTGGGTTATGACGACGATCGTCAACGCTATAGGCGTTCCTCTTCCCTACAGTGGATCTTCAAGTCATTGGTTCTCGGCCTCAGGGGCCGGATCGGACTTGTACGGCACCCCCGGAAACGACACCTTCTACGGAGCATCCGGCGTCAATGTCACCATGCACGGTGGCTATGGCGACGACATCTACTACCTCTACGCGGCGGGCAACAAGGTGGCGGAGGCCGGCAGCCAAGGGATCGACACGATCAGCACATGGATGAGCTACACGCTCCCGGGCAACGTCGAGAATCTGGTCGTAACCAACGCCAACAACTATGCATTCGGAAATGGATTGGACAACATCATCACCGCCAAGGCCGGCCACCAGACGCTGGACGGCGGCAAGGGCAATGATGTTCTGATCGACGGTGGCGGCGGCTACGACACTTTCATCATCGCGAACGGCAACGGAAGCGACCTGATCGCCAATTTCGCCGCGACCGACACCGTCCGTCTCGATGGCTATGGGTTCATGTCCTTCGACGCCATCCACGCGAACATGATCCAGGCTGGACCGAACGTGATCTTGAATCTCGGATCCGGCGAGATCCTCGAGTTCAAGGACAGGACCATCGACAAATTCCAGCCCAGCCAGTTCGAGCTGCCGATTAACAAGGTCGGAATGACCCTGTCCTTCAACGACGATTTCAACGCATTGAGCCTTCATAATAGCCAAGGCGGCACGTGGGACACCAACTTCTGGTGGGGAGCGCCCAACGGCAGTACCTTGACCGGCAATGGCGAGCTGCAGTGGTATATCGACGCGAGTTATGTCCCGACGAGCTCCGTCCACCCGTTTAGCGTGAACAACGGCGTGCTCACCATCACTGCCGCGCAGACACCGGCGGATATCAAGCCGCTGATCAACAATTACGAGTACACATCCGGCATCCTGACGACGCACGACTCCTTCTCGCAGACTTATGGCTATTTCGAAATGCGCGCCGACCTGCCCGAGCACGCCGGCGCCTGGCCGGCCTTCTGGCTGCTGCCGGAAGACGGCTCGTGGCCGCCGGAACTGGACGCGGTGGAAATGTACGGGCAGAAGCCCAACTCGCTTGTGATGACCGCGCACAGCAACGAGACGGGAACGCACACCAAGGTCTCGACCACGGTGAACGTCATGGATACCGCAGGCTTCCACACCTATGGTGTGCTGTGGACACCGGACAAGCTTATCTGGACCTATGATGGCGTGCAGGTTGCGGAAGCGGCGACACCGTCCGACATGAACAAGCCCATGTACATGCTGGTCGATCTTGCGATCGGCGGTCAAGCCGGCGCGCCGCCGGACCATCTCGCCACGCCGGCCGAGATGAAGATCGACTACATCCACGCCTATACGCTGGACGCTGTGCAGGGCAACCCCCTGCTCGTCAGCAGTAGCAGCAGCACCACCACGCACAGCGTTGCCACGCACAGCTTCGGCAACAGCACACTGCACCACGGTGGTTCCGAATTTGGTGGCCACGTGTAAGATCAGGCGACCGGTTCGATGTCTCGGGATCATGCAGCGGCGGCAGAAATGACTGGATCGTCGAGCCTGCGCGCGGTGTTCTTGCGCGCCATCGCCGATGTCGGCGTCTTCTCGCTGCTGATCAACATCCTGGTTCTGGTGATCCCGCTCTATTTGCTGCAGCTCTATGACCGCGTGCTGCCGTCGTCCAGTGTGGAGACGCTTGTTTATCTGTCGGCCATCGCGGTCCTCGCGCTTGCTTTCCTCGGCTTGCTCGACGCGGTGCGTGCCGTTTACACGCAGCGCGTCGCGGCCGCCGTCGACAGGAAGCTCGGCGCGAGGACATTCGCCCTTTCGCTGGCGCCCAAATATGCCAGCGGCCGATCGCCGCTGCGCGAGCTTGCCTCGGTCTGCGCTTTCATCAGGTCGCGCGGTGTGGCTGTGCTGTTTGACCTGCCCTTTGCACCCGTGTTCCTCGCGCTCCTCTATCTCATCCATCCCGTCCTGTTCTGGCTGACGCTCGCCGGCACGGCGCTGCTCGTTGCGCTGGTCGCGGCCAACCAGCTTGCCATCGGCAGGAAGGATGCGCTGTCCACGGAGCGTTCGGCGCTCGCCAGCCACGCCGAGCAGGTCTTTGCCCGCAATGCGGAGACGCTGCGCGCCATGGGCATGGTCGAGAATGCCGCACGCGTCTGGGGAAGGCATGTCGGGGCAGCGCTCACCCTTTATGACCGCTCCTCGAGCGCCAACGCGATCTTCAGCGCCGCCTCGCGGGCGCTGCGCATGATGTTGCAGCTGGCGATCCTCGGCGCCGGTGCCTGGCTGGTGATCGAGGGGCAGATGACGCCCGGCATGATCTTCGCCTCCTCGCTGGTGTCGTCGCGCGCGCTGCAGCCGCTCGACCAGTTGATCGGCTCCTGGCGGCAGATCGTCGACGCCAGGCGAGCCTGGAAGCAGCTGGAGACGGCGCTTGCGGCGCATCCGACTGAAGCGCGCAAACTGACGCTGCCCGACCCGTCGGGGACGTTTTCGGTGCAGGACGTTTTCTTCATGGCGCCGAATGCACGGCCCGGCACCGAACCCATCCTCAAGCGGCTGAACTTCGCGGTTCGCGCCGGCGAAGCTATAGCGATCGTCGGCCCGAGTGGCGCCGGCAAATCGACGCTGGCGCGATTGCTCATCGGTGCTGTGCAGCCGACCGGCGGCTCGGTCCGGATCGACGGCGCCGATCTCCGGAACTGGGACCAAAGACAGCTCGGAAAGCAGATCGGCTACCTGGCCCAGGAGGTGGAGCTCTTCCCCGGATCGATCGGCGACAATGTCGCCCGCTTCGACGCGCAGGCGGCGGATGCCGCGATCGTCGAGGCGGCGCGGCGCGCTGAGGCGCATGAGCTGATCCTGGCGCAGCGCGACGGCTACCAGACGATGATCGGGCCTTCGGACAGGACGCTCTCGGGCGGCGAGCGCCAGCGGATCGGGCTGGCGCGCGCCTTCTATGGCGGCCCGCGGATCCTCGTGCTCGACGAGCCCAGCTCCAATCTCGACGGCAGCGGCGAAACGGCGCTCGAAGCGATGCTGGTCGCGGCGAAAGCCGCGGGCGTCACGACTATCGTGATCACGCATCGCCCGTCCATCGCCACGGCCTGCGATCGCGTGATGGTTTTGCGCGGCGGCATCATCGAGGCCTTCGGCCCGAGCGCCGAGGTGCTGCGGCAGCCTGTGGTCAGCAATGGCGTCGCCAAGGGTGTTCCGGCCCGGCCGAGCACGGTGGTCACCGGGTCCTTCGCGCCGACGATCCGCACGCACGACATCCGCTTCGGTCCCACACGATGACGGCCAAGAGCCTTGCCAGGAACGGCCAGCCGCGCACCGACATAAGGCGCGTGGCCCTCACCGGCTACCTTGCCATAGGGCTGCTGGCGGGCAGCTTCGGCTATTGGGCGGCCACCGCGCCGCTCTCCGGCGCGGTGATCACGCAGGGCACGATCTCCGCAACGGGCGGCAACATCCACATCCAGCAGCCCGAAGGCGGCATCGTCCAGCAACTGCTGATCCACGAGGGCGATCGCGTGCAGCAGGGCCAGGACCTTGTCATCCTCGATAAGACAGCCGCACAGGCCGAGCTCAACCGGCTGACCAGACAGTCGATCGCGCTCGAGGCGAGCATGGCGCGGCTGGAGGCCGAACGCGACGGGATGGACAGGCTGGCGCCGATCAACGAGGCAGCGCCGGCGTCGTTCCAGCAGGATTTCCAAAAGCTCATCCGGGAACAGCAAAAGGAGTTCGATGCAAGGCTCGCTCGGTTCCGGTCGGAACAGTCGATCATGGCGCAGCGGGTCGCCATGGATCGCGAGTCGGTCGTGGGCCTGAACGCCCAGAAGCTTGCCATCGAGCAACAGTCCGAGGTGGTAAAAAAGGAGCTCGGCATCAAGACCGGCCTGCTCGACAAGGGCCTCACCAACCGCACCGAATATTCGCAGCTGCTGCGCAGCGAGGCCGATCTCGTCGGCCAGGCCGGCGCGCTGGAGGCAAATCTTGCCGCGGCCAACAGCCAGATCGTCGAAGCCCAGGTGCAGGTCGAGCGCCTGACCTCGCAACGCGTGGAAGAGGCGCTGACCAAGCTCAACGAGGTCCGCACCAACCTCGCCGACATCGAGGAACAGATCAGGGCGGCCGAAGCGGTGCTTCAGCGCACGACGATCAAGGCGCCGGTAGCCGGCATCGTGGTGTCGTCGACCTATAATTCCAAGGGTAGCGTGATCGCGCCCGGCGAAAAGATCATGGAGATTCTGCCCACGGCATCGGGTCTCAACGTCGATGCGAAGCTGCGGCCGAAGGATGTCGATCAGGTGCGTGTCGGCCAGCGAGCGAAACTCAGATTGTCGGCGCTCAACATGCGCCTGACGCCCGAGGTTTCAGCCACAGTCACACAGATCTCCGCCGACCGGCTGGTCGACCAAGTCACGCATGAACCCTATTTCCGCGCCAAGCTCAAGATTGCCGACGCCCTGCCGCCCGGCGTGAAGGCCGAGCAGCTTTATCCCGGAACGCCGGTCGAAGCCTTCATCAATACCGGCGACCGGACTTTCTTCGAGTATCTCGCACGGCCGATGATGGACTCGTTTGCGCGGGCATTCGCCGAGCGGTAGCTTCATGCGCCAATTCACATTCCGATTTTGATTTCATTTCCGATAGGCCCTGCATTATGCGCCATGCGATGCACGATTCCTTGCGGAGCGGTAAGCGTTGTCCTCAGCGTGCGTAATTGCTCACGTCCCAACGTTTGGTGCCGGGGACGGCTTATCGGGCGGCAGCTATTTTTGGTGAACCGGGCGGCGAGCACGGTGTTGGCCGTGTTGCAGATCGAAGTCGTCCGGGTTGAACTCCTGGCCGATCCAGTCGATCCGTTCGGCGTGTTCGGGCTGGGTGAGATTGGCCAGAATGGCCAGCAGCTCCTCATAGCTCCAGACGCCGCCCACTTTGGCGTGCACGAGAGGGCGTGACACAGTTTTAGCTGATTTGGTTGCCCGCCGGTTGCGTCATGGCAGCGTGCCCATTTGGCCGACGCGATTGCGATCGGCAGCGCACGATCACGCGCTGCGCTTGACGCTCTCCGGCGCCGCCCCGCCGCCCGTGTGGCCAAAGCGCTGGATGACAAAGCGGCCCGCCTTCTGGCCGGGAAGCTCGATCAGATTGTAGGTGATCCAGGACAGCAGGGTCACCGTCGGCAGGGACGACGGCAACGACGGTCGCGAACCGCAGCGGCGCCGCCGCACCATGGCCGTATTGGCTGATGACGAACACCGCGACAGGGCTGCAAGACCCGGAGATGAATCAGGTAAACGCTGAAGGAAGGCTCGCCCGTCAGATGAAAGACCGGGGTGCTGAGCGTCATGGCCATCGCCCTCGCCAGCGTTCCCGCCGCTTCCGGCAGCATGCGGTACAGCACCAGCGCAAAGAACCCCGCCGCCAGCGCTTCATGCACCAGAAGCTTCCCCGGGTGGCGGACAAGGAGTCGCGGGCGCGGCTGATCGAGTCTTCTGCAATGGCCATGTGTGGCTCCTGGATGTGGGTTGAGTGTGCGTCGCAAAACGTTCTTGTGCGTTGCAGCAATCCATGCGTAGATGGACGAAGTAACGCGGATACGGGATGACCAAAAAGCCAGAACCAAGGGCGGAAACGGCCCACTTCGACGCTCTGCATGGCCTCCGGGGTATCGCTGCTGTTTTGGTGATGCTAGGCCACTTCACCGAATTCACGGGCCGGCGATATGATCTGGCGCCGTCCGGGTTCCTCGCCGTCGACCTGTTTTTCCTGTTGAGCGGCTTCGTGATCGCCCACGCCTACGACGACAAGTTCCGAAAAGGCATGTCATTTTGGGAGTTCGCGGAGATCCGTCTTCTCAGGCTCTACCCGCTATATTTTGCCGCGGTCGGCTTGGCCGTGATCGGCGTGGGTGCAATCGTCGCAACGCATGGGCTGAGTTCGTATTCGCGGCTGGATTTGCTCGCAAGTCTTGGGTTTTCCGTTCTTTTCTTACCCACGCCGCCGTCGCTCTCGACATTTCCCGACGTGCTTTTCCCGCTGAATGGCCCAGCGTGGTCGCTATTTTATGAACTCGTCGCCAATGCCGTTTTTGCCGCGCTGGCCGTAAGGCTGGCTGCTCGGTCACTTGCGCTCATTGTCGGTGTTGCCTTCCTGGCCCTGGTGCTTCTGGCTTGGCAGGGTTTCGTCCTTGGGGGCGGCGCCCATTGGGATGACACGATCGCGGCTCCCGCCCGGATCGCGTTCTCGTTCTTTCTCGGGGTCTTTCTCAACCGATATGCGACTGGGAAGAGTCGGGATGGCAATCTCTATATGCCGTTTCTCCTGACGCTATGCGGCCTGCTCATGATCTTCAGACCCGCCGAACATGTGCAACTATACAGTCTGGCGATCATAGTCCTGGTCTGGCCCTGGCTCGTCCTCGTGGCCTCCCGTTTGCGGCTATCCGGGTTTTGGCGCTGGATTGCGCTCTTCTCCGGCAATATCTCTTACGCCCTCTATGTTCTTCACACGCCGCTCATCCGCCTTTCGAACGCCGTGGTCGAATCTGTGACCGGGGCCTCGTGGAACGAGCACGGCTTGCCGTTCATTCTGGGAACATCCGTCGTCATCATCGCGATCTCTGCATTCGCGCATTATGTCTACGACAAGAACATCCGGACATTGCTGCGGCAGTGGCTTTCACTTTGGCGCGCACGAGAGGGCGTGACACAGTTCTAGCTGGATTTGGTTCGCCGCCGGTTGTGTCATGGCAGCGTGCCGATTTGGCCGACGCTATTGCGATCGGCAGCGCAGGATCACGCGCTGCGCTTGACGCTCTCCAGCGCCGGCGCGCCGCCTTTGCGGCCAAAGCGCCGAACGACGAAGCGGCCCGCCTTCTGGCCGGGAACCTCGATCAGATTGTAGGTGACCCAGGACAAAAGGGTCACCGTCGGCAGGACGACGGCAACGACGATTGCGAAACGCAGCGGCGCCGCCAGCCCGTGGCCGTATTGGCTGATGACGAATGCCGCGACAGGCTGCAACACCAGCAGATGGATCAGGTAGATGCTGAAGGAAAGCTCGCCCATGAGATGAAAGAACCGGTTGGTGAGCGTCATGGCTATCGCCCTCGCCAGCGTTCCCGCCGCCCCCGGCAGCATGCGGTAGAGAACCAGGGCAAAGAACCCCGCCACCAGCACTTCACGCACCAGCAGCTTTTCCAGTCCGTAGTCGCCGCCAAACGGCAGCGCCGCCAGCAGCAGCGCCAAGGCCAGATACAGGATCGGCCGTGGTTGGCTCTGGTGCACGACGCCCCCCAGCAGCATGCCGCACAGGAATATCTGCATCTTCAGCGCCAGGAACGACGGCATCGGAAAATGGACCGACAATCGATCCAGCGCAAACACGATGATGCAGCCAACCGCGGCGACCAGCCCGGCGCTTCTTATCCAGTCGAACCTGCGCACCAACAGCATGATGGCAGGGAAAGCCGCGTAAAACTGCATCTCCAGCCCCAGGCTCCAGTCGGGGAGCGGCGTGCGGTAGGCGAAATCTGGCACCAGGCCGAACAGGAACGTGAGATGGGCAACGATGTTCTTCAGGCCGCCGTCGAGATAGCGCTCGGGCGCCTGATGCGATCTCGACAGGAAATCGTCGATGATCATCCTGCAGTCGTAGAGATAGGGGCCAAGCACGAGTGCCAGCAAAAGCATGACGTAGAACAGTGGCGCGATCCTGAAGTAGCGGCGCGTCCAGAATTTCAGCCATGTTTCCGGTCTTTGCCAGGGCTCCTTGTCCTGGCGCAACTGATAATGAAACACCATCAGGAAGCCGGACAGCATGATGAAGAGATCGACGCCGAGATCCGGCTCGCCGACGATGGGAACACGCCAGCCGGTCAGAAGCAGGCAATGCCCGACAAGCACCCAGATCGCCGCGAGCGCGCGAAGCCCGTCCAGGCATTCGATGCGCGATGACCTTATATCTGTCATTGCGGACTCCGAGATAGAAATGTTGCAGTGCAGCATGGCGGCCGAGGCCGGATTGTCAACCCGCCGCAAGATGACGAATTGCTCTCCGCTGTTACGCAAAAGCGGGTGGGACAAGGAAGTCCACTTCGTCAGTGACTGATCGACGACATGAACAGGCGGCGTTTCTCACGGGAAACGCAGCGCAACTATCTCCGCGACATCGGCGCCCTGGCGACGTTTCTCGGACGCTCGCCGGACACAGCACCATCGACGACCTGAGCCGGTTCCGCCATCGACCTCAAGACAGGCAGGACCCTGTGGGACGAGCTGCTGGGCAGCGCTAACAACAACGGCC
Source organism: Mesorhizobium sp. M0276 (assembly GCF_040321755.1). Taxonomy (NCBI): domain Bacteria; kingdom Pseudomonadati; phylum Pseudomonadota; class Alphaproteobacteria; order Hyphomicrobiales; family Phyllobacteriaceae; genus Mesorhizobium; species Mesorhizobium sp. M0276. Next base: position 58,783 of record NZ_JAMYSC010000033.1, on the reverse strand, counting down.
CGTTCGGCATCCCGTCCATGCTGCCGCTATCCATCGGAACACCGAACAATGGCGGTCCGCTGGTGCCGGCCGGCGGCTTGACCTTTATTGCCGCGAGCACCGACAACAAGCTGCGCGCGCTCGACATCAAGACCGGAAGGCAGGTCTGGCAGGCCGACCTTCCGACCGGCGGACAGACGATGCCGATGACTATGAAGTCGACGTCAAGCAATACATCGTCATCGCGCCAGGAGGGCATCATTTCATGGAGACGAAGGTCGGCGATGAAGTCATCGCCTATGGGTTTGGCCAGTTTACAGAGCAGCAGTGCCAGGATGATCTGGTTATTAGGGACCGGAGGCTTTCAAACGGTGCGGGCTGCACAAGCCAACGCGCTTTGCCCTAGACCCTAGAAGTCGGAAAAACCTGATTTGGTGCGAGGAATATTTTATCTCGTCTGATTACATACGAGATGCCGGGTTGGTGATAGGGCGACTAGGGGATGCGGAAGTCGCGCAGATGCAGGAACGGCTCGTTCGGCGCGGATTGCCAGTCGGATAGAAGCTACCCCCTCACTGACCTGCGATTGCCATCCCAAGCCCTACGCCCAAGCCAACATGCGAGGCCTGGGAACAGCTTGCCGGCAAGATCGAGGGGGATCCGTGGTCGATAACCAGGCCAACAACCCGAAAGAGGCGCATCGATCCCTGGCGCTCCTATAGCTATCATACCGGCAGCGTGGCCGGGCCATCGTGCGTTCTCTAATCCCTCTAACCTGCCTGCTCCTTTGGAAGGCCGTCAGTTAGATCATAGAAGTCGGATTTCGAGCCGACGAAAATATGTTTGCTAAGCCGAAGGCCGGTCGGCGGGTCGAGAGTACCGGCCGCGACGAAGGTCTGCACGCCAGGAGCCGCCTTCCAGAACAGGTTGCCGCCGCAGCGCGAGCAGAAGCCGCGTTCGACGTAACGCGACGAGCGGTACCACCTGAGCGTGGACGAGGTCAGCAGCATGAGATCGGCCGAGCGGCAGGCCGCCATGGCCGCAAAATTGCCACTTGTTCGCGCGCACTGGGAGCAGTGACAGGCTATCAGCGGGGCAAGCTCGCCTGCGATTTCGTAGCGCACGCCCCCGCATAGGCAATGTCCCGATGACACCTTATCACCCGTTGTTTCCTTCATCGACGGTTCGCACATTCAATTTCGCTAAAATGCAACCAAAATCAGCCCCGCGCCTTTTAATGGCGGGTGGAGCATCGAGTGCATGCGTAACGCCGCAGACCGGCTGAAGTTCATCAAGCCGCAGGAACCGGTCCTGGTCGAGACGCCGCCGGTCAGCGACGACTGGCTGCACGAGAAAGTATAACGGCTTTCGCACCCAGATCATTCTCGACTGGGCTGGCGCGCGCCTTCACCCGCACCGGCATTGATTGGTCCAAGCGCTACTGGCCGATTGTCGCCGCTGCCGAGAAGCTAAAGGCGAAATCTCATGCTCGACGGCGAGAGCGCAAGGCGATCCTGTGGGATTTGATCAAGCCGGCACAAGGCATCATTCAGTACAGCCAACATGTTGAGGGCGGCGGTGCCGAGTTCTTCGAGGCAGCCGAGAAAATGGGCCTCGAAGGCATGATGCCGAAGCGACGGGAAAGCTCCTACCGCAGCGGCGCCAATAACGAGGCCTGGCTGAAAATCAAATGCTGGGACATCTCCGAGTTTGATCTGATTGGCGTGAAGCGACAGGCCGGCAAGTGGACCGAGGGGCTGTTCGCACGGGACGGGAAGTATGTCGGCAAGGCTGTGATCGCCACGACCAACGCAATCAAGGACCGGCTATGGAAACGTGTGCAGCAGGCCCGCAGCAGCCCAGCCGGAGGCCTGCCGAGTGCGGTAGTCACTCCGGACGTCGAACGGGTCAAGCCCATCATGGCGAGCGTCAGGACGCTACGTGGTGAGCGCAAGCTGCGCCATGCGTCGGTGCAGAATTTCAGGGAAGAGTCCTAAAGACGGTCTTGGCGGGCCGCTGGATATAGGAATATAATCCTCCCGTTGCGGCGCCCATTCAACGGAGATCGCCAATGGCCGGGACCAAATTATCCAAGCACCTTTCACAAGCCGAGATTGACCACTTTTTGGCCGAGGCAGAACGGCTGCATAAGAGCATCGTCCAGCTGCGTCTGTCGCCAAGCAGCGAGCATTACCGCTCGCTGCAAAACACGCATGAGGCGCTGTTGAAGACGGTCAAGGATATCACCGGCAAGGATGCGTCGTTCATTAGGTGGCACGGTACAGGACCGGTGCAGCCAACACCGGGCAAACCGGCTTGACGGAACATTAGCGACCTCTAACTATTTGTGCAGTGGCAGACGATGCTCACCCCATCGCTGCTGATGATCGGGACGACCTTCACCGGCTCCTGATCGGCCCGCGCCTCCCGCAAGTGGCGCGGGCTTTGCGTGCACAGAGACAACGGCGAGAAAGTGCGGGTCGTGGAAATCACGCCGGAGCCGAGGAGCGCGAGCTAGGTCAAAGGGAGGAACACAAATGGCCGCCTATCTGATCGCGGATGTAGACATAAAAGACGCTGCCTTGTTCGAGGAATATCGGCGGGACGTTCCGGCCACCGAAGAGCGCTACGGTGGGCGATACCTGGGTCGTGGTGGTGCGACCAAGGTTCTAGAAGGTGATTGGGATCCACACCGACTGGTCATTGTTGAATTCCCCGACATGGCGTCATTGATGGGCTGGTACAATTCTCCTGAATATGCCCGGCTGATCGAGATCCGCAAACGTTCCGCAAATACCAGGATCATTGCGTTAGAAGGGATTGCAACGCCTGCGGCGTGACCATGAGGGCGGCCGAGCGGACCCGACGACCCTTGGGCATCCTCAGCGTCATTTCTTCCACAGCCTCACCCCGGCGCCGCCGCCATTCTCGGCGATGAGAACTCGATGCCGGCAGATTCGAGGGCGCGGCACACGGCGTCGACGTTATTGACCATCCCGACTGCAGGACCGTCGCTGCCTTCCAATCGTTTGATGGTCGGCACCGAGACTTTCGATCGCTCGGCTAGTTCTGATTGGGTGAACCCAGCCAAGATTCGAGCTGCTGCGATCTGTCGGCCTGTCGGCTTATCCATTCGGCAAGCCGATTGCGACTTGGAGGAAACGGCCGACGATGAGGAGCCTGTCGTGCCGGCCATGTCGCTCAGTGCGTGAAAACCGGAGGGCACGAGCTGACAGTGGGTGGCTCAATTGGCGCGCAATCTCTGTTCCCGGGATGCGTTCCATCTGCGACAAAGTGCCGAACGGTGCGGACAGGCTAGGAGAAGGCGGCGGTCGTGCCCGGAAAAGAAGCTTCGATCCTGATCGTCGGCGCGGGCCCAACGGGGCTGACAGCGGCGCTGGAGCTTGCGCGAAGAGGCGCCCATCCCCGCGTCATAGACAAGAAGGACGGACCTACGCCGCTCAGCAAGGCGGTCGGCATCAGTTCACATAGCCTGGATGTTCTCGAAGCGGCGGGGGTAAGCAGCAAGCTGCTCGCAGAGGGGCTCAAGGTGCGTCACGCGCATTTCCATGCAGGAACCCGTGAGCTCGTCACAATCGACTTTTCGCTGCTGCCGCACCGCTACAATTTCCTGCTGTCGCTGCCGCAGCGTGACACCGAAAGGATCATGGCCGAGACAGTCGCGACATTCGGCGTCGACGTCGAATGGCGGACGGAACTGGCCGGCCTCACCCAGCAGGCCGACAAGGTGGAGGTTCGGACCAGGAGAGACGGTGAAGAAGAGCAAAGCCACAACTTCGACATCGTCTTCGGCGCCGCCGGCGCCGACAGCTCGGTCCGCAAATCATCGAGCATCGACTTCGAGGGCTACACGCACAGGCGGCGATGGAGCATCACCGATGCGGAGATCGCGTCCTGGCCTTACGAGGTGGACGCGGCACAGGCTTTCCTGCATCGAGACGGGGACGTCGGCTTCATCATACCGATCGGCGGCAACCGCTTTCGCGCGGTCTCCAACACACCCGATGCGCTGGCGCATGTGCCGGGCAGGTATAGCGTGTCGCAGCTGCTGCGGACCGATCATTTCCACATTCCGGCAAAACAGGCGTCCCGCTATCAAACCGCCCGCGTCTTCCTCGGCGGCGATGCCGCGCATGCGCACTCGCCGCTTGGCGCGCGCGGCATGAATCTCGGTATTGAGGATGCAGCTTGCTTCGCCCGGCGTTTCAACGATGGCACGCTTGCGGGCTACACGGACGAGCGTCGACCGGTGGGAGGTCGCTGGATTGATTTGAGCGAACGTATTCTGTCCACGGCGCAGTCGACCAACAGCTTCGTCCAGACATGCAGGAACTTCGTCATGTTGACGATCGGTTCCTTCCCCATTCTGCAAAAGCCCCTGCTCGAGCGCGTAGCCGGATTGAAGGAATAGATTTCAAACGAGCAACTGCTCGATCCTGATCGGCAGGTCGCGGACGCGCTTGCGTCCACTGAATGCTGAAGATGGTGGTTTATTTGCTCGTCGCCTCTGCCGTATTCCCCAGCACTTTCCGCTGAACCCGCTAACGAACTCGTCCAGAATCCGGCCATAAGACGTTCGCCTGGGATGTGAATCGATCTCCTAGAGCTTTGTCCCGGAACCATTCTTGCCCAGACCAGTTTTGGCAACGACTATCGTGTTCAACGCATCCGAAACTGCGGCGTTCGGTCGACGATCGCCCGGGAGGCTCGCGGACCGCGAAGCAAGGCGTATGGGACCAAGCAAGCTGGGTTGCAGATCACACCAGCGAATAATCCGAAAAGCGGAGTTTGAAGTTTGGCACAGCCGGCGGTTCTATCTCTGGGTAGCATTAATGCCGACCTGAGGTTCGAGGTCGACAAGCCGTTCAGCAGTGACGCGACCGTCAGAGCATCCGGATTTTCTCGAAAGAGCGGCGGAAAGGCTGCCAATGTGGCTTATTTTACGCAGCGGCTCGGATTTCCAACAAAGCTTCTCGGCCAAGTCGGAGACGACGATCTCGCGACGGTGGCCATTGGTCCGTTCATGCAAGAGAATCTCGATTTGGAGGCTGTCTTTGTCGCTCCAAATTCGATGACAGGCATAGCGGTCGTCGTCGTTCCAGCAGATGGCAACAAGTCAATCCTTTCAGTCGCAAACGCCAATATGAACTGGCAAACTCCCGCTGTCGAAAAAGTAGTGCAGGCAATCGACAACGCCCCAGCATCTTCCGTCCTGATCGCCGATTTCGAGGTTCCTCGCATTGTGCTTGGGGCCGCATTCAAAGCTGCGGAAAGGCGCGGCTTCAGGATCATCGTCGACCCAACATTTGCCGATCAAATCGAGAAGACCGATCTAAAACGCTTCTATGCGGTGTCGCCCAACCAAAAGGAAGCAGCGTATGTTTTAGGAATTGAAGTGGCCAATGAAAGTCAGGCCGGCCAGGCGGCAACCGAATTCAACGCGCTAGGGGTTGAAATTGCATGCGTTAAGCTCCCCGACGGTGGCTGCATCCTCCGTGAGAGGAATGAGACGACCGCAATACGAGCGCCCGCTGTCGATGTCGTGGACAAGACGGGGGCCGGCGATGCCTTTATTGCCGCGTTCACTGTCGCGACTTTGGAGGACAAATCGGCATATGAAGCCGCCTGCTGGGGCGTTGCGGCTTCAACCTTCTCGGTTGGTCGGAAGGGCACGCAGGCGTCTTATCCCACACGGTCGGAGTTCGATCAGATGCTCGCTGCTGTATTGAAGAAGAATGGCCGGTGACATGGCGGACTGTTCGGCTTGGCGCTCTGCCAGGAGTTGGTGACCGACGCTGAGCTCTGTGAACGCTCCAGTCAAAAGCCGCGCGTCGATTTTTCGGAGCCACTACAACTCTGATAGGGCCTTGGCCATTTCTCTCCAAACTTCCATGGAGGCGACCTGGCCAGGAACAGAAAGATTTCCACTGGCGCTAACGACGGGCCGCGAGATGCCTACATAGGTTTGCCCGATGACAGTTCGTAGCCCGTTCACCAATAAGGATCAGATCTAGCGGGTGCGCAAGGCACTGGCGCGCGAGCCGCAAAAAGAAGGGCAAAAAGCGGCCGTCCACGAATTGAAAGCCAAGCTGCACATCTTCGCAGAGGCTGGGATCGTCGGCACATTCGAACGGGCCTGACCGGCTCCTGGCAGAACAAGCAAATTTTGGACAAATCGTCCTTTCTTTTCGCTGCCCGTCATCGTGAGAAACAACAGCAACACGTGTCCTGCGTTCTCCCTGTTCCCAGTCCAGTCTCGGCAGCGAGCTTAGTCGCCGTGCATGGCCGCGCTGGCGTTCGCTCTCGACCTTGTCTTACAATGGACGCCCACTCTCCAACGGCACCGATCCGGCCGATCTCATGCCGTAGCGCATCCGGCGTCCCGGCAATTCGCGTGGCTTCGGCGACCCTGGTGGCTCCTTCTATTGAAGCCTGCTGAGATCCACCGCGTCTCGATTGTAGAGTTGCCCTTCGCGCATTTGCGGCGAATGCCAAGCCGCAAGAGCCGCGGCTTCGCGAGAGCTGGCGACCGCCGCACTTGTTCCAGAACTATCGTGGGCCTGAGCTTGTTCCCCGGTTCCTCGTTTGATTCGACGTTCTTGTGGTACGGCCTGTGACGTCTGTAAGAAAATAGATCGCGTTCTGGCTGAGCCCCGCAAGCGCCGCCATTCGGCACGCCCGAATGTGCCGACCCCTGCCCGGCGGCGAGCACGCAATAACCGATCTCTCGATCAGTTTTCGAATCCCGTCGACGCGGATAATTGCGCGGGTTTCGACACGCTCCCCTTCCAGGGAAGCTCGCTAACTGAAACCGGAACAGAACGTTTTCGCCGCCCCGCCGTTTTCGCAATTGGAGACGTGCGGTTCCGCACGGACGTAAACAGGATTGTGGATTGAAGGTGACAAGCAATACATGCCCGGACGGGCCAAAAGGAATTGTGATCGCATGCTCCGCGCCAGGCAGCGAAGCTCTCTTCGCCCATGAACGGCACGCGATCAATGCGGTCGCCCGCCAGATCGCTGTACTCAAAGGGTTTGCATTCGAGGGCGATCTTAGCGCGTTCAAGTTGGACGGAGAATACTTGTACTACGTCCCGGACGACAGCCTGCTTCTCGCCGATGCGAGCCGAATGGGAATCGCAGGTCCAAAAGACTTTTTTGGCGGCGTGCTTCCGTCCCGGCTGGCAATGACCAAAGTCATCACGCATGACGTGATCGGCGCGTCCGCATTTCGTCCTGATGACTGGCCAGCGGAATTCCCTGAACGGGTCAGCGCTGCGGTTTTGCCGGGTTACAGCACGTTCTCCCGAACGGACACTTTGCAAGCGGCGGATCGGCTCCTGCGGCAAGGACCAGTTCGTCTTAAGCCTCCACTTGCATCGCGCGGACGCGAACAACAGATCGCTTCTTCCGTGTCGGAAGTCGAAGCTTTCCTGGAACGCTATCAAGCTTCGGATCTAGAAAAACACGGGCTCGTTCTAGAGACGAATCTGGCTGACATCGCCACGCTAAGCGTCGGAATAGCGGATGTAGACGAGATCGCCATTGCGTACGTCGGCACGCAGAGAATAACGGCGGATAATGCGGGACTGCCCGTTTATGGCGGGTCCGATATCATCGCCGTACGCGGGGGATGGGAGGCACTCGCAGGCCTCAGTCTTTTATCTGCTTCAGCGCTGGCGGTCGCGCAGGCGAGAACATATGACGCAGCGATGATCGAGTGTCCCGGATTTTTCGCATCGCGGCGCAACTATGACATCGGCCAAGGGACCGACTGGTCTGGGAAGTGGAAGTCGGGAGTGCTCGAAGCCTGCTGGCGGATCGGCGGCAGCAGCACCGCCGAACTTGCGGCCATGAATGTCATGCAACAGCACCCCGATGTCCAGACCGTATGCGCTTCGGCGGTCAAGGCTTTTGGCACAAATTGTCGGCCGCCGGCCAACGCTACCGTGCATTTTCAAGGAGAGGATCCCGACGAGGGTGCCATCACGCGCTACACGGCGGTTACGCGGATATCACGGAAGATCGCTTAGCGACGAGCACGGGAGTGATTGACGAACTCGAAAGACAGGCCGCCGCAAACACGTCGAAGCTCAAGGTTCGAAAAAGGGGCGGCAAGACGATCATCGATGGCGAAGTCGAGTTGGATGGGCTCGTGATGGTGGTCGTGGGTGCTACGGCAGGCGGCCCTTAGACCCGGTCGTCTCCTTCGGCTTGCCTGGAATCAAGGAACATGGCGAGGAGTCTTTTGTTCGGGAGTTACAGGAACCGAATTGATGGAGCGACTGAAAATGCGACAAGATATCGTGGCTGGCGCGAAGTTCCCCGATTACGTTCTACCCGACCACACCAAGACGCCACGGCGGCTGTCGGACCTGCAGGGCGACCAGCTGATGATCGTGATGCTGACGCGTGGATTCTTCTGCCCGAAAGACCGGCAGCAAGTGCTCGAACTGGTGCGGTTTCACCCGCAATTGGTCGTCGGCTACACCCAGCTCGTCACGATCACCACGGACGATTGGCATACGACCAACAATTACCGCCAGCAGACCTCGGCGCCTTGGCCCTTTCTGTATGATGAGGAACGGCTCGTGCAGAAGGACCTGGACATCAAGGAATACACCGACACCACGCACGACGTGATGGTCCCGCACACGATCGTGTTGGGGCGGGACCTCGAAGTCTTCAAGGTCTACAACGGTTATTATTACTGGGGCCGCCCCTCCACCGCCGAATTGCACATAGAGCTGCGCGAACTGGCGCGAAGAACCTATCGCGACTGGGACATCACCGAACCCGAGCTACGGGAGAAATGGAACAAAGGCGATAAATCCGACTTCTACCCCTATGGCGGGAATTCCATCTCTATGGCGACACTCATGCTCCAGATGGCCGGAGCGGTCGACCAATATGCCGGCCGGGCAAAGAGAAGCTGAACGGATGAAGCCTGCATCGCTCGCGGCGGTCTTCTCGCAGTGACGCTTTTCGTCCAGCCACGCTTGGTAAACGGCCCCTTTTCCGATCCGGGCGTGCTACTGGATTTCCGCTTCGGCAACAGGGCCTTGCTGTTCGATCTCGGAGATCTTTCGACCCTTTCGCCGCGTGAAATCCTGCGGATCTCGCACGTCTTCGTGACGCATATGCATATGGATCACTTCAGCGGTTTCGACCGCCTGCTCAGGCTGTCGCTTTACCGGGACAGACGCGTCCATATCGTCGGACCGCCCGGTCTGACTGACGCCGTCGAGGCCAAGTTGCGGGCTTACACGTGGAACCTGCTGGACGAGCGGTCCCATGATTTGGAGATTGCCGCCTCCGACTGGGCGGAGGGAGGATTCATTACCGAGGCCATCTTCAGGGCGCGCAACGCTTTTGTTCGCGAAAACCAGCAGCCGTCGGAAGCGCGGCTTCCGCTCGACGATCCGGAATTCAAGGTCGTTGCGGTCACGCTTGATCATGGCATTCCTTGCCTGGCCTTCGCATTCCAGGAGAAAATCAGGGTCAACGTTCACAAGACGCGTCTCGACGAGCTCCGCCTTCCAGTTGGTCCCTGGCTGACCGAAGCCAAACGGGCCGTTCGCAGCGGCGCCGGGCCTGCAACCGAGTTCATGCCCACCAAGGACAGGAAGGTAGTTCTGGGAGAGCTGCTGCAAAGCCAAGCGCTCGTTTGCGCGCCGGGCCAGCGCGTTGCCTATGCCACTGACCTGGCCTTCCATTCCTTGAACATAACCCGGCTTTGCAGCTTGGCGCGCGGCGCCGATCAACTCTTTATCGAAGGTGGATTCTTGCAGGAGGATCGGGAACTCGCCGCTTCAAAGAAGCACCTGACAGCAGTGCAGGCGGGCGAGATCGCCCGCCTGGCGGCAGTGGACTTCGCTCACCAGATGCATTTCTCGCCGCGCTATCTCGGACGGGAGGACGAACTGCGGGCCGAATTCGAGCTTGCGTTCCACGGCCGCTCGGTTGCGCGTAGATAGTAAATGCTGCGGAACATTCACGCGGCGAGGCGGTTCTGGAAACATCAGGATTCCAGGAGGAAACCATGGCAACGAAACTCAAAGACGGCAAGACCGCAAAATCTTCCCAAGGGGCGCACGGAGGCAACCGTGCAGGCAATCAGGACAAACGCGACGAACAGCCGAAGAAAAGCAGTCAGGCGGCCGGCAAAGACCCGCGCCGCGGCAAGGATTGAACCACGCTGTTCCCGTTTTTCTCGAAGCAGCGTTGCGGCGAGCTGGCGCAGGTCGCGTCCCCGCAGGTGGTGTAGCTTGGCGGCAGCGAAGCCGCTGGCGAGCGCGTTCTCGATAGCGCTGTAGCGATCGAACGGCTTTGCGATGGTCATCTGACGGCTCGCCGGTAAGGCCAGGTTGCTGACACCTTGAGGAACCGGTGCCGTCGAAGCGCAATATCGCTCCCTGCTTCGGCTGGTGTGATCGATCGACCTGACCCCAACGAACTCCTGCTTCAGAAGGAACCGTAGCGGCGCGGCATCGTTGATCAAGTCGCAGACGGGGCTTCAAGTCGGTTGATGACCTTGACGCTTCCGATGGACCGATTTTATGGCTGGCAGCGCCATCGAGCCGGCGAACTCGGGCTCGCCATCGCAGACTGTGGCGCCATCACCTGTGGAGACACAACTGGCGCTTGGAGACATGGCTCGCGCAGACGCTGGCGGTCGCCTTTGTGTCATCGCCGTTGCGGTTCCGCTCCTGTTCATGATCAGCGGGCTTGTCATTCGGTATGCTGCATTCCATTCAGTCTCGGCAGTACCAGGCTTCGAAGCTTATGCGCGTGCGCTCTGCAGGTGGGATTGCGCGTGGTATGTGGACATTTCCGAACACGGCTACGAGCGTTTTCCCATTCCAGGCCAAAGCAACGTCGGACGCTGGGGCTTCTTTCCATTGTATCCCATGCTCGTGACGACTCTTCGGTTTGCTTTCCCTTTTCCCACGATTCTGATCGCGACGATCACCTCGATTGCCTGCAGCTACGCCGCCTGTCTTGTGGCATGGCCACTGCTGGAGAAGAACATGCGCGCTTATACACTGTATTGCGCTTTCCTGCTTAGCGGCCCGTTCTCCTTCCACTTCACCACGTTCCTTACCGAACCTCTTTTCGTGCTCCTGACTTCGTGCGTCTTTTTGGCACTCAAGCGCTCCAACTACCTGGCCGCTGGCGTTTCATGCGCTTTGCTGTCGGCAACGAGGGTGGTCGGGGTCCTTGCTGTGTTTGCAAGCGTCATCCAAATGTTCGAGCAGCACCGCCAGCAGGGCGGGTCGGCGGTGTCTTTCCCGCGATGGGTGCTTGGTCGTCCGGATATGGTCGTAGCTATCTTCATCTCGCCCGCCGGCTTGTTTGCTTACATGCTCTTTTTGTACGTCACTGTCGGGGACGGGTTTGCGTTCTTGCACGTCCAGCGCGCGTTTGGGCGGATTGCTGGCGATCCGCTCCTTTTTCTATGGGACGGTCTCTCTGCTGTTCCGACAAAAGGATGGCTGCCCACGGCCCCGCAATGGAGCGCGCTCGCAGCGATTATAGGGCTGACCCTATCGGTCGTTCTGGCGGCTCGCAGGCGATATGGCGCTGCGCTCTTCTGTGCGAGCAGCATCATCCTGCCGTTGATCACCAACCTGGCTTCCATGATCAGATACGTCATTGGGCTTGCGCCGCTGATGATGTTGATTGCCGAGCTGCTGTCGGTATCGAAGCTGACCTATCTCGTGACTTTGGCTCTTTTCCTGAGCGCATGTTATTTCATGACTGTGGCATGGATTGGAGGCTATCTTGCCCTGGTCTGACGGCCTGTCATCCTATGGCCGTGCTGCCTCGACCGGCGGCTACGCGCTGGCGGTGGTTTTGGCCGTGTCCGAGATCATCATCCTTGCACTCGCTCTCAATCCAGATGTCAACGCTGATTATCGGGCCTATTACATTGATCGCACGACGACGTGCCTCAATCGCGATGCGGTTGGCAGCTACACTCCTGGGCAGACGGTATCTTTCCGGTCCGACGGTGCCAAACAAGCAGCCGGAATGATGGTCTGCGGTTGGTCGGGGCCGGTAGCCGACGGAACCCATTCGCTCGGCGAGACCTCTCGGCTGAGGCTGGAAATACCTTCGCTTCGCGACGGGTTTACAGCCACGCTACAAATGTCTGCCGTCATTCGTCCACCACAAACCATACAAAGGGTAATGATCTCGGTGAACGGAGTTCGGGTACACGAAGTAACACTGTCGAGCCAAGACCCGACGACGATCTCGTTCGCGATCCCGCACGCAGCATTTGCCAGCGCAAAGGTACTCGAAGTGACTTTCGACTATCGCGACGGGATTCCGCCAAGCCCCGCCGCCAGCAAGATCTACAAACGCGCCATTAAATTGGTGTCGTTCCGGCTGGACGCCGGCTAGAGCACTTCACTTTTCCGCTGAAACGGCGACGTGCCCTAGCTCTTTGTATTGACGCAATTCCGGACGGAAAGCCGCTTCACAACTTTCTGGAGTTGCCCTAGTTCAGCGGCAGCAACAGTTCCGTGCTCGCCTCATGTGCCTGCACCTCCGGGATGGAGGAGAGCCGGCGTTGGCAATAGATCGGGAAGTCGCGTGCCTCCCCGCAGTTGGCCAATAGTCAAGCGATAGAGGTAGAGCGCGGCGGGCTCGAGATCGTTTTTAGCGCAGCACCGCGCAGCATGCGGCGGGATCACGCCAGCTTTCATTAGCGCGTCATTCGCCTCGATCGACTGATCGGTCTGGGACGGCGGCTCCCTTTCGGAACGGAAGACCATGAAAGTAGAGCTTGTCAGCGGCGACGAGCCATTCGCTTTGGGCCAGGCCCTGAACCGCCGGAAGGTGTCTTCGGGCGTCACCCGGTCCCCGCGATACTCGACCACCACCACCGGCGTAGGCGGCACATCACGGATCGTCGTGGTCAAAGATTATCTGCATGGGCTCGTTGCTTGCGTTGTCGAGGGGCCCCGAAGGCCATAAGCCACGACCCACAGCTGGGAGATATTCGGAGCGACGAAGGCGATTGCCCGAACCGTCGCCGAGAGGCGCGGGCGAACACATCGGGCGCATCGTAACCTGCATCCATGGCTATGTCCGTGACGCTTTGGGCGTCCATGTCGGCGAGCCGGTACGACGCGCGCCAAGGCCAGCTCATCGTCCAGATGCTGGTCAATGTGAGCACCCGCAGGTTTCAAGTGCCGCCTTCATTGCCTCTCTTCCTGCGTGGTGACACCAGCCAGGCCCTCCCGGGCATGGCGCTCGACCGATCCTGCGATTTGGATGGTTCTTCAACATGTGCTGCCAGCAACGGCTTGAAGGCAAAGCGATCGACGGTTGAACGGAGCCCGGCATCATCCAATCGTAAGTGGAAGCCGTGCTTCAGCAAGCGGCTTTGGAGCAGTTCATCGTTTCCGTGAAACGGTGAACTGTTTTGGAACGAATCTTTCTGGCCGATCACGCGTCAACCATCGCCGGACTGATCGGGAATGTGTTCTGCAAAGACCCATCGGTGGAGCACGACGAAATTGATCGCGGGCACAAGCAAGCAGGTAATCGTGATGGGAAAGATGAGCGGCAGGCCCAGCTTCGCCGTCAAGAGCGCCGGCGCGCCATAGGCGATGGCCAAGCCGATCGCCGCCAGCAAGAGAAAACGCGGAGCCTCTGATCTATGCAAACCGCGCGACATGAAGGTTACTGACCTGTGCGCGAGATAGGAAAACAAGGCTGCGGCTGCGTATGCTGCAAGGGACGCTTGAACGGGGCTGAAGCCGAACCGTTCCGATTTGACAAAGACATCCGCCAAGGCGGCATACAGGATTGTGGCGGCGACGCCGACCAGGCCGAAGCGCGCCAGAAGCTTCAGGACGGTGCCAGCGGCAGGCCGAAATTCAGACACGGGCACTACACGCATACTGGGCGCCAAGCGGCAGCGGCGCGAGGGCACGCTCAACCTTTCTGGCGAATCTGCCGGCCGACGGGAGCAGCAGGAAATGCTCGCATCGAACCTCCCTGAAGCCTGCTTGTCGAAAGAGGGCCGCTGCTTTGACCGCGTTGAGCAGGACCGCGTCTTGGTCAAACGGACATCGGAGCACCGCCAGGCGCGTCAGCGGATTATAGGGATTGTGCTCGATGATGCAGGCGACGCCGCCTTGCCGCACGACGCGTCGCATCTCGCGAAAAAAAACGAGCCAGGATGCGGGCGAAACATGATGAACAACACAACTGGCAAAAGCCAGGTCGAACACGCAGTCGTCATAAGGCAGGGCCGTCGTGGTGCATGTCCTATAGACGACGCCCGGATTGTCCTCGCTGGCGCGCTGGATCGACTCTTGCGAGACGTCGCAGCCATCCAGGCGCTCGAAAGCCCCGTCTAGATAAGGATGGAGCGAACCGACACCGCAGCCCACATCAAGCGCCCGCAGCATGGCTCCCCGTCGACGAAGTCCTCGCTCGGCGACTAGGCGTCGCAGCAGGTCGGCCTTTGCGACCAAAAAGAATGCGTGCTTGAGTCCGGAAAAGCGGATCGACGCATCGATCGTCTCTCCATAACTGGATCTATAGCTGTCGAAGAGTTCGGACACTGGGAGCGGCTCCGTTCTTAGGCTTGCGAAACGATCTCCGGTTCCCACCAGCGATGGCACGCACCGGCTCGTCGAAGCCGGTAAGCCGATCGATCACGTAAAGAGGGCGGCGTTTCACTTCGGCGTGGATGCTACCGACATAGAGGCCGACCACGCCTGTCATGAAAAGATTGATGCCGCACAGGAACGATACGATCACAACGGTGGACGTCCAGCCGGCAATGACGCCGGTTTCAAAAATCCAGGCGAACACGGCATAAGCGCCAAAGGCCAGCGCAAGTGCAGAAATGGCCGATCCGCCCCAAAGCGCAAAGTGAAGCGGCTTTTCCGAGAAGCTGACAATGGCGTGGACAGCAAGGTGCATCATCTTCCAGAAAGGGTATTTGGTCTGGCCGATGGTCCTCGGGGGGCGTTCGAATGGCACTCCCGCTTGCTTGAATCCCATCCAGCCGAACATGCCCCTCACGAAGCGATCGTGTTCAGGCATGTGTTTGAAGACGTCCAGCGCATGGCGGCCGACCAGACGGAAGTCCCCGACGTTGCGCGGGATGTTGACCGACGTCATCTTCTCGAGGAAACGGTAGAAAAGATCGGCGCTAAGCCGCTTGAACCAGGATTCGCCCTCGCGCTTGACACGGCGGGCGTAGACGATCTCGAAACCTTCCTTCCACTTTGCCACGAGATCAAGAACGACCTCCGGTGGATCTTGCAGGTCGGCATCCATGACGATGACTGCATCCCCCGCAGCAGCATCCATGCCAGCCGTGATCGCAATCTGGTGTCCGAAATTACGGGAAAGTTCGATAAGCCGGAAGCGAGGTTCGGCGGTGACCACCTGCCGAAGGTATTTGACGCTGCCGTCATGGCTACCGTCATCGACAAAAATTGCCTCAGTCTCTCCGTCCAGCCGACTGATCAGTGACCTGATCCGTTCGATCAGTCGCGGCAGCACTTGTTCTTCATTATATATCGGCAGGACCAGCGAGTAGCGCGGCGACGCGTTCACTCCCGTCCCGACGCTTTGGATCACAGGGGCTCGCATGCGGATGAAAATGAAACGCCCGCACCAAAGTTCCATAAGACGCAGCTAATTTAGAAAATTTTAGATATGGCGAGTCGGGGGGAAAGACAGGCGCGCTGCTGCCCATGCTCAAAACTCAATAGTCCATATCTGCAGCCTCGTCGCGACCGCGAGCCGCCTGAGGCAACCACAAAATCTTTAATCCGCCAGACCGCCGTCGCGATGTTCAACGGCATGAATGATCGCTTCATAGACGCTCCCGATCTCTTCATCGATCTCCTGAATTGGGATGCCTTCGATGGCGGCCGCCCGCAGGGCCTGGTCTGCCATATCGGTCACAAGCCGGCCCGGGTCGTCGATTGGCCCTTCCGGCATATGTTCGGAAATCCATTTGTATAGAAAGTCGGCACCGCGGGTGCTCATGGCCGTTTCTGGATAAGGACCTCTGCCGAGACAAACCTAGGATGGGTAACAGACAATGTCAGGCCTTTCGAAATAGCCTCGGGCGCGAGGTGACGTCTCACCCTCTTCGGCTTGCATGCTTACCTATGTTCGTTGACGGGCGTTCCGCGCTTTCAGCCGATATAGAGGAGAGCAGGCGGCAGCGAAGGAAAGTGGCGAGGATCGCGGCTTTTCGCGCATTCAGCGGCACCGCGATGGAATAATCGCGGTGCCGCGCACAGCTAGCAGTTCGCGTCAGTCTGCGGATCGCACGCCTTGTTTTTTTGCTTCTGTGGCTTGGGTTTGGCCGCCTGCTCGGGCTCGGCCTGCTGCTGCTCGGCGGCCGGCTGCTTCTTGCCCTTCGGCTTCTCAGGCTTGGCCGCCTGTTCGGGCTCGGCTTGCTGCTGCTCGGCGGCGGGCTGCTTCTTGGCCTTCGGCTTCTGAGGCTTGGCCGCCTGTTCGGGCTCGGCCTGCTGCTGCTCGGCGGCGGGCTGCTTCTTGGCCTTCGGCTTCTCAGGCTTGGCCGCTTGCTCTGGCTCGGCCTGCTGCGGCTCGGCGGCCGGCTGCTTCTTGGCCTTCGGCTTCTCAGGCTTGGCCGCCTGTTCTGGCTCGGCCTGCTGCTGCTCGGCGGCCGGCTGCTTCTTGCCCTTCGGCTTCTCAGGCTTGGCCGCTTGCTCTGGCTCGGCCTGCTGCGGCTCGGCGGCGGGCTGCTTCTTGCCCTTCGGCTTCTCAGGCTTGGCCGCTTGCTCTGGCTCGGCCTGCTGCGGCTCGGCGGCGGGCTGCTTCTTGGCCTTCGGCTTCTCAGGCTTGGCCGCCTTGCCGGGCTCGGCCTGCTGCTCGGCCGCGGGCTGCTCCTGGGTTGTCGGCTTCTCAGGCTTGGCCGCCTGTTCCGGCTGAGCCTGTTCGGTCTTTGCTGCGCCTTCGGTCGGCTTCGATTTCCGGCTAGCCTGAACCTGCTTCACCTCCTCGATGTCTTTGAGCTTGGCTGGTTTGGCCTTGGGGTCGGCTTTCACCTCACCTTCAAAGACCGCGACCGTATCGTTTTCCAATTTGCCGGACTGCTCGGGCGCGTCGGTCTTGCTGACCTTGACGGCAGTCACCTTCTGGTTCGTCTCCTTTTCGATCACATCAACATCAATGACTTTGTTGATTACCACGTTGTTCTGGATCGTCACGTCGCCGGCCGGCTCGGCCGCCTCGACAATGCGCACAAATTCCGGCTCATCACGGATAACGACGACAGAAATGTCCACAGCAAGGAATTCGCGGGTAGGGACCACAACCCAGTAAAAATCCGGCGTCGCGTCGAAGGTCACCTCGATTGAAATCAGATCCGGATCGCGGCGCGGCGGCAGCGGAGCCCAAATGATGTGCTCCCTTTCACGACGCCAACTCACCCATGCTGGCGCCCAGCGACTCCCCGGAACCCAGTACCAACCGATATCGTCGGCATAGCCCCACCGGCCGTAATGGTACGTCGCCCAACCGAATGGCTCGTCGGATACCCAGAGCCAGCCATACTGCTCGGTATAGACCCAGTGTCCAAGGGTATACGGACGCCAATCGTCACGTACATGAACCGGCACGAAAACGGTCGCTCCGTGGTACGAAACCCAATCACCATAGGGAGACAAGTCTTGGTAGAATGTGCTGATCGAAACGGTGGCAGCCCTTGCCTCGGACACAAGCAACAATGGCGTAATCGGGTTTGGAATCTCGACGACCGTGAGTAGACAGGCGGCTACGCCGCTCAGCATCAGTCGAACCGCATTTTGGGCAAGGACGCGTTTCATTCCGTTTCCTCCGAAACAGATCGCCCTTCGTCTTAGAAACTCGCCGGCTGTCGGATTGTTCCACCTTGCTAGCGTCGCCCGCATTGGCTCACGCAGCGGCTTTGGCATCGCACAATGATAAGGATCAAACGTCAGAGTTGCTTCATGAGGGCACCAGGTGACCAACCGCCCTCACAATTCCGCGCCGGAGATTGGAGATGTTCCTGCTCACAACCACGAAACTGTTTCCGCAAAGTCAGATGAGGAGACAGCCATTTTCGGACCGCTCGATGCCGCGAAGAAAACCCTGCAAGCAAGCCTATGTAGACAAAGCTTCCTGCTCCCACCAATCTGAGCAGCGTGGCAATGGCCTTGAACAAATCGCGGCGTGCACACACAGACTCGGATGAGATACTATTTCAAACGAACCGCTGCGCCGGCTTGGCGGGCACAAGAGCAGCACCGTCTGGCCGAAGGCGGTCGTTGCATCGTGCCGGGCCTGACAGGCCCAGTTCTCAGTCGCTCAAAGCATAAAAGTCAGGCCATCGGCCGCCGATTTCAAGCAGTTGCGAAATATCGAGCGCCCCTCCGGAGCCGCATGAAGAAGCGGCGCGGGAACACTGCGCTACCTTCTCATGGGAACTTCCGGCTCAATCGGCCCCGCTTGGCCGGTCCACGGAACTCGATCCCATAGCCGCCCCCGAGTTCCGCCACTTTGGTTATGGAGGCTAGGCGAGCACCGCCTCCGGGCCGGCGGAGGGCGCCTTGGCGTAGACCACCCAGCGCTTCTTCCGGACCGGCGACAGGTGGCGCAGGAATGCCCGCCGTTCCGCGAGATGAGCAATTGCGCCGAAGAAGGCGAGCCGGCTAACGTCGTGCAGCGCGACCAACCGGGAGAGGAACAGGCGGCGGAACAGCTTGCCGAGCACGCGCACCGAATGCGAAGCTTGGCGAAGAGTTTGACAGCGCAGATCAGCGCAAGATGTCCGACAGGCTCTCGGGCTTCTTCTCGCCAAGCGACAGATCAAGGCCCGACAGAAGTTCGACGAGATGGCTTCGCATCAGGTCGGACGCGTTTTGTGCGTCGTGCTTTTCGATGGCATCGACGAGGGCGTGATGGGCGTGGCTTTCGCAGGTGGTGTCGCGGCGGCGCCAGTAGAGCGCGATGATCAGCGACGACCGCGACAGCAGGTCTTTGACGAAGCCGGTCAGGATAGAATGGCCGGCGATTTCGGCGATGCCGATATGGAATTTTGCCGACAGCATAATGGCGTCGCTGTCGCGGCCGGCATGCAGGGCCTCGTGCTCTTTTTCGAGATGAAGCCGCAGTTGCGCGACCTCGGCCGGCTTTGCCACTTCGGCGGCAAGCGCCGCGACCTTGGGCTCGATCAGCGCCCGCGCTTCGAACACCTCGCGCGCTTCCTGCTTGGTCGGCTGGGCGACGAACGCGCCGCGGTTCGGCTCGAGCCGAGCCAAGCGGTCATGCGACAGTGCCTGCAGCGCCGCGCGTATTACCGCGCGGCTCACCGAATAGATCGAGGCGAGTTCGTCCTCGGGTAGTTTTGTGCCCGGTGCGATGCGGTGGCTGACGATGGCGTCGCGCAGGCCGGCATAGACCGGAAACCAGCGCATCGTCGGCTTGTCGCCATCCCGTGGCTTTGGCCCAAGCAGGTCCATCGTCTCATTGTCCCGGCGGCCGGATCGCATAGCGGCGCGAACACCGCGTTTCCGGCCGCACATCAAACATCCTGTGTGGGAATGTCAACAATTTTGCACGCATCAGGATGCACGGCCGGTGGGCGAAAAGGGCGCAAAGATTCCGGCGAAGGATTTTTCGAGTGGAACCTGGTAGCCGCCGCGCTTTGAGGTCGACAGGCCAAGGCCGACGAGGCTCTCGCAGAGTTTTACTGCGCAGGCGACGCCGTCGATCACGGGAAGGCTATGTTCGCGGCTGAGCGCGGCAGCGAGGTCGGCCATGCCGGCGCATCCCAGCACAATCGCTTCGGCCCGGTCGTCGCGGATGGCGCGCTCGATCTCCTCCGAAATTCGATGGCGGGCGTTGGAGCCGGGCACTTCGAGCTCCAGAACGGGAACGTCGCTGGCTCGTACCCTGGCGCAGCGGCTGGCGAGGCCGTAGCGCACCAGATTGTGCTCGATCGCCGGCACCGAACGCGACAGCGTCGTCACCACGCTGAACTTGCCGGCAATCAGGCTGGCCATGTGAAACGCCGCTTCGCCGATGCCGATCACCGGCATCTCGCCAACGCAGCGTACTGCGTCGAGGCCGGTGTCGTCGAAGCAAGCGATGACGCAGGCGCTCGACGCCGGATGTCTCTGGATCTCGCCGATCATTCCCGGGATGGCGAAGACCTCGTCGAAATAGCCTTCGATGCTCGGCGGCCCATCCTTCGGATTGGCCGCGATGATCCTGGTGCCGGCCGAAGCCGCGCCGCGTGCCGCCTCGCCGATCTTCTCGGTCATGGACGCAGTGGTGTTGGGATTGACGACGAGTATGTCCATTTGCGCCTTCATATTTCGCCGCCGAGATAGAGTTTCTTGACCCGATCGTCGGCAAGCAGCTCAGCCGAATCTCCGGCCAGCGCGATCGTTCCGGTCGTCAGTGCGTAGGCGCGCTGCGAGATGCGCAGCGCCATGCGCGAATTCTGCTCGACCAGCAGCACGCTGACCTTTTCGTCGCGGTTGATCGCGACGATCGAGCGGGCGATGTCCTGCACGAGCTTCGGCGCGACGCCGAGCGAGGGTTCGTCGAGCAAGAGCAGCTTCGGCTTGGCCATCAGCGCCCGCCCGATCACCAGCATCTGCTGTTCGCCGCCGCTCATCGTGCCCGCCGTCTGCGAATAGCGTTCCTTCAGGCGCGGAAAACGCCCGAGCACCATCTCCAGCGTCGTGGCGATGTCGGCCTTGTTGGTGCGGGTGAATGCGCCCATCATCAGATTGTCGCGCACGGTCATGTAGGAGAAGACGCGCCGGCCCTCCGGCACCATAGCGATGCCCATCCTGACCAGCTCGTCCGGCCGCGTTTTGTCGATGCGGCGGCCCTGGAAATGGATCTCGCCGCTACGGACTTTTTTCAGGCCGGTGATTGCGCGCAGGATTGACGATTTGCCCGCACCGTTCGCGCCGATCAGCGCTACCGTCTCGCCCTCGTTGACGCTCAGCGACACGCCCTTCAGCGCATAGACGTGGTCGTAGTAGAGTTCGACATTGGAGACGCTCAGCAGTTCGCTCATGGCTAAAATCCGATCGTCTCGTCTTCGGCGCCGAGATAGGCTTCGATGACCTTTTCGTTCTCTTGGATTTCTTTCGGCGTTCCCTCGGCGATTTTGACGCCGAAGTTCAGGACGACGATACGGTCGGAAATGTTCATCACGGCGGGCATGTCGTGCTCGACGAGTAGCACGGTCACGCCGCGTTTGCGTACGCCGCGCACCATTTTCACCGCACGTACGGTTTCGTCGTGGTTCATGCCGGCAAAGGGTTCGTCGAGCAGGAGCACGGTCGGGTTGGTGGCGAGGCCGATGGCAATCCCCAGCGCGCGCAGATGCCCGTGCGGCAGCGTGCTCGCGATCTCATGCCGTTGCGCGCCGAGATCGAGGAAATCGATGATCTCGTCGGCGGATCGTCCGAATTCGGCCTCGTCGCGCCGCGCTGTAGTCGTGCCAAGATAGAAGCCGGCAAGGGTGGCATTGGAACGCAGGTGATGTGCGATGATGACGTTGTCGCGCACGGTCATGCCCTTGAAGATCGTCGTCTCCTGGAATGTGCGGACTACGCCCTTCCGAGCGACGATATGCGGCGCCAGGCCGGAAATCCGCTGTCCGCGAAACAGCACCTCGCCCGAGCTCGGACTGAGGAAAGAGGAAATCAGCTTGAACAGCGTCGATTTGCCGGCGCCGTTGGGACCGATCACGGAGAGGATTTCGCGTTCGCGGACCGCGAAGGAAACGTTGTTGACCGCAACCAGCCCGCCGAAGCGTTTGGTCACTGCCTTGATCTGGAGAAGCTCGGTCATGGTCCTAGCCTTGCTTCTTGCCGAACAGCCGCAGGCTGAGCAGGCCGTTGGGAAGGAACAGCATCAGCGCGATCAGCACCGACGAGAAGATCAGCAACTGGAACTCGCCGGTCTCGAACAGGAAATCCCAGCCGAAATAGAGCACGAAGGTGCCGATCATCGGCCCGAAGACGTAGCTGAGCCCGCCGAGGAAGCAGTTCAGCATGAAGTTCACCGAGTCGGTCACGGTGAAGCTGGACGGATAAATCGACTGCGAAATGGCGACAAACATTGCGCCGCCGAGACCGCCGAGGAACGAGGAGATGGCGTAGGCGATGACACGCAGATAGGCGATGTTGACGCCGATCGAGGAGGCCAGTTCCTCGTTCTGCTGCAGCGACTGGCAGAGCTTGCCGATGCGCGAATGGACAAGGCGGTAAAGCCCGGCAAAGCACAGCACCATCAGCACCACCGAAACGAGATAGAACGCCGGGCGTGGATTGGCGAGCGTCGCGAAATCGGGAAGGATGGTCAGGCCGAAGATCGAAATGCCGCCGGGGAGCGGAATGCTCACCATGCCCTTGGCGCCGTTGGTGATCGGCAGCGCCAGCGCCAGCAGCCGCGCCACTTCGGTCAACACCAGCGTGACCATCGCGAAGTAAACGCCGCGGAGCCTCAGGATAGGCAGTCCGATCAGCACGCTTGCAGCGGCGCAGAACAGCCCGGCCAGCGGCAGTGTCAGCCAGAACGACACACCGTGCTGGACGACAAGGATGGCCGAAACATAGCCGCCCATAAGCGCGAAGGCACCCTGGCCGATATTGATACGGCCGATGTAGAAGGTCACCCACACGCCGGCGCTGGCGATGCTCAGCAATGCGACCGAGGTCAGCGTATAGTAGAGGTCGAGCCGACCGGTCGCCTCGATCAGCCAGGGCACGCCGATGAGTACGACCAGCAGGAAGACAGCGACGGCGAAGATGTTGCGTGTACGCTTCATGTCGATCACCCCCACGGCTTGCCCATGAGCCCGTTGGGGCGGATGCTGAGAAAGACCATCAGCGCGGCGAAGATGACGAGATAGGTGACGTCGCCATAGTGGCGTAGCACCGTCAGGCCGACCGATTCCATCATGCCGAGGATGAAGCCGCCGGCGATCGCTCCGCTGACGACGCCGGCTCCGCCGATCATCACCATCAAGAACGCCTTGATCGAGATCGGCCCGCCGATGCCCGAATTGACGCCGGTGATGGCGACCAGCAGCCCGCCGACTATGCCGGCAAGCATGGCGCCAAGCGCAAAGCCGATCATCGAATAGCGGTCGACCTCGACGCCCATAAGCTGCGCCGCGATCCGGTCCTGCGCCAGCGCCCGCATGGCGCGTCCCGGCTTGCTATACTGCATGAAAAGCACGAAGGAGGCGATGAACAGTATGGCGAGTGCGCCGACCAGCAGCCGGTCGTAAGGCATTATGAGGCTGTCGGAGACGAAGACGCCGCTGACGATCTTCGGCACGCCGCGCTGCTTTTCACCGAACAGCAGGAGGATCACGGCGTCGAGGAAGAATGCGACCGCCGCCGCGAGAAGCATCGTACTTTCCTCCCGCACGCTTCGCCTAATCACCGTTCTGAAAAGGAATTTCTCGACCAGCGCTCCAATGACCAGCAGCGTGATCCCGGACGCGACGAGGGCGACGACGAAAGGCATGCCGAGCTGGCCATAGACGGTGTAGGTGACGAAGCCACCGAGAACGTACATCTGCCCATGGGCAAAGTTAAGCACGTTCATCAGAGCGAAGATCAGGGTCAGACCGAGCGCGATCAAGGCGTATTGCGCGCCAAGATAAAGCCCGTTGGCGATGACTTGTTCCATCAGGATGGTTCCCGGCCATTCAGAGGCTCAAGGCGAATGCACGAGCCTCTGCGGCAATCCGCTTCGCAGTTGCGTCAATCGACTTGAGCGACGAAGAGCGTCTCGAACTTGCCGTCGCGGTATTCCGTGACCACCATCGGGACCGAAAGCTGGCGCTTCTGGCCAAACGACGTTATTCCGACATAGGTCAGCTTGGCATCGCCCTTCAGATAGGGATTGGGCGCCGAGAAAGTGTCGATCGTCTTCTTGAACTCTTCGACATTGTTGATCGCGGCTGGGTTCGCCTTCAGCGTCTCGATGATGTATTCGAGCGCGTAGACCTTGGTGTTGGACTCGTCATTGTATTCGCCGAACATTTTCGTATAGCGGTCGACGAACTCCTTCATCATGTCGGACGCGATTTCGGGCGTCGATGCGCCGCCGACTGAGATGAAGCCGTTGGCCAACTCGCCCGCGCCCTCTTCCAGCACCTTGGCATCCTGCGCCGTTTCGGTGGAGATCAGACCTTCGTAGCCGAGCTCGCGCGCGGCGCGGATCAGCAGCGGCGCATTGCCGGGCGCGACACCCGAAAGCACCAGCAGGTCCGGTTTTTGCAAAACGATCGGCGTCAGTACCGGGGTGAAATCGCGGGTATCGTTTTGGTAGACGTCCGTGGCAGCCACAACCTCCAGCCCGAGCGCCTTTGCCGCGGCAACACCGCCATCCCGCTGGCTCAGCGGATCGGATTCGTTGGCGGCGACAAAGGCAACTTTTTTCACGCCCCTGTTTTCCATGAGATATTTGTAGATCGCCGGAGCTGACTGGTAGTTGGCGATCATGCCGAGCACGGCGTTGGACGCCGGCGGGGTGTAGAGTTCCTTCGGGAATGCGTAGGGAAAATAGATGATGCCCTTGGATTCTGCCACGGGACGCACCGCCGCCGCGCCGTCGTCGACATTCGGACCGACGACATAGTGGATGCCCTCCTGGGCCATCTTCTCCATGCCGGCGATCGCCCGCTTCGGGTCCTTCTGATCGTCGAAGGTGACGATTTTGATGTCATAGGTCTCGTCACCAATCTTCACACCGCCGGTTTCGTTGATCCAGGCGGCGCGCGTCTGCATCGAGCGGACGTTGGATGTACCCCACGCAGCGGCCGCGCCACTCGTGACGCCGACAAAACCGATCTTGAGTTCCTTGTTGGCGGCGTGCACCGTGATTGTGCCGCCGGCCATGATTGCCAGCGCAGAGACAGCGCCGAGCGCGGCGAATGTGATTATTGAACGTCTATTGATCATTGTTCTTTCCCCTTTGGAGGCCGCGCATTGTGGCGACAGAACTCGACCGATACGCGACTTTTGTGAGTGAAGGCTCGAATCTATTATCTGTCAACAAAACTTTTACCGATTGTTGACAATCTTGTGAGGTCGTAGATGAAGTGCCCGGTCCGCATCCGATGCGCAGCTGCAATCGGTCGACTTAGCCGTGCGCGGTAACCTGCTGATTTTGCTAACCAACTTAACCACAATCGGTGACTCGAACTATCGCAAATCCCGGCCGCTGCCTGCTCTTTCCGGTACGCTTACGACGGTCTAGAGCGTCGGATGTTCAGTTTGAATCGCGAGGGATTCCAGTGAGATGACACGTCTGCGCGGCCGCTGCCTAAAGGGCCAACGGCTGCGCTCAAAGGCACCGTTCGGGCATTGGAAGACGCAGACCTTCATCGCCGGGTTGCGCTGTCATGGGCTCACGGCTCCTTTTGTTATCGACACGCCGATGAACCGGCGCATCTTCGAAACCTATGTCGAAACGCAGCTCGCTCCGACGCTGGCAAAGGGCGATGTCGTCATCCTCGACAATCTCGCTGCCCACAAGAGCCCGGCCGCCGAGGCAGCGATCCGGGCCAGAGGCGCATGGCTGCTCTTCCTGCCGCCCTACAGCCCAGATCTCAATCCCATCGAAATGGCATTCGCCAAGCTCAAGGCGCACCTGCGCGCAAAGGCCATCAGAACCATCGACGCCCTGTGGCAGGCCATTGGCGATATCTGCAATCTCTTCTCTCCAACAGAATGCAGAAATTACTTCGCAGCCACAGGGTATGGACTCACATGAAAGTCCGCCGCTCTAGCGGAATGTGGGCTTTGATTGTGGTTTAGAAGAATCGGAGGTGACTATGGTGGGCTTGGCACTGCTGGTATGCCGACAGATTTTGAGGCTCCTCTTCTGGGCACCATCACACGCTAAGTGTTTGATCGTGAAACGTTTTTTGATGTCGTTCGGCAATTTGGCCCAGTTGTAACAGTCGCTGTTATAGGTGGGGCATATTGTATGGCACGATTGCCTGAGCGAATGATGTTGCCAGGCGGCACGTTTTATTGCCGTGTCTGGGTGCCGACAGACGTGGCGCCTACCTTCGGCAGAACGCTGGTTGTGACCTCGTTGCGCACAAAAGATCTGAAAATCGCGAAATCCAGGCTTGCCCGAAAGACCATCGAATTGGAGGACCAGTTCGAACGTGTTCGATCGGGGAGAGACACAGCGAATCACATTTCGGTTTCGCAGCGGACCGAGGGTGACTTTTTCGCGCTGGCGAAACGGTACGGCGTAGAGGTAGCCGAGCGCGAAATCGTGGCACAGGCAACTTTCTTCGAACTAGCAACCAGCGATCCCACAAGGCTGTGGAGCGGCGATCTCATCATCTTGCCGACGGCAGCTGACTATGGACATGGTGAAACGGACGCTTTCACCCACTTTGATCGTCTTGTTGCTGAGGCCGATACCGACGCTGTGATCGCATATCTGCAGCGGTTTCGTTGCGCAGCGTATCGGTGACCTAACCAGGATGCGTGCAACGGGGAACCTGGCTGAGTTTTCGACTATCGCTGATCGCCTTTGCCCAGGATTGGATGGAAGTCAAAGGTTCGTGTTTGCGCGACTGCTTCTGACCGAAGAGCTTCGTACGCTGCAGTCCCTTCAGGATGAAAAGGTTGATGCAGTGCGGGACTCGGTCGCGCAAGGCGAACTAGGTGAGGTTAATCAGCCAAGCCGCTCCGCTCTGTCTCAGTCAACTGCATCGAAATCAGAATCCGTGTCGCTGGATGACCTTTTCCGGGCCGAGCAAATGCTGGACGACGACACGATAGTTTGTCGAAGGCGTCGGCCGATACGCACGCGCTCCCGCTCAGGCACGGCGCCTGCTTACAACTAGGTGCCAAGCGACACGAGTTTTCAGCAGCCTATTTCAGCAGCTGCTTAATGTGTGACTTGGGAAGCTGCTGACATCAATTCCTCGGGATTCGGCGCCCGGCATACATTTTGACCTCCCTCTTCGGCTTCTGTGAAGCTCCAGCGCACAACGCCTTCCCGATCGAGCAGGAACTCGCCGATAAGCGGCATGTGACCGGCGATCATAATCTGCTGGTCGGCCTCCGTAATTTCATACCCGTCCTTTTTTTCGAGAAAGTCGCCCGCCGCAGCCGGGTTCATCGGTTCGGGCAACTCCCCCGGTAGATCGATCCGCATTGTCGTGACCAGGTCCATTCCGACTTTGTGCGGCCATTCGGTTTCATTCTCCGTCAACTCGACGATGGGTAAACCGAAGGCGCGATGCGAAGTCCCCTCCGGATCGGATGCGCTAAGAAGATTGGGTAGCGGATGGTAACGGAAGTAAAGCCGCGCACGTTCGACCGGCGTCTTGACCACTGCGAGACATTCGACGCCTTTCTCCTTCAGGGCCGGATTGAGCTGCGCCATCGCCGCGACATGGCGCCGGCAGAACGGACAGTGCAGGCCTCGAAACAAACCGATCAGTAACGGGCTACGGCCTCGAAAATCATCGAGCGCGATCTTGCCTTCGCGCGAGATCGCGTCGAGCATAATATTCGGTGCCCGGTCGCCCGGCCGCAGCGGGCGGTCGACATTACTCGTGGACATGGACAACCTCCTCGCCCGGATCAGTCAAGAAGAGGCAACACGCCCAGCGCTTCGGTGTTGAGTCCGTGCTGGGGCGCAAAACTTCCTGCCCCGGGCAAAATGGCGTTCGGCCTCTGCCATATCGCCGAGGTCGAAATTACGTGCGTTGCAAGCCCATCATAACACGAAAAAAGCATCTGCGGGTCGCCCGTGTGACGGTGCTCGAACCCCGCCAGTATTTCCACGCATGCGACAGCACCGTACAAAGTTATCGCTTGCAGGGTACAGTGGTGGCGTCCTCATCCAAGTTTCATGCAGCAGGGACGTGAGTGATTTCGCGCCAAGTTTCCATGGCAGCGCTGCGCAGTTCACGATGGTCGGCGGATGAAAGAGCGTGGCGGGGAAAGTGAAACAGGTTGGCAAACGGATCGTGGATGGAAACGAACCGCTGAAGTTGGCCCGGATGACTTGAAGCGCTTCATGATCCGTTCTCGTCGTCGCATCGGCTGGTGCGAGTTCTCCGCTCGGTTATTCAATTCCCTTATGCCGCCGATCTTCGACCTGCGGCATGATCTCTCGACCAGCCACAGCGTAGGAGCCGAGCTTGTCGGTGATCATCACGCGCGGTGCATGATCCTGCTTTTTCAGCAGTTTGCGCATCAGCCGCTTTGCAGCCTTGGCATTCCTGCGGCTTTGCACGAGACGTCCAGCACGAAGCCGTCTGGTCGACGGCCCGCCATAGCTTGTTGTCGGCAATAGTGACGACCATCTCGTCGAGGTGCCATTTGTCGCCAAGGCGGCCGGCCAATCTTCGCTTGATCTGATTGGCGAAATGGCGACCGAACTTCTCCGCCCATGCCCGCACGGTCTGGTGGGAAACGATGATGCCGCGGGCAGCCAGCATGTCCTCGACCATGCACAGACTGAGCGGAAAGCGGAAGTAAAGCCACATAGCATGCGCGATGATCTCGGCAGGAAGCGGTGGCGACGGTAGAGCGGATCAGGGAGTGTTTGGGCCATGGAGTGCCAAATAGGCCTTCGACCCTTCCTTGTAGGTCTCTCCCACCCATTCGTCCCGTCTTGTCTTCAGAACCAGCGGGCGCCGACCGCGCTTCCTCCTGCCGCGTCATTCTTCTCATGCATTCGGTTCCAGATCGCCCTAGCCCGATAGGATGGTAGAGGCGCATGAACTCGGCGACGTACGCCTGGGCCAAGCGTACCATTGAGCGATGAAGCGCTGAGCCTCGCGCAGCGGCTGGGAGTTGTGTGCGTCAAGTTTGCAAAAATTGGCGTGGCGGTAGCTGTGACGTCGGCGTGTCCGCCGCGCAGCTCCCGTGTTTAGCCGTGCAGGCGACCGGCTGCACCAGATAATGGCTACACATCTGCAGGAGCCGTCGATTGTATTGGCGGTCCTTGCCAACAAAGATCGTTTCCACTGCCGTCTTCATGTTGGCGTAGATGCCGCGCGTGCAGGCGCCGCCGAAGAAGGCAAAGATCCTGTCATGGGCGTCGAACACCATCTCCTGCGTCTCGCGCGGATAGGCCCTGACGAACATCATGCGGCTGTGGCAGATCCGGACATGGCGACTTCACGGTCACCGTAATCCGCCTGCCGGGCGTTCCTGTACGTGATGCCGCGAGGGCCGGAGTAGGATGAAGACCGAAAGCTAATCGGCGAAGCACTAAACGCCCTCGGGATGGTCAGGCCGGAACAGATGCAGGACGGAGACCAGGCATTCGCCTCAATGGTGCCGGCGTGGCTCCGAGACGCCTATCGGCGAGCCTTGACGGTTTACTCAATGCTGCTGGGTACAGCCGCATCGGGTTCTCGTATACCGCCAACGGTACAGATGCCGAGCTTCCTCTTTTCCCTCGACGAAATCTTTGAGAGTCACGTGCGCATCATGTTTCGAGTGGCCGTGGCGTAGCGGAAGATCGCCGTGCTCGATGGTAAGAAAGCCTCCCAACATCATGGCCGCTTTTTCCTGGACAACAAGCGTTATCCCACCAAGCCCGATCTCAATTTTTAGGCATAAAAAGATCGTCGTCGGCCTGGGTGAGGTGAAGTACAAGCCCGGGATCGAGGAGAGCGATCGCTACTAGGGGGCCTCCAATACGTGGGTTCGGTGTCTACTGGCGCAAAGTTCTACCATTACCAACTGGACATCGGCGGAGACCTGGATGCCGCAAGTGCTACGATGGTGGGAAAAGTCACGGCACTGCTACCCCTCTTGGCGTAATTTCTTCGAACCAAATGAGATCCGGCGAGCGGAGCCAAATAGCGCCTGTACTCGCCGGGGCGCCTATTCTAGCTACCGCACGACCATTCGCTGCTGGTCACGCTTCTGTGCATAGCTGCCCTTCTCATAGGCGGGCTGTGCCTGGAGCTGTTCCTTGGTGAATGTCGTGTACAGATACTTCTTGCCATTCTTGTCGGTCATGAATTTCAAATTGTCCATGCCGACCGCCACTTCCTTCGAACCTATGCCAAGGAAGCCGCCGACATCGACGATCACCGCGTCGGGCTTCTTGTCCGGCGTCAGCACGACATCGCCGATCTGGCCGACCGTGGCATCATTGGCGCCGTAGACCGTCGTGCCCTTCAGATCGTCACCTCGGATTTCCCCAATCGGCACCTGCTTGAGTGTGGTCTTGTCGATTGCCCCGGTTGTTGTCTGGTCAGGGGCCGGTGCCGTAGTGGCCGCAGGGGCCGCGGCCGTCTTGTTGGCGGGAGCGGCGGCAGGGGCCGTGGTCACGGCTGGGGCGGTTGCAGCCGGCTGATTGGATGCCATTGTGGCCGGTGCAGGGTCGTAGGCCTTGCGATTGAAATCCGGCTGCGCCTGCAACTCCTCCTTGGTGGTCTGCGCCACCAGCCAGCGGTTGCCGTTCTTCTCCGCCCACTGTGCCTTGTTGAAATCATAGGTGACGTTCTTGGTGCCAAGACCAAGGAAACCACCCACGCCGATGACCAGGGACTGCGCCTTGCCTTCCTTGGACAGAACGATGTCCTCGACCTTGCCGATGTTCTGCGCGTCATCGCCCGTACCGTTGTAGACGGTCTCGCCGAGAATGTTGGTGGCAAGGTTGCCATCGGCCCGCTTCACCGGCTCTGCCGGGGCGGTGTTCGTGGCGGGGGCCTGCGCGGTGGTGGTCGGCGCGGAAGCCGACGGAGCTTGCGTGGTCGTCAATGGTGCGGGCGGCGGCGCATAGGCCTTGCTGTCGAAGTCCGGCCGTGCCTTCAGTTCGTCCTTGGTCGTTTGGGCGACCAGCCAGCGGTCGCCGTTCTTCTCGGCCCACTGCAGCTTGTCGAAATCGAAGGCGACATTCTTCGTCCCTACACCCAGGAAGCCGCCGACGCCGATGACGACGGATTTCGCCTGGCCGTTTTTGTCGAAGACGACGTCGCTGACCTTGCCTATGGTCTCGGCGTTGTCACCGGTGCCGTTGTAGACGGTTTCGCCGATAATGTTGGTAGCGATGCTGCCCTCGGCGCGGGGAGTGACCGCGGGCTCCTGCGCGGATGGTGTGGCGGCAGGCGTCGGGGTACTCGTGCTCTGCGCATACGCGCCTGTCGCGATCAATGTCGCGAGGGCGGTGGTGGCTAAAAGGGTGCGAATCATGATGGTCTCTCCTGATGGCTGATTTCGTATAGGCCGCGCGGCCCGGCGGAAGATCGGGCGCGGCACTTCACGACTCACAACGTTGGGACAGCGCCGTTGTTCCGGCAAAACTCAATGTATATTAGCCACCTCTCCTTCGCTCCTGCTATGAATTCCGCTCCTCGGAAAACGCTGTTTGACTTCCGCCGTAAGGCGTTGAAGTCTTGAAGCGGATCAGCTCGCCATTTCCGTTGCCGGCGTAGGCGGCGCATCGATGACACCCGCGAACAAGTCTGGATCTGCGAAGGCTCCCTCGCCCAACTCGCGAATCTGGAAATCTTCAGCCACGCCAGACGTCTGCGTTCAGCCGGACCGATATCGTCGAGCATATGTCCGGTCGCTGATCGTGCCCGATGCGGGAGCTTTCCTTTGAAACCCCTCTGGAGGCTATACCGACTTTCAATCCGACCGAGAAGCTCGAAGCCGCGAAGTCGCTTCCCGATGTCCCGCCCTCATTTCCCAGACCGTAAGCCCGGCGGCGTTGCGCTGCCGGTCGGTTTCGGCGCTACGGGCACTCATGGCGTCGGGCCAGAACGCCGGAATAGGGCGTTGTGCCCTTCGCGTCGGCGATCGTCATGGCGTCCGGCCGCTGCGGCATATTCAAGGTTTGGCCAACAGCCTGGCGATCTCGAGCATGGTTGAGGTTGCTCTATTTCGGCGTGTCGTCTCCAACGTGCTGATCTCCAATGTCGACGACCACCTCCGTCATCACGGTTTCCTGTGGCTTGGAAAGGCGGGTTGGGCTTTCTCGCCGGCATACGACCTCAATCCCGTTCCGACCGATCTCAAGGCCCGGGTACTGACGACGAACATCGATCTCGATGAGGGCACCTGTTCGCTCGATCTGCTGGAAGCCGCGTCGGAGTTTTTCGCGCTCACACTGCTGCAAGCCCGCGCAATAATCAAAGAAGTCGCGACCGTGACCGCAAGCTGGCGCGATACCGCCAAGGCGTCGGCGCCCGCCCAGCCGAGATCAATCGCATGGCCAGCGCCTTCGAACACGTCAAACGGGCGCTGGCGCTATGACGAGGACATTCCTGCACAGCTTCGCGCCAGTCAGCGCCAGTCCCATCACCGGCGCCAGCGTCGAGGGTTCATGGAACAGACGATGAGTCCAGCGGACGAAATCCCGGCTTGAGAAAGCCCTAGCATCAATGCATGATGCTGCATGATTTGGATTTGCCGAAGTGCTAGTTCGGGCGATCCTACCTGATCCCCCACCCCGGTAGCGCCCCCCGGCCCGTCACCTCCGGGATGCCGAGTTCGGCGACGAGGTCGAGCGCGGCGCGCTGGCTGATTTTCAGCTCGGCCGCGATCAATCCGGCCGAGACCAGCTCGATCAGCGCCGGCAGGCTTGAACTTTTTCGCCGCCTCCTGAGCCGGCGCTCCATGTGGCCTTTGGCCAGCATCAGCCGGTCGACTCCTTCAGTCCGGCCGAGGCCACCTCGGCGAAAGCGGACGATAGCGAGCAGCCGGGCGGTCCGATCGCGCGCCCCGCCGCCGTTCCCACGGAACAACGCGCAATACGGCATTCAGGCAAAAAAAAGATGCGAGCCGACCTTGCCGCGCTGCCTGAGCGGCGCCGCCAGAAGCGTGCCGAACCAATGTTGGTGTTGCAGCGGTTTGATGTCTTGCCAGGCCTTTAAGCGATCGCCGCGGCCAGCACGGCCGGCATTGTTTTCGCCACGGAGTCAGCCGACGAGCCAGTCGGTCAGCGATGGTCCTCGTCCCGGTCGAGATCGCGGATCAGCGGCCCGACATTGTTCGGCAAGCCCTCCCGCGCGTTTGCCCCCCTGCCCTGCCGTGTCGACCACCGAGCTGTCCGCGCGCGCGGCGCGAACTTTTCGCCGGCGAGCAGCCGGCTGGAACGGCCAGCAGCGCGTCGATCTCGGCGAGCTCGTCGGCAAGAGCGTCCTCCTGATCCGTGTCTTCAAGGCTTTCGCCGGCGGCGGCCTTGCCCCCCGGCGGCCGGCGTCGCGGCATCGGGTCGAGAGACTGCCCGCCCCGCGCTCGACGCGTCGCCGCCCTGCCCTTCGCGGCCGCGCAACGCCAAAAACCAACGCGAGAAAGCGCCCAGTCGGGTGGGTAAGATGCGGCGGCGAGCGCGCAGCACGGCATGCGCCCGGGTGAGTTCGTGGGTCGGGGTGCGGATGTCCATATGGGCGTCGCGCAGGACGACGTCTTGGATGTGGACGAGCTCACCGTCGAGCCACAGCGCGGCCGCAGCGTCAGCAAAATGCTGGCGTTGCAAGAAACCGTCGAGGACCGGGCTATTGTGCACGCGCTCGTCGAGCCGAGCCAAAAGGTCTTCGGAGCGGGCGAGCCCCGGTTTCCTCGAACCGCGCCGCATGGCCGAGAAGGCGCTGACCGCCCTTATCCAGCAGGCCTACGTCCAGGGTATCTCGACCCGCTCGGTCCATGACCTGGTCAAGGCCATGGGCATGCGCGGCGTCCAAGAGCCAGGTCAGCCGGCTGTGCGAAGAGATCGACGGCAAGGTCAAAGCGTTCCTCGAAAGACCCATCGACGGCGACTGGCTATATCTGTGGATCGACGCCACCTACCTGAAGGTGCGCTGCGGCGGCCGCATCGTCTCGGTCACCGCCATCATCGCTGTCGGCGTCAATGCGGACGGCCGACGCGAGGTGCTGGGCATGGAGATCGGCACGTCTGAGGCCGAGCCGACCTGGACGGAGTTCCTGCGCAAGTCGACGGGCCTGCGCGGCGTCAAGCTCGTCGTCTCCGATGCCCATGGCTCTCCCGGTTGGCCAGCTCAACGCCCAAAACCTGGCGCCGGCCCTCCCAATCCACGCCGATCGCCACCAGCACTGCCTGGCTGGCGATCGGCCCCGCCTCGCGAGCCCGTGTCCAAAATGGGAATCAGGATGCTAGATCAATGGCTTGCGGATAGTTCACGGACGAAGTACTCTTTCGTTCGAGATGGCCAGCCTGGTTCAACCTCCAGCATTCTCCTGCTGCCATACTGGCCGGAGCGAGTGCCGGCCGCGAGCGAGTGACCTTTGAGCCGTAGCTCAGAGCGTCTTGCTCATCATCAGGATCGGAACCGGAGCGCCGCCACGGTCATCGACGAATTTCTCGGCGGGTTGGTAGCCGCAGGCTCGATAGAGCGGCTCTCCTGCCATCGTGGCTGCCAGATCGGCACGGCGGAAGCCCTCAGCCTTAGCGGCACGTTCACAAAGTGAAAGGATAAGGCGGCCGACGCCTCGCCGGACAAAGTCCGGATGCGTATACATGGCTCTGATACGCGCAGCGTCCGTGGCTGGATCAAGCAGTGCCGCGTTGCGTCCCGGTGACTGATCACCACCATACATGGTCGTGCGCCGGCTCCAGCCACCGCACCCTGCCAGGACACCGTCGTGCTCCACGACGAAATAGGTGCCATCATCGACAAGCTGCGTGTCCAGCCCCATGATTGCGCGGCTGGATCGGATCTGGTCATCGTCGAGAAACGGGTTCTGGAGTTCGGAGATCGCTGCGTTCATGAGCGCAATCATGGAGGCGAGGTCCTCGCGTCGCGCTATCCGGTGCCGAAAGTCTTCACTGGCCATGTTCAAGCACCCCGTGAGGCGAAACAAACGCTCGATATGGCGAATTTCGTTCCGTCAGAAGACCAAATGTTCGCTGCTGCGGCAGCCTTGAGACGCCTGTCGACAGCAGGCCGAAGGTATAACTAATGACAGTCATGCCGGCAGCCCCGCCATGCGATAACCTTCCTCGATGTGCCATCGCACGTCTTCGGCCGGGAATGGCTGCGATTCCGACCAGTGCCGGATAGTGAAGTGCGGATTGCTTATCATGAACATTTTCGCCTCCCAGCGCGCTTCCTCCAAACGGCCAAGTTGCGCAAGGCTTGCTGCAAGCAGGCGCCGTGAAGTCGTGCGATAGGTTTCGGGCCTGCGCAGCGTTTGGATCGCGGATTCGTAGTCGCCCATGGCATATTGGGCCTGACCCAACATCCAATAATACCAACCGGGCGGGTGAGGGTTGAGTCGCAGTGCCCTGCGGACCTGCTCTATGGCTTCGGCAGGTCGGCCCTTTTGCGTCGTCAATTCGGCCCGCATAGCCCAAGCATCGGCGTGGTTGGGATCCAGCTCGTGGGCAGCATTGAATTCGGCATCCGATTCCGCCCAGCGACTCTCATGTCCCAATATGACGCCCAATACCCATCTGTTCCCGGCGTCGTTCGGGTCGAGTTCGACCGCCAGTTGCGCTTCGGCGAGCGCTCTTGCGCGGTTGGGGTCCATCGGTTCGTCCCAGAACTCCCAGCCCAGCCAGAGGTTTAGTGCCAGCCAACGGTGCGCCTCCGCGTATTCCGGGTCGAGCGCGATTGCCCGGTCCAGCAGTAAAATGGCCTCTTTCGCGGTAAGCGCCGTTTGCAGACCAAGGGCCCGGGCACGCACACAGATATCATAAGCCTCCAGGTTGCTCGGTCTGCTGCGCGCCGGCGCGGTGGTCAGGCGGCCAACCAGAGCCTCGACAATCTTGCCGGTCACCTCATCCTGAACAGCGAAGATATCTTCTAGGCTGCGGTCGAATCTTTCGGCCCAAAGGTGGTCACCCGCGATCGCGTCGATCAGTTGGGCGTTGATACGCACCCGTCCAGCGGCCCGCCGTGCACTACCTTCAAGAAGATGGCGAACTCCCAATTCGCGCGCGATGCGACGCACATCAACGTGCCTGCCTTTGTATGCAAATGCCGAGTTGCTGGCGATGACGAACAACTCGCTTGTCCTCGACAGATCCGTGATCAAGTCTTCGGTGAGGCCATCGACAAATGCCTCCTGCTCCGGATCATTGCTCATGTTCGTAAAGGGGAGGACGGCAATGGACGGCTTGGCGGGGAGCTGCAGAGGCGCTTTCTCTGCGAGCCCGCCATCGTCCGACGCGGTCGACAACGAGATCCGGTAGACAGTCACCGGTTCGGTGACGTTCTTGATCGCTTGCGGACCAAGTTCGTCGAAGCCGCAATCGAGCTTCCGCTTGACTTGGTCGTAGACGCTGCCGGACACAAAGACATCTCCTGCCCCGGCCATAGCCTGGAGCCGCACTGCGACAATGACGCCGTCGCCGAACAGATCGCCGTCCTCGACAACGACATCGCCCAGATTGATGCCGATATGCAGGTTGATTCTCCGGTCGGCGGTCACACCCTCGTTTGCGGCCGCCATCCGCTTCTGAAGGTCCACGGCGCATGACACGGCGTTCACGGCGCTTCCGAACTCGACCAGAACGCCATCACCCATCACTTTTACAATACGGCCTTTACGGTCGCGCACGAGTGGTTCGAGAATTTCCTTCCTCCTCCTCCTTAACGCGGCCAACGTTCCTTGCTCGTCCACGTCCAGAAGTCGACTGTAGCCCACCACGTCGGCAGCCAATATGGCGGCAAGGCGGCGTTGGACGCGTTCTTCGGCCATTTCGCGTTGCTTTCATTGAAAGCAGAAAAGCGAATGTTATGCCGACCATTTCAAAAGTCTATGAGGTTGACTTCGAGGCTCGATCGCCAAGCAGCTACATAGGGTCATCGCAGCTGTCGATTGTCCCCACTTGGGCCACGACTTGCCCTTGGACTCGTCTTGGAGAAGGTCAGCAAAGGGGGTCAGTGCCGAGTGCCCTGAATGTCGGGTAGGTGTTGACGCGGCCATGTCCGCCTCTGGTAGACGGAAAGCGCTAGTAAAGTGACCGAGATGGGCGCGTTGCTGCCGTTAGCAACCGCTGGATAATGAGGAAGGACAGCAGTGCGCTGCAAGGGGTCAGGCCTCCGTTCACTTGCTATGCGTTAAAATGTGCATATATTGTGCACATGAGAGGTCGGAGAATTGTCATGGCCCACGCACAGCTAGCACATTCCACAGTGATCTCGGGCTTTGTCGACAGCCTGCAGGAACCGCGCACCCCATATATCTCGCCGAGGCGCCTGTCGCAGGCGCTGGGCGTCAAGGTGGCCAACCTGGCGCAGTTGACCGGCGTCCACCGTAACACGCTCCGTAATCCATCATCGGAGCGACTGCAGGGTCGGCTGCGCGAGATGGTGAAGGTGATTTCAGCCGCGACGGAGCTCACCGGCGACGTCAACAAGGCGATCTACTGGTATCGCAATGAACCGATCGCCGACTATGGCCATCGCACGGCGGCCGAGCTCGTCGCCGGCGGCCAGGTCGAAGCAGTCCTGGCCTTCATTCGGGATCTCGAGAATGGGGCGCGCGGGTGAAAGTCACCCGAGTCGGGCCGGACGAGATATTCCATCGCTATCTGACACCCAAATGGGCTTTCCTGCCCACAAGTGGCGCAGGAGCAGCGATCGACGGCGGGCGATTCAATCGGCCCGGCGTCGAAGCACTTTACCTGTCCCGCGCGCCTTCAGACGGCGTTGGAGAAATACAAGCAGGGCGCCAGCATCACCCCGCCCGCCATGCCACGCTTTCCGAGGTCGCCGACCTATCGCACGGGTTCGACCCAAATGTCTGGGACAGCGCCTGGAGGGAATGGGATTGTGCCTGGCGCCAGATCGCCCGCATCGACAGGAAGATACCTTCATCGTGGAAGCTTGCGAACTTGGTCATCACCGCCGGACTTCGGGGCATCCTGTTTCCGTCGCTGCGTCACGCCGGTGGCACCAACCTGGTGATCTTTCCAGCCAACCTTGTCGACGGCGATCATGTCGCGGTTCACGACCCTGATAACCGGCTGCCGCATGATCAGTCGTCCTGGTCCTGAATGATCGATTGTCTCTGTGGTCGCAACGCGACAACGCCCGCTCACGACACCTGCTCCTCAACGACATCGTCCTCGCCCTCCCTACTAGTCAACCCGGCCGGAATATCCCCGGCCAAAAGCTTTTCCTTCGACAGCAGCCCTGCGTCCTCGAGCGCCTCGAAGTCCGGCAGATGGCGCAGCGTGTCCAGCCCGAACTGCGAGCTTTCCCCCTCTGCCTCCAGGCCTCACGCCGGCCGCCGGCCGGCTGCCGCAAGATCTGGTGGGTTGGGATGATGACGCGTTGATATCGTTTCGGCGGCGCATCTCGGCGCGACCAAGCCGCCCGAGGGCCGCCAGCATGCTGGCGAGTCCATCAGCATATGGATCAGTACCTGCCGGTCGACGGTGAAGGACTTGCTCGTGTTGCGCGTCCCGTCGTGCCGAAAATGCAGATGCTCGGATTCCGTCCTGGTGGTGTAGGTACTGAGAAGAGGCCGGCCGCAGGGCGCTAGCTCGGGCTTACGGCCGACAGCGACCAGCGGCCCGCCAAGCATCAGCTGCAGCACGATATCGAACTTGACGGATCTGCTGTCTATGACCGGGAGACCTACGTTCCGGCACATTATCCGTCACGAAAAAAGTGCCGTCCTCTTGCTTCGGAGGACGACGCTGGGATTGATGGAGAATGCGAACCGTGAGGCCAGCAACAAAAGTTTTCGCTGCCGGCCTCCGCAGGATCAGGCGGCGAAATCGAGAAGCTTCTTAGCCCTACCCTCCATCTCCAGACGAACATCCTGATGGATTTATCGCGCGCGACCCGCGTGATGCCCTGCACGAAATCGAAAATCGATTCTGGCGGCCGGCCTTCCTCAAGCAGCACCGTATCGATAATCTTCGTGGTCTCGGACTTGGAGAAGCCCCGCTTGCGCAGGAAGCTTTGGCGATCTTCGTCGTCTTTGGCAACGATGCGTTGCCGCGCCGCCTTAATGCCGTTGACGAATGGCATTGGCGACGATTCCGCGAATTGGATCAGCGCCGGCTCGGCTTCCAGGGCGAAACGCGAGGCCGCGTATTTGGAATGCCGGATGGTGATTTCGAGCCTGTTGCGAGCCACTGATGGCAAAGATACGCAGAGCGGAGAAGCGGTCGCCGAGACTTATCGCGCCCGTATGATCAAATGGCTCGAGGCGCGCCGGATGGCCGGCAGAGGCGTACCGACCGTGCGCCCAATGTCGCTCGCCGCATCCACCCACAAACGGGCGCAGAGACACCCCCTTACAATCTCCACCTGATGCGCCTGCACGTTGCCGCTCGCGAGAGCGGCCGGATCAGTCAGTCCGAACCGACGGCACGGTTGATCAATCAGGCGACGGCCGAACTCGGTACCGAGGTCGGCGGTCTCGATACGCCGATCTCCATCGATCCGCACACCGACCTGCCCTGGCGCAAGCCTGAGCCTCGCCCGTGAGGAACGCATGTTGCAGGGCGCCTGTTACGTCATTTGCGCCTATCTCACCGGCATGCGCGACAGTGAGGTGCAGGCCAGGCAGCCAGGCTGTGTGTCGGCCGAGCGCAGGCGACCGACCACATCACCATGGTACTTCGAAACGTTCCTTGCCCAGTGCTGGAAGAAAGGAAACCGTTGCGGGCGACATCTGTTTCATGACGTCAAGAAGCGCGACTACACCGGCAGCTTCGCCAATCTGGAGCGCCTGCTGGGAGCTTGGTGGCGAGCCGAAAAAGAGCAGGCCTATGACATTCCGTCTCCCGCGCCGAACCGGAACCTGGAGCCGGTCCGAGATCCGGATACCGGTCACGCGATCTCGCCGGTGATTGCTGCGGCGCTGTGCATCAAGCCACCAGGCTGCTGACGGGTCGACAGGCAAGAAAGGTCGATGCGCTGAAGCGCGGATCTGACGCTTTCGCCCAGATGCGTCGCCTGGCGATGCGCTTCAACGGGATCCTTCGCAGCAAGCAATCTGAAGCACTGGATGCGTGGATCGACGAGGCAATGGACTCCGAACTCATTCCGATCATGCGGTTCGCCCGTGTTTTGCGCAGAGACATCGATGCCGTCAACAACGCCAACCGCCTCAAGACCCTTAAGCGCGCGATGTACGGCAGGGCAGGTTCCGAACTGCTGAGGGCACGAATGCTGCCACCGCACCACCGAAGTTGAGGAAGAACCGAATTAACTGCCAACCGACACCGGACAGGAGTATTATTGGAAGACCAGAAGCAACCTGCTCGCCGGTGAACGCTGGTTCTCTGTTCGGAGCAGGCGGCAAGGGCGGCGGGATGGCGCAAGGCCTTTCGCTGAGGCTGCTCAATCGCACCAGTGAGGCTGTATTTCGGCGTCCAGATCGGGGCTTAGCCTTCGTCGACGAGCGTCTAATCGGCAATCGTACCGTCGGCGAGCCGGAGCGTAATCTCCTTGGCGGTTTTTCGCGATCTGCTATAACTTGGGTCGGTCAGAATGAGTGACCGATGAACGGCCTGCTGTGCGGGCGCGGGCGCACTGGGCAGATCGGAGCCTATCCGGACATGCAGAACTCCCAACGAAGTCGCAGGTATTTGAAACTTCTCAGCATGCGGTTTCTCGCTATCAGCTGGCTTGCTGCACTCGTAAGCCCGTGCGTCGCGGAGGATATCGTGATCCGCGTGGGGCATTTCCCGAATCTCACCCACATGCAAGGGCTGATCGCCCACAATCTCTCGCGCCAGGGAAAAGGCTGGTTCGAGCAGCGGCTGGGCGCGGACGTCAAAGTCGAATGGTACCTCTACAATGCGGGACCGAGCGCCATGGAAGCCATTTTCGCCAGTTCGCTCGACCTCACGTATGTCGGCCCGAGCCCAGCGATCAACGCATATACGAAATCGGGTGGCGAAGAAATACGCATCATTGCCGGCGCAGCGAATGGCGGCTCGGCGCTGGTGGTGCAACCAGACTTGCCTCTGAACTCGGCAGCCGATTTCAAGGGCCGCACCATCGCCACACCTCAACTTGGCAATACCCAGGATGTCGCGGCACGCGTTTGGCTCGGCAAAGGCGGGTTGAAAATAACATTGACCGGCGGCGATGCCAACGTAATCCCGACGGCTAATCCGGATCAACTCAGCTTATTCAAGGAAAAGCAGCTTGATGCTGTGTGGACGGTCGAGCCTTGGGTCTCTCGACTCGAATCCGAAGCTCAGGGGCGGGTCTTGCTCGAGGAGCCGAAGGCGGTTACGACCGTGCTCGCCTCCAGCGCGCCTTTCTTAAAGGATCAGCGGCCACTGGTAACCAAGTTTGCCGCCGCACACCGGGAATTGACGGAATGGATCGTCAAGAATCCAGAGGAGGCCCAGCGGCTTGTGCGCGACGAATTGGCAGAGGAGACACGTGTCAAGATGGCACCCGAACTCGTCGCACGCGCCTGGAAGCGCATCACCGTAACGAGCGACATCGACCTCTATGCTCTTGAGCACTTTGTGCGCGATGCCCAATCCGTCGGATTTCTGCGCAGCGCCCCCGATTTAGGGCGGCTGGTCGAGCGCCCTTAATGGAGAGAGGTAACGAGGTCGTATTGAATCCCCCTGCGGATCAGGTCACTGTGCCCATTCCGGGCCAACTGATCGTCGAGGGCATATCCAAGCGATTCAAAACGTCGCGCTCGGAAGTCCACGCGCTCGACGATGTATCACTGCATGTCAAACCAGGCGAATTCATCTGTCTGGTAGGCCCTAGCGGTTGCGGGAAATCGACACTTCTCGACATCATCGCCGGTCTGACCAAACCAGATTCTGGTAGCGTCTCCGCGGACGGCCAGCCGGTGGTGGGACCCGGACGGCATCGTTTGGTGATGTTCCAGGAATCGGCTCTGTTTCCGTGGCTGACAGTGTTTGGCAATGTGATGTTCGGCCTAAAGCTCAGGGCCGACCTGAATAACGCCGAGCGCCACGAGATCGCGAACAGCCATCTGGCGCTGGTCGGGCTGCAAAAATTCGCCCGATCCAATGTGCATGAACTTTCGGGTGGCATGAAACAGCGAGTTGCGCTGGCGCGGTCGCTGGCGCCTGATCCACGCATACTGCTCATGGACGAGCCTCTGGCTGCGCTAGACGCTATGACTCGCGAGCAGCTCTACAGCGACGTTCAGGAGATTTGGCAATCCCGTAAGAAGACCATCGTGTTGGTCACTCACAATGTACGCGAAGCAGTTTGCCTGGGCGATCGCGTGATCCTATTGTCGCCCCGCCCAGGAAGCATTCGAGAGACATTCCCCATTGATCTGCCTAGACCGCGTGACATAAATAGCCCGGAGCTGGCAAGACATGCCGCTGAGATCACGGCTGCGCTCAAGAACTATCTAACGATGGATGTACCTGATTGAGGCGAATCTTCTCGGTTGTCCTGTTCTTTGCCGCCCTCCTGCTCGCTTGGCATCTCTTGGTGTTGAGCGGGCGGTGGTCGCCAATAATCTTGCCGTCTCCCTTGAGCGTCGGCGAATATCTGTGGGGAGCCCTGCAGGATGGAACGCTGCTCGATTCGAGCTTAGTGACGCTTCGCCGGTTGCTTGCTGGCTACTTGGTCGGAGTGGCGATCGGGGTGCCATTGGGCTTTCTGACCAGCACCTCGCAATTCTTTGAGGATACGATCGGCGCGTTAGCGCTCGGGCTTCAGACGCTGCCCAGCGTCTGTTGGGTGCCGCTGGCGCTCTTGTGGTTCGGACAGACCGAGGGCGCCATGCTGTTCGTCGTTATCATGGGCACCGTCTGGTCGGTGATGATCGCCACCGACACAGGCACCCGCAACATCTCGCCCATTTACGCGCGGGCAGCACGCACGATGGGTTCCGAAGGAATGCACAAATGGACGCGGGTGATCCTGCCCGCTTCGCTCCCCTTCCTTATCAGCGGCATGAAGCAAGGGTGGGCTTTTGCGTGGCGGTCGCTGATGGCGGCTGAAATCTTCGTCACTATTCTGACTGGGTTCGGCCTAGGGCAACTTCTACACTATGGTCGCGAACTCAATGCTATGGAGCAGGTGATCGGAATCATGATTGTCATCGTGATTATCGGTCTATTCGCTGACAAAGCCCTTTTTTCCCCGTGGGAACGGTTTCTGCATCGACGCTGGGGCACCGGGCTAAGGGGCTGATGTCGCTTGGCATTTAATTGGGTTCTACCGCCGAAGCCGGACAAGCGGTCCCTTGTGGCATCGATCGCGCCACCGTTCCAACAATTTCCCGGAAGTGTGTCGACGCCCGCTTCAAGAAGCGCCGCTACGCCTGGCATCTATGTCGCGCTGCAACGTCGAAAGTAGGCGGCTGTTCGCAGTGTTTCGTTGCCTGTGACCTGCCACCGAATTTTCATCCAGCGGTCGTGCTCGCGCAGCACCGCGATGATCTGCTCTTCCGGTGGGTTTCGGTATGCGTCACATCAGGAGAAGCCGGGCAACATCGGCCATCGGCAAGCGATGTCCACGTTTCGCATGCGGCCCTCCGCCTCATTGTCGAGAGCTTTTCGCCTCGAAGAGCCGCCTTAGGCATAGTTCGGCGGACGGCATAAACCTACAAGCTCAACGCTGTTGATCCGCTTGCCTATCTTACCAGCACGCTCTCGGCATCGTCGACGGCCACAAGCAGAGCCGAATTGAGGAACTGTTGCCGTGGCACCATCCCTCCTATGGGACAAGTGGCGCAAAACATTGCCGATAGCCAATTAGACTTCACTCACTCCGCTTTAAACAGCTTTCTGCGATTTCGGGAGGCCTCCGTCCGACTCCACAAATGCCTCGCGAAAGCGGGTGTAAGAAGTTTCCCTAAACCACACATCAGGATCGAGAAGCAGCTTCTCATTGATCCGTCTTCGTAGTTCTTCAGCACTAGCCCCAATATCTCACAGCGGGCTAGGCTAGCAGGCTGTTGAAAAAAGCGCTGGCCGCGGCCGTGAGAGGGTGATTCACTGTTTGCGAAGAGATTCGGAGGGCGATGGGTGCGCGGCGGCGACAATCGAACTGGGGAGTTGTTCAGCTACGTTCGAGGCGCGGGTTCGACGCGATCATCCGCTACGCGCCATTCGGTTGATCGTGAACGAGGCGCTGGCCAGATGACTTCGCAGCGCTGTATTCGCCGATCGGGCGGCCGTCGATCCAGCCCGAGAAGCTGCTCAGGGCGATGCTGCTGCAGGCGTTCTATTTGATCCGATCGGAGCGGCAGCTGATGGAGCGGCTGGAATACGACCTTCTGTTCCGCTGGTTCATTGGTATCGGCGTCGATGATGTGGCCTGGGATCATTCGTGTTCTCGAAGAACCGCGACCGGCTTCTTGAAGGCGACATCGCGGCGAAATTCCTGGCAGCAGTGCTGGCACAGCCCAGGGTGAAGAAGCTTCTGTCGACGGATCACTTCTCGGTTGACGGCACTCTGATCGAGGCATGGGCGTCGATGAAGAGCGTCAAGCCGAAGGACGGCTCAGGCGAGCCACCGGCCCAAGGCGGCGGGCGCAATGCCGAAGCGGACTTCCATTGCCAGAAGCGGTCGAACGACACGGTAGTGGGTCAGTTTAAAATTTGACGCTGCGCTTGTCGCGGTTCGGGCCGAACTCCTATATACTTAACCAAACGCATGGGAAGCAGGACAGTGAGTTATTCCATCAAACTTGGCAAGGAGCCGAACGTCTTAGTGATCAACGACTTGTCCAGCAGGCAGGTCGTAGGCCAAGCGCGCGAACTCAAAGCGGGGAATATCAAATTCAGCATTTACGCCAGCGACGGCACATTGACCGAACTGTATAATCTTGAGCGTGCCGTGGAGGATGACGTTGCCAACCAAACCTAAAGCCCAAGCGCCCGCGCGACCCTAACCAGTTGGCGAAGTCGATTGTCGCCCTCGCCACAGGCGAAGCCGAAGATAAGAAGCCGCTCGCC
This sequence comes from Mesorhizobium sp. M0276, assembly GCF_040321755.1. Classification (NCBI taxonomy): domain Bacteria; kingdom Pseudomonadati; phylum Pseudomonadota; class Alphaproteobacteria; order Hyphomicrobiales; family Phyllobacteriaceae; genus Mesorhizobium; species Mesorhizobium sp. M0276. The sequence goes on along the minus strand of NZ_JAMYSC010000033.1, from coordinate 13,906 downwards.
AGCGCTCGCAAAGGCGGCCTTAAGGGTGCGAAAGCAAGGATGAAGGCGCTATCACCGGAACAGCGATCCGAAATCGCGCGGGCTGCTGCGTCCGCGCGATGGAAAAAATCCGACTAGGCCACGTCTTAATCTTCATCATTGTCACTGCTGAGCACGTCGATTGGTCGCAATTCAGCAACGTCTTCGGTAAAATCTGCGAAGAACGATAGCTGTTCCTCTGGGTAGAGCCTGCCGTCGTAGCCGCATTGGGTTTCGGGACGGTGATCGCAGTCAGTTGGTTCTTGAGAAAGCCAGGGGAAAATTCAAACTGACCCACTACCCAAAGCGCGCGTTCCTTGGCCGGCAATCTGCGAAGGACTTTGCGCAGCCTGACTGGGGAACCTGCCTCACTACGGCGATCAGCATAGAGGGATCTGCGTTGGCCATTTGCCGAACAGACCGATCGAGAGCGATGGCCAGCCGCCCGGTTCCTATCGGCCATTGCCGAACATGAATTGGCCGAGCGGGCGCATCGCAGGATCGAATGCCATCTGGCCGAAGCGCCTCTGCCGCCCGGAAAGACACTCGACAGCTTCGCCAAGAAAATCGGCCATCGTGGAAGCTTGCGGACATGGTCATTACGACCGGGCTTCGCGGTATCCTATTTCTGTCGCTGCGCCACGCCGGCGGCACCAATCTGGTGATCTTTCCGGCCAATCTTGTCGACGGCGACCATGCCGCGGTTCACGATCCAGATCACCTGCTGCCGCACGACCAGTCGTCCTGTTCCTGAGTTATCGACTGTCTCTGGGAGCGCAACGCGACAACGCCCGCTCACGACACCTGGTCCTCAACGACATCGTACTCGCCGTCGCCCTCCCCGCTCGCCAGCCCGGCTGGAATATCTCCCGCCAGCAGCTTCTCCTTCGACAGCAGCCCGGCATCCTCGAGCGCCTCGACATCCGGCAGCTGGCGCAACGTGTCGAGCCCGAACTGCGACGGAAAAGTTCCGTCGTCACATAGGTGTAGGGCGCCCCCGGGCTGCGCGCTGCGCGGCCCCGAGGCGATCAGCTGCTCAGCGCGCAGCACGCCGATCAGGTCCTGGGACACTTCCTTGCCGAAAAAGCTGGAGAGCTCGCCACGCGTGATCGGCTGGAAGTAGGCGATGCACATCAAGACAAGCGCCTCCGCCTGCGACAGTTCATTTGCCCCCTCGCCCGCTGCCGTGCCGAAGGCTGCGTGAATGACGTCGCCAAAAACCTTTCTGGTCCGGTGCTGCCACCCGCTGGCGACCGAGACCAGCTCGTAGGGCCGGCCGGCGAGCTCGGCGCGGATGTCGTCGATGATCAGCTCGAGATTGCAATTCTTGCCGACGACCCGCGCCAGCACCTCGCGCGGCACCGGTTAGCTCGCGGCGAAGATCACCGCTTCGACGCGGCCCATCCATTCGCGCCAGCGCAGTTCCGCCAGCATGATCGAACGACTGACGATACGCAGCATCGTTTGTAAGGGCCGAGCGGAACTCGGCAAGCCGGAGGAATGGGTGACGATCGAGCCGGTCGGCCGCGCCGTCGAGATCGCCGAACGTCTTGCCGCAAGGCATCGGCCACGGCGCAAGGATGATGGCATCTGGATCGTTCTTCATCGTGCTGTTGCGCGCGATCGCGGCGTGCCGCATGTGGTCAAGCAGATCAACGGTATCGCCAGCATCTGGACGAGTGCTTCGGCACGCCCGAAGACGGCGACCCGCAACCGGGCATCGGCGCTGGTGAGGCTCCGCACGCCATCCCAGTCATGGCGGTTGAAGAGGTCGACATAGCGCTTCAAAAGCCGCGCGGTGTCGGGATCCAGCGGACGGATCGGTTCACCGGCAGGTTCAGCGGGCAAGTCGGCGAGCTTCGCCCGTCCGCGGGAGAGCGCGGATTTGACGCCGCCAACCGAGTCCACGAGTTCTGCGGTCTCTTCCAGCGAATAGTCGAACACATCCTTTAGTAGGACGCAGGCGCGCTCCTTGGGCGGCAAGCGGCCAACCAGCCGTTCGATGGCGCGGCGTGCATCGGTCGCTGCCGGCTCTGCAGGGACAACGCCGATGTCGTCCGAATAGGCTGCTCCGCGCGCTCGCGCACATCGCGTCGCCTCAGAAAGTCAATGCAGCGATTGTGGGCGATGCGAAACAACCAGGGTTTTAGCCTCCGGGGATCATCGAGGGTCTCGATCTTCGTGTAGGCCTCGAACAGCGTCTCCTGCATGAGATCCTCGCCGTCGAGCCGCGAGCCGGTCATGCGCGTGCAATAGCGATGCAGTTGCGCGCGGACGCCCGACACTGTCTCGAGGAAGGCGCGATATCGCGCGTCGAATAGGCCGATCGATCGCCCAGGCATGTCCTTCAGCTGCCACATATTAGCGTCATTGAGGAACATAGGTGAGAACCATGACCCCATTCTTGAAGCGATGCGTATCGAAAAGCTTCAGGCGGACGAGATCGTTGTCAACGTCTTCAAATGCGCGCTTTGCCTCGCCGACCACTTTGGGGATCACCCAAATCTGATACTCATCGACAAGGCCCGCGGCGAGCAGGGTCCGATCGAGGCTGGTGATCCCGTATTTCACAATGTTGCCGCCCGGCTGTTGCTTGATCCTCGCAAGCTCGGCGGCCACGTCGCCCTCAATCAACGAGGCGTTCCACGCCGTCTTCTTGAGGGTCCGGGAGGCGACGAGCTTCTTCATGCCGTTGAGGCGATCTGCGTATTTGTCACCTTTCGCCTCCGGACGCCGCAAACATCTCATAAGTAACGCGACCGAGCAGTAGGAACTCGACATCGGCCAAAGCTTCGAACGAATATTCCTTTGCCTCTTCATCGAAGCACGATCCCGCGATCCTGATCGGGTTCTCGACCACGCCGTCGAGCGAGACGAAGCTTCCCACTTTCAATTTGCGGGTCATGCGACCTCCTGACCTTCACCGCGTGTTGCCGCGGTTGCGGCCAGACCAAGCTTGGGGCGAACCCATTGTGCCAACCGCGCGATCGCGTCGTCGGCTTCGGGCGCGCGGCCGGCCATCATCTGGAACGAGTGCAGCATCCCCGGAAATACGTCTAAGCGCATCTCGACGCCGGCGGCTTTCGCGCCGTCGGCGAGCGCTCGGCTGTCGTCGAGCAGGGTTTCGTCTCCACCCACTTGCAGATAGATCGGCGGCAGGCCCTTCAGATCGGCAAAGATCGGGCTGGCGAGTGGATGCCGGGGATCGGTGCCTGCAAGGACTTGCGATACCAGCATATCCACGACCGCCTTCTGGAAGAAGGCGTCCTTCTCGCGGTTGCTCTCGTAGGAGTGCCCGCTCGCCGACAGATCATACCAGCCAGAGATGCTGAGGATCGCGGCCGGCAGCGGCCGTCCCGCATCGCGGAGTTTCATCGCCGCCGCAACGATCAGGGCAGCACCAGCGGAATCGCCTGCGGCTATGGTGTGCTTCGGCGCGACACCCTGCTCGGCGAGCCATTCGAACGCGGTCACGGCCTGCTCGATTTGGCGCGGAAACTTGCTCTGGAAAACGTAGTCGTACGCAGCGAGCAGAGCGTAACAGCCGATCGCCTTAGCAAGGTGGCCGACCATCTTGCGATGGGTCCAGATCGATCCGCCGACATAGCCACCGCCGTGCAGGTAAAGCATGACCCGGTCTTTGGCCGCCGTTTTTGGCTGAACCCACAGCGCGGTCTTGTCGCCGACGTTCGTCTCGACGTAATCGACGCCGCCCGGTTCCGCCGTCAAAACGGACCACTCGGATGCTTCCTGTGGCGATTCTCGACCGCTGCGAAAAGCCTCCGCGAGCGTTTCGTAGTGTATCTTGTTCGCTAGGCTCTGCTTGCTGTTCATTTGTCACGCTCCAATTCGTCCAGGGGGCGATGTCAGGGATGACCGTGCCCATGAACAGCTAAGACGGATGAACCCAGCGAAAGGATACGTCGCCGGCAGATGCGCTGATCTGCACCGATCGATCCTGGCGACAACGGCAGCGCTACCTTGACCCTTGCCGTCATCGGCCATCAATGAACATTTATCTGTCGTTCTCTCGTGGTATCGACAATGTCGGCACGCCAACCAAGGCGAGGTAGCTCGGGTTGCCCGTCCTTCAATTCCTGCGCCTCTCAGCCGAGGAGTAAACGGTGCGCATCTTCTCCATCATAGCCCACCCGCATGCCAACAGCTTTTGCCACGCAATTTCTGCACGCGTTCGCAACGCGCTGATCGGCGACGGCCACGCAATCGAACATCACGATCTCTATATGGAGGCTTCGATCCGTGCCTAACCGCGGAAGAGGCCTACACGGTCGGCGACACGCTGGAAGAAGCGCTTTCACGCGCCGAAGATCGCGTTTTGCTCCAGCACCGGACGCAAGTCGCGAATGCGGATGGTTTACTGATCGTCCACCCGAACTGGTGGGAGAAGCCACCTGCAATTCTGGCGGGCTGGCTCGATCGCGTTCTGGTTCCTGGTGTTGCCTATCGCCTGAAAACCGCGGATGGGTTGCCCGAAGGCCTCCTCTCGATCAAGAAAGCCATTATCTTCAATACTTCCGATACCGATGCGACGCGAGAGGTGAATGACCTCGGTGATCCGCTCGGACTGATCTGGGGACGATGCGTCCTCCCATATTGCGGGGTTCTGGAACATGAACGACATGTGTTCAGGCCAGTTGTCGGCAGTTCCGAGGAGCAACGGGAGAACTGGCTCGAGAAGGCCACTGCCAAATGCCGGACCACGTTCGGGGCAAGTTGAATGTAATTAAATCCGATCCGTCCGCAATTCGGTCATAACCGTGCTCGCCGGAATTTCGGCTCCCGTCCGCCTCAGGCCTATCCAAGCACGCGGCGCAGATCCTGATGCCGGCGACGTATCCTTTCGCTGGACTGGTCCGTCTTGGTGATGGGCGGTCATCCCAAGGTCGCCCTCCCAAACGTATTGGAACAGGACACACCATGAAATGCTTGTGGAGGCTTGGCGCAGCGAGCCGCAAAGTTCGGGGGTCTTATCGTGAAACGCGCCGTTCGTTCGTCCTTAGGACCGAAACAAAGATATCAAGAGAAGCGATGACCGCCACCATTACCGTCTTTGAGCGGTCGCCCGATGGCGGCAAGGGACTGGCGCGTGATACGCGCGTTCGCTGGGCGCTGGAAGAAGTGGGCCAACCTTACGAGATTCGCCTCGATTCGTTCAAGGCGATGAAGGAACCGGCGCATCTGGCGCTTCAACCTTTCGGGCAAATTCCGACCTACGAAGAAGGCGATCTCCGGTTGTTCGAAACCGGGTCGATCGTGTTCCACATTGCGGAACGCCATCCGGGCCTGTTGCCGGACGATGTAAATGCCCGGGCGCGCGCCATCACCTAGATATTCGCCGCGCTCAACACGGGAGCCGCAGATCCTTGAACTTGTAACCGCCAAGTTCCTTGAAGGCGACAAGCCTTGGGCGGCGCAACGCCTGCCTCTCATCCAGGATCGCATCCGCAATCGGCTTGGCAACTGTCCCAACGTCTTGACAAGGCCAACGGCTGACGGTGCGTTCAGCGCAGGCGACCCCGTGAAATGCCTAACGTTTCCGGACATCACGCCAGTCTGCCTTTTATGCGATTTTGGACGGACACACGGCGAACAGACCTTAACAGCTACGGTATACTCCCTCGTGCCCGATGCTGATCCACGAGGATCTTCCTCAATCCCAAGCGATAGGGGCGGCTTTCGGGCCTCGCCCTTTTTCCGGCTACGACTTCACGGCGGCCGGGTCGAAGCCGTCCAGCTCCTCGCCGATCTCGACAAGGGCCTTTCTGACTGTGTCCTCAACTTCCTGTCGTTTCTTCGGCGGCATCAGGCCCAGCCCCTTCAGCATCGCCTCGCGCCAGTGCTGCCCCCTGCCCCACGCTTCCGAGAACACTGTTGCAAGGTCGTCTTTGCGCCGGGTCGCCTCCAGTGCCTCGACAAGGAGGCTGGCCTGATAGACGTCTTTTTCGCGCTTGGCGACGCCATTTGCATCTGATTGCCTGCGAGAGGCGACGATGAGCTTGTGAACTGCATACCGTTCCGGCGACGGCACGGTTACAGGCACCCCTGACCGATGCAGCATCACGGTCCGGATGGGCTCGTGGATCAGGAAATCGAGGAAACGCAAGGGCTGCGCCGAAGCTCCCCCCAGTGCTGGCATCGGACTGGCATGGTCGGTGAAGTCATCGGATCCCCGGTTCGGCGTAAGGAACTCGACCTTGTATCTCGTTGCATTCTCGAATTGCGTCGTGTGTCCGGGATCCGATCTGTGGGGGATTTCCCTGAAGGTTGGGTCAATCTCTCTCAAGATTTCCAGGATCGGCGGCAGGCTGTCTTCGACTGACGACGAGATCGAGTAGTGCTGCGCGAAATCGGCATCGCCGGTTTGCAATGAAGCGCCTGGCAACCTTACACCGAGATGTCCTGCATACGTCTGGAAGGCAACCGTACCAACCAGCACGCCTCTTAGGCGGAAGATTCCTGCTGCTCCCATGGCTTCAACGACATCGCCAGTGAACCGGTCCGGAGCAGTCAGCCCTGCTTCGCGAGTCAGCGTGGAGACGAGTTTCCGTCGGCTGCGGAGGTCTTCCTTAATCTCTTGGAAAGTTTCAACGCGTTTCGCGATCTCGGGGTCGTCGGACGGGCCGACATACTTCCGCGTTTTCTTGGGTCGGGTTTCCTCAAAATACCAATAGTCCCGCCCCTTCACCGGCACCCGGACGAAATTTCCCGCCGTGGAGAAGTCGGTTTCGAACGATGCGTCAAGGCAGCGCTGAACAAGTTCCGCATACATCGTGCGATAAACGAGGTCGACCGTCTTCATGCGTCGGCTCCGTTATAAGAAAAATGAGTTTCTCTTATAACGGCATGAGCTCAAGCGATGCAAGCGACGTTATAAGAAAATTGCCGAAATCTTATAACGCTGCCTTCCGCGCGATAGACAAGACCAGAGGCACGCTATCGAGTCCCACCGCCTACAATCGTAGAGGGGCCTTGACCCCGGATCATCAATCAGCACTTTTTGTCATGGTGGACGATGCGACCCCAGGTGAGGATCACGAGATCTTCCATCGCTATCCGACCCCCAAACGGGCCTTCCAGCGATGCAAGCGTGGCGATCGATGGCGGGCGCTTCAAATCGGCCCAGCGTCCAGCGCTCCATCTGTCCCGCGCGCCTCGGACGGCGCTGGAGGAATCAAGCAGTGCGTTAGCATCTGTGACTCGGCGTGCAAAGCTGGACGGCGATCGGGGGTCAGTTTTGGAAGCCGTTTGACACCGATGGTGGCAGCGCGTCGTCACAGGAAACGTATTCGCAAAACCCGGCATGGCCGGCGAGCGTGCGAACCTTGTGGTCGCGCGTGCCGCCTGCGCTGCAATTGACGAATGTTTTTCGCACCGCCACGGGTCATCAGATGCGCCGAAGCCCGTATGGCGGCATCATCATCAAATCAGCCGTAGCTTTTGATAAAGGCCTCGTTGCTGAGCCCACTCTCTACGTGGTGCCCTCAAGATTGCACTCGTGGTCGATGAGAAGCCGCGACCCCGCCAGGCTGAGGCGCAGCGTCAATGGCGGTGCCGCGCTTGCGGATCTGCGGGCACCACAGAGCGCCCGGGGCTTGCGGCCCCTGAACAGCCTCTGGCCTCAGAGGCCGAACCAGCGCGAGCGCCGGCTTGACCCGAAGGTCTCCTTGTCGGCGCGCAGCGCCACCGAGGGCTCGTAATAATTGCCGGTTGGCGCGGGACCTGAGAAGAAATCGACCTCCACCTTGCCGATGCGCCCGCCGCCGAACTCGATATAGCATGTGCCGAAGCCGTCATAGAGCGAGCCGCTGCCGCTCTGCCGCAGTTTTGCGACGAGCGCGGAGGCGACGGCTCGCGCGGCACCCTCGGCGAACACGCCGGCCTTCGGCGTGCCGGTGTTGGCTCCGTCGCCGACGGCATAGACGTTCTCGTATTTTGTTTCGAGCGTGCGCGGATTGACCGGGATCCAGCCGTTCTCGGCCATGCCGCTTTCCAGCACCACCGGCGGCACACGATGCTTGGGAACGCCGAGGAAGAGATTGAACGGCATTTCCGTGCCGTCGTGGAGCACCGCCACATTGCGGGCATTGTCGACGGAGGCGACGCGGCGGCTGGGGATGAACTTGATGTCGCGTTCGGCAAAGGCGGCCAGCAGCGCCTTCGAAGTGTCGGGCGAGGGTGGCACCGGACTGTCCAAGGGCAGCACCAGGGCGATCTCGCAGGCTTGGCGCACACCTTGTCTGAGCAGATAGTCGTGCAGCATCAGCACGCATTCGCTGGGCGCCGGCGGGCACTTGTAGGGCGCGCCGCAAACGCCGACTATTGCCTTGCCTTTCTTGAAAGTCGGCAGCACGTCGCGTAGCCGCTCCGCCCCCGCCAGGGTATAGAACTCGTTGGTTCCCGACAGCCCTGGCGTGGCGTCGAAATCATATTCGGCGCCCAGGGCAATGACGAGGTAGTCCGCGTCGAACTCGCCGTCATTGGTAGTCACCCGGCGCCTGTCGGGATCGATCCCGGTGATCGCGCGCTTCAGCATCCTGACGCCCGGCTTGGCGTAGCATTTGTAGGGCAGGCGCACGGCCTGCGGCGTCTTCAGGCCGAACATCACGTCCAGCTTGGAAAAACCGAACACGAAGGAATCACTCTGGTCGATCAGCGTCACGTCGATGCTGTCGCCCATCGCCTCGGAAAGCAGCGTCGTCAGCTCCAGGCCGCCGAAGCCGGCTCCCAACACGACGATGCGCGGTTTGTTTGCGGTGCTCATCTTTGCTCCCCACCAATATTTCCTGGTTGATCGATCATTCCCGTCGTGGCGCCGGGGACTCCCGTGTCCTCGCCGCCAAAGTTTTGGCCGTCGAAGTCCTCGCAGTTTGGCCGATGTCAGGTCAGGACTGGCTGCGGCACGATGCGGATGTAGGGCTTCGGCTCCTTCCAGCCCTGCGGGTAGAGTTGCTTCGCCTCGTCATTCGATACCGACCCGGCGATGATGACATCGTCGCCGGGCTTCCAGTTGACGGGCGTCGCCAGGCGGTGCTTGGCCGTCAGCTGCAGGGAGTCCACCACGCGCAACACCTCGTCAAAGTTGCGGCCGGTCGTCATCGGATAGGATATCACCAGCTTGATCTTCTTGTCCGGCGCGATGACGTAGACGTTGCGCACCGTCTGGTTGTCGGCGGCGGTGCGGCCGTCGCTGCTGTTGCCGGCGGACGCCGGCAGCATGTCATAGAGCTGCGAGACGGCGAGCGTCGGGTCGCCGATCATGGGGAAATTGGGCGCCATCCCTTGCGTCTCGGCGATGTCCTTGGCCCAGCCGGCATGCTTCTCGACCGGGTCGACGGAGAGGCCGATGACCTTGACGCCGCGCTTGTCGAACTCGGGCTTGAGGCGCGCCATGTAGCCAAGTTCGGTCGTGCACACCGGCGTGTAGTCCTTGGGGTGGGAGAACAGGATGCCCCAGCCTTTGCCCAGCCATTGGTGGAAGCTGATGGTGCCTTCGGTGGTCTCGGCGGTGAAGTCGGGGGCGATGTCTGCGATACGCAGCGACATGGTAGCTTTCCTTTCCGGTTGGAATTCGATTGCAGCCGCATATTGGGAAATCTATGTTCCGCCAGCGTTCCCCGACGCCCCCTGGCTGGTGACGGCCGCCAAGGCTGGTCCACTTTATGATGGTGCCTTGATGCGCGTTTCGATCCATCTGCTCGGCCGCTTCGCCGTCACCATCGATGGTCGTCCGATCCCGGCGGCCGACTGGCGGCGCGACCGCGCCTCGGCCCTGGTCAAGCTGCTGGCGCTCAGGCCTGCCCATCGCATCCACCGCGAGCAGGCCGTGGAAACCTTCTGGCCCGACGCCGACCCCGAGGCTGCTGGCGCTAATCTGCGCAAGGCCATCCATTTCGCTCGACGCACGCTGGGCGTCCACGAATTGATCAAGGTGAGTAACGACATCGTCTCGCTTGCCCCGCATGCCGAGCTCGAGATCGACGCCGAAAGCTTCGAGATCGCCGCGAAGGTAGCGCTGCGCGACGGTGACAAGAGCGCGTATGAGCGCGCCGCCGACCTCTACGGCGGTAGGCTCCTGCCCGACGATCTTTTTATCGAATGGCTGGACGCGCCGCGCGCGCAACTCCAGCAGCGCTACAGCGACCTTTTGCGCGCCGGCGGGCTGTGGCAGCGCCTGATCGCGCTCGACCCCGCCGACGAGCAGGCCCAGTGCTCACTGATGAAGGCAGCACTTGATGCCGGCAACCGCGTCGAGGCCATCCGCCAGTTCAATCAGCTGCGCGACAACCTGCACGCCGAACTCGGCGTCGGACCGAGCGCGGCGACCATTGCCCTTTACGAGAAGGCATTGGCGCTCTCCGGCACAGAAACCGTCAACCCGTCGGAGCGCGTCCGCACCTCGCTCGCCTGGGGCTTGGTGCATCTGCAGAGCGGCGAGTTCGACAAGGCGAGCGAGATCGCCAGGCACACACGCGACCTGGCGCTCGGCGCCGACATGCCGCGCGAAGTCGGCGAGGCGAGCGCGCTGCTCGGCCTCGCCTCGATGATGCGGGCGCAGTGGCCGCAATTGTTCCGCTCCGAGTTCATCGAATGGGTTCGAGCCAAGACGGCCTTCGTGCAGCATGTCTTCGATGGCCACCTCTGCCTGTCCGAATTCTGCCTGTGCAGCGCCAAGGGCCATGCCGAAGTCGCGGGGCTCGCCCGGGAACTGCTCACTGTCGCCGATCAGGCCGGATCAAAAGCCGGCCGCGGGCTTGCCTGCCTACTTCTGGGCGAGGCGGCGCTGTTTTCAGGCAATCTCGACGAAGCCGAGCGCCACCTGACCGAGGCCGAGCGGCTGCTGCTGGAGGCGGACGCGGTGGCCGGCCGCGTGCTTGCCATAGAGCGGCTGGCCGAGATTGCACTGGAGCGCGGCCAGAAGTGGCGCGCCAACCGGCTCATCCAGCGCGGTCTCACCGACGCCGAACGCACATGGCTGTCGCCGCACCTGATCATGCGCATGCAGGCGCTGGCCGTGCGGGCGGCGACGACACCCAAGATGGTGGCGCAGGAGATCCTTGCCGGCGACCGGCTGCTGACCCATGGCGCCTGCCAGCCCTGTTCGATGGCGCTGCGCACGGCCTCGGCGATCGCGCTCGCCGAGGCCGGCGAGCTGGACCAGGTCGACCGCCGCCTGAACGACGCCGAGCGCATCGCCGGCATGTGGCATGGCGGCCCCTGGGCGGCCGCTCTCTGGGAAGCGCGCGGCGTCCAGCGGCGGGCGCAGAACCACGAGATCCGCGCGGTCGCCGCCTTCGACGAGGCGGCCTCACGTTATCAGGAGCTGGGCCGCCCGCGCGACCAGGCCCGCTGCCGGGCTCGCATGGACCGCGATGGCTGACGGCAGGACCAGGTTCCTCGCCTGGGATTTTACAGGTTTGTTGCAACGGCTGCATAGGGGCGCAGAGAGGCCTGAGTGCGCGGTCAATCAGGTGGCGAGGATTTCGAACTGCTCGGCCAGGGACGGATTCGGATTGAAGGCGTACCTCGCCTGTCGCTTGCGCATCATGTGGATCATTTTGATGCCGGAAAGGATGGTGGTGGCAGTGGCCGTCGATTTGAACCGAGCATCGGCCGGACACGACGCTTGATGCGCCGATGGTCCTGCTCGATCCAATACTGGCTCCGGCGGATGCGGATCGGCTTCAGCGGGCGCCGGGAACGATCCTGCAAGCGATTTGTGGTGTCGCAGGAAATGATCGCCTCGTGATTAGTCTGGCTCCCGTCGATGACGACGCGATCCGGTCGACCATGACGCTCCAGTGCCTTTCTGAAGAAGCGCTTGGCCGCCGGCAGGTCTCGCCGCTCGCTGAACCAAAACTCGACCGTGTCGCCGACATTGTCGATGGCGCGATAGAAATACATTCACCGGCCGCGGACCTTGATGTAGTCTCGTCGACATGCCATTTGCCGGTCACGCTACGCTTGAGCAAAAGAAGCCCGCCGCACCCGAGGCAATCGTCGTCGGCCGATCGTTGCGGCCGGTCAGACCGCGCGCTCACCAGCACGGCAGGCGAGGGTCGCGGCCGCGCCTCGTCTGCGACTTGCCCATCGATCGGATGCTGGCGGAGACAGACGGTCCCTTCACTCAGGTTGACGGTCGTCCCAGCGAGCCCGCGGACGTGAAAACCACGGTCGCCGCGATCGCCGACGTTCGGGGGGTCCCGGTGGATGCGGTCATGACGACGGTAAGATCGAACCTTCGCTCTCTACTGGAGTGAGGCCCTCAAAGGGGTAGGAAGATTGTAATCTTCGTGCTACATATCCGCTCGATCTGTAGTGCGAAGGTGTCAAATGCCCACTCCACACTACCCTCCTGCTGCAGTGCGGCGCGCGCTGCGCAAACTTGGGGCGGACATCCATGATGCCCGTCGACGCCGACGGCTGCCGATGGCGGTCGTAGCTGAGCGCGCCTTCACGTCTCGCTCGACACTGCAAAGGGTCGAAGCTGGCGACACCAACGTCAGCGTCGGCATTTATGCCGGCGTCCTGCAGGCGCTCGGCCTGCTCGACGGCCTGAGCCAGGTCGCCGACATCAGCAACGACAGCGTCGGTCAGGCGCTCGCCAGCGCCGACCTGCCTAAGCATGTCCACCTCAGGCGGCCAACCGGATCGTCCCGCGATGACTGACTGCGAGGTCCATGTCGATTTGGACGGCCGCACACGCCCGGTCGACTGGCGAGGAGCAATCGCGTCCGGGGCATCGAGACCATCCTCTTCGAGTATGACGGCGCATGGCTTGAGGACCCGAACCGCTTCTCCCTGGAGCCAGCCCTTGCTCTGACCCGTGGCGCCTTCGCCCCTCCTGCCGGTCTTGCGACATTCGGCTCCATCGGTGACTCAGCGCCTGACACCTGGGGCCGGCGCCTCATGCAGCGCGCCGAACGCCGTCTGGCCGATCGGGAAGGCCGCGCGGTTCGCACGCTTGTAGAAAGCGACTACCTCCTTGGAGTGGCCGATGAGACCCGGCTTGGCGCACTCCGATTCCGCTGGGTCGGCGAAGAGATTTTCCAAGCGCCGATCCGTGCCGGCGTTCCTGCCCTGATCGAGCTTGGCCGATTGCTCCAGATCACCGAACGGGTTCTCCGGGACGAAGAAACGGATGAAGACCTGCAGCTCATCTTTGCCCCAGGCTCCTCCCTTGGCGGTGCCCGCCCGAAGGCGTCGGTCTTCGACCAACATGGTCACCTCTCCATCGCGAAATTCCCGAGGAGACCGACGACTACAGCATGGAGACCTGGGGCTCGTCTTGGAGAAGGTCAGCAAGGGGTCAGTGCCGAGTGCCGTGAATGTCGGGTAGGTGTTGACGCGCCCATGCCCGCGTCTGGTAGACGGAAAGCGCTAGTAAAGTGACCGAGATGGAGCGTTGCTGCCGTTAGCAACCGCTGAATAATGGGGAAGGACAGCAGTGCGCTGCAAGGGGTCAGGCCTCCGTTCACTTGCTATGCGTTAAAATGTGCATATATTGTGCGCATGAGAGGTCGGAGAATTGTCATGGCCCACGCACAGCTAGCACATTCCACAGTGATCTCGGGCTTTGTCGACAGCCTGCAGGAACCGCGCACCCCATATATCTCGCCGAGGCGCCTGTCGCAGGCGCTGGGCGTCAAGGTGGCCAACCTGGCGCAGTTGACTGGCGTCCACCGTAACACGCTCCGTAATCCATCATCGGAGCGACTGCAGGGTCGGATGCGTGAGATGGTGAAGGTGATTTCAGCCGCGACGGAGCTCACCGGGGACGTCAAAAAGGCGATCTACTGGTATCGCAATGAACCGATCGCCGACTATGGCCATCGCACGGCGGCCGAGCTCGTCGCCGGCGGCCAGGTCG
>NZ_JAMYSC010000032.1:0-80705 GCF_040321755.1 Mesorhizobium sp. M0276 | reverse complement strand
CGCGCGAAGACTTGCCGGACTTGGCGACAACGATCTCGTCGCCTGACGCAACCGAGCCGGAGGCGATCGTGCCGGCAAAACCGCGAAAGTCGAGATTGGGGCGATTGACATACTGGACCGGAAAGCGGAACGGCAGGTCGACCACCGCTGCATCGACCGACACGGTTTCGAGATGCTCGATCAGCGTCGGCCCGGAATGCCACTCCATGGCGTCCGAGCGGCGGCTGACATTGTCGCCATACCGAGCCGACATCGGGATCGGCACGATGGTCTGGAAGCCGAGATCGCGCGAGAATTGCCGGTAGGCCTCGGTGATGCGTTCGAAGACCGCCTGGTCGAACCCGACCAGATCGATCTTGTTGACGGCCAGCACGATGTGGCGGATGCCGAGCAGCGAGGCGATGATCGAATGGCGCCTGGTCTGGCGCAGCACCCCTTGCCGCGCATCGATCAGCACGATCGCCAGGTCGGCGGTCGAGGCGCCGGTCGCCATGTTGCGGGTGTATTGCTCGTGACCGGGCGTGTCGGCGACGATGAACTTGCGCTTCGGCGTGGCGAAGAAGCGGTAGGCGACGTCGATGGTGATGCCTTGCTCGCGCTCGGCCTCGAGACCGTCGACCAGAAGCGCGAAGTCGATGTCGTCGCCGGTCGTGCCATGCTTGCGCGAATCGCGTTCGAGCGCGGCGAGTTGGTCCTCGAAAATCTGCTTGGTGTCGGAAAGCAGGCGCCCGATCAGCGTCGACTTGCCGTCATCGACCGAACCGCAGGTCAGAAAGCGCAGCAGCGACTTCTTCTCCTGCGCCGCCAGATAATCGCGCACGTTCCTCGCACTGGAAAAGGACAGGTTAAGAATTGCCGTCCGGCGACCCTCATCCACGGCAGTCGGCCGCGATGCAATTCGAAAGGCGGGCCCGCACTTTGCCGGGCGATCCGATCTGGCGTCTGATGGACATGGCCGTCTCCAACCCTATCACCGGCTGTCTTCTCGCGATCTACGCTTCCGCAAGGTCAGGTGAGAAGACTGCTGGATCGTTATACGCTTGGGCGCGCGTCCATGAAATCCCACTATCGCTGCCGCGAGCTCCGATGTGGAAGCTCGTCCGCCGCTGGGCCAAATGTGACCCGTTACGGGTCAGTACGTCTGGCACCGCAATTGCTTTGATAGATGTGTGGGCTGGGGCGAGGGCTCGTCGCCTCGCAAATGGGGTGGCGGGCCTTTAGTCAACGAGGCGTTCTGATGGAGCGGCCCGGCACCCGTTGTTGGGATGGGGCTAGGACACCGGGCCTAACCGACGGGCAGTTTGTGAGAAACGGCGCCGGGGGCTGGGGACTATATGCGCTCACGCCGAACACGCGCAAAGCATACGAACGGAGTACGAGAGCCACAATTCGGGGGTCACCGATAGCCGATAAGCCGGTGAGCACGTTGGTGGTCGAGTCAGAACTGGTCAACCTGCGGTCTCAGTTTGGCCGACCTTGAGTTCTCCTTATTGGTGTTGCGCGACGAAATACAATTATAGGTTGCGAAATTTTCAGGTTATATTAGCTATCTAAGATATAATTACCAAATTGTTAACCAGGATTAATGCGCCTTTTCCACAGCATCGTAGTATGCCTTCCAGGTTGGGTTACCTCCATGGAGCGAGGAAGCCATACGTCCGTGCGTTGGGGCGGCGTATGCCCTACTCCTTGAATCCAATCGTCAGTTAACAACTACGCAACCTGACACATGATGAACGAGCGTACAGTTCACGCTTCTGCCGAATTTTGCGAGAGGGGGCAAAACAAAAGGGAGCGACGGAGAGGAGTAGTAAGGCGATGGGACACCCCCAAATTTCCGATTTTTGGAACGACGCAACAAGACCGATACACAATGGACATCTGCCGGACGCGAATGGTCTTAGCGGGTCCGATCTCGATGAAGGAGGCCCAAGCGAAGGCTTGGTCATGATTGTCGACAAGCGGGCACTCGAACGTGAATGCCTTGCGCGCGGCCTCATCGAACACAATCCCACTTGGCGGGTTAGCGCGGTCGGATCGCTCGACGAAATCCAGCACATTGCCGGGGAAGCGCAGCCGTCCGCGATCCTCGTAATTCTCGGCGCCAGAAAGGTCACGGACCAGAGTGTTCGGGCGGAACTTTCGCACTTCATTTCCGAGTTTGGCACCGTACCCGTAATCGTCGTGGTGGATTCCGACGAGCCGGCGGAGGTTCTCGCTGCTCTCGAATGCGGCGCCCGAGGCTACATTCCTACAAGCGTGAAGGTGAAGGTCGCGGCCGAGGCTATCGGGCTCGCTCGTGCCGGAGGGATCTTTGTCCCCGCCAGCTGCGTGCTGGCTCTTCGAGAGATCATCCACTCGACCACAAACGGGGCCCGTCCGCTCACCGGCATGTTCACCACACGCGAGGCGGCGGTTGTGGAGGCGCTCAGGACAGGCAAGGCGAACAAGATAATTGCTTACGAGCTCAACCTCTGCGAGAGCACCGTCAAGGTGCACATTCGAAATATCATGAAAAAACTCAAGGCTACAAACCGCACCGAGGTAGCGTACAAGCTTAGACAGATGTTGCTTTGAAGCCCGATCGGTCTTTGCCTGGCCGGCTTGGCAATATAAACCGCCGGGCGCGTTAAGGGCGGGACCACGGGTTCGCCGTTCTGGTAAGTTCCGATGATCGATGCTGCCGTCCGCGCCGTGTCGCGAACGCCACGCTGGGCGTGTGCTTAGGCACCAACCGTTGCGGACCCCGCCGTCACGAGAAATCCAATGCTGTCCCGTCCAAGCTCTACGCCACGATATGCTGCTTCGGCAGCCTTCAGCCCTCCCGTCAGTCTGCGGACGATTGGAGCCGATCCGAGTACGTCAAATGGAAGGCCTAGCTGACCACGGGTGAGTCGCTTCGGTGGCCAGACCCTGAGGCCGAAATAGCTCGCGGCAGAGCGATCGATGCCGCCGCTGAACTGCACCAGGAGCGCTTGGCGAGAGTTCCGGGCAATACGGCCCAGGCTGTTAATGTCCATTGAAGGTTTGTCGGACGGTCTCATCGCGACCACGATCACATCCCATGTGCCGTCGGTCAGGAGCATGGGATGCGAAAAAACACTTACTCTCGCCCCGCCCGCGCGTAGCGCCTGCTCAAGGGATGGTGCACAGGGCGTGTCGCAGACGATGGCGAGCCTCGCGGCTCGTTGATCGACACCAGCATCGCTGAGCAAGATGCAGCATAACCGCGCGAATTCCGGCAGCAGGTCTATGGCTGGGTGGCTGAGATTGGGAGCCGCGACTTTGATGCCGGCCTCTTCACAGGCGTCGAAGTCCACAAAGCCCGGCCGAAGCTCCCATGGTTCAGCCATCAGCGAAATCACCGCATGTGAGGGCAAGAGTTCAATGAGAGATCTCGAAATCGGTCCGACCTGGGGACAGCTGGTGACGAGGTCGACGTCCTGCCATTTGCGGCTGCCGATGCGATTCGTCACTTCAATGCGTTCGGAGACTTTAGCGTGTTTGGCAAATGCCAACGTCGCATCTGCGATGGCCGCCAGGCTCGGATGTCTGGAGGTTATGCGGGCGAGCGCAACGACACGGTTGGCATTGGCGAGCGCCGCCGCTGTGGCAGTCACCGCTTGGTATCCTGTCGTAGCGCCAACGACCACGGTGAGGCCGGAGAGATCAAGATCAAGCAAGGCAATTTGCTTGCGCACAATGGCAAGTACTTCGGCAAGCTCGATCTCGCGAATATCACGAGCAAACGACGCCGCGGCAAGATCACGTGGTAAAGGCATCAAGCTGGACACCACGTTGCGCGCTCCACTGTCAAATAAGCCTGAACTGTAAGCCTGGAATGTCCGTTAAGCTGACAAACCGCCCAGGGGGATCTTGTCTCGGCGTGATGCACGTGTATTTCCTGCATTGCTTTGACGGACGCCTTTGCGCCTTGCGCATTTATCAAACGTGGTTCCTGTATCTCCACGAGCGTGACGGCCTGGATTCGGTTGGCACCCTGATCTCCTGGTGGCTGAGCCAGGTCCAATGCAGACTTTGGCAATACAGCCGACCTGCCCGGACTGCTACCGCAGCAAACGGATGCTAGGTGATACGCCGTTTGATCAGAAGGCTTATAGACACCACGCCATCGACGCGCGGGTCAGGCTTAGGAGTAACGAGCACCGGGTACGCCGCTACCTCCTTTGCTTCTCTTGCCAAGAATCCGAAGCCGCTGTGAAGTTGGGCAGCAACACCAACCGCGTTTCTTGGTGAGACCCGTGACAATCAGCGCATTTGACATAAAGCGCCGCAGGCCCAGCACCCGGATCGGCCAAAACCTCCGTCCGCTTGGAGGCCGGCCCAAAAGGATCATGGACATGGCTGTCGCATCGATCGCACTTGTCCTTGCCGCCCCGGTCATGCTGGCGGTTGCCCTTTTGATATTGTTGACTGATGGGGGACCGGCGGTGTTCTCCCACACCAGGGTCGGATTCAATGGCAAGCGCTTCGCCTGCTATAAATTCAGAACCATGGTGGCGAACTCGGAGCGGGTTCTGGCCGACTATCTCGCGAGCAATCCCGAAGCCGCCAAGGAGTGGGAGCAGAATTGGAAAATCAAAAACGACCCGCGCATCACATTCCTGGGGCATATCCTCAGGAAATCGAGCCTGGATGAGCTGCCTCAGCTCATTAACGTGCTGCGTGGCGAGATGAGTTGTGTCGGCCCTCGTCCGGTCGTTCCCGACGAACTGCAACGTTACGGCTCCTGTGCGATCGATTATCTAAAAACCCGGCCGGGGCTAACCGGCCTGTGGCAGGTAAACGGCAGAGACGCGATGGATTATCCCAGTCGTGTCTCCATCGACAGCCGCTATGTGCGGGAATGGTCGCTGTGGGCCGATGTCGTTATCCTCATCCGGACTGTCTTCGCCGTGATGAAATTCGACCATGCGTCTTAAGTAAAGCGCACCGCAAATTCTTGCTCTCATGCATGTCGTTGCCGCAAAGACGCCGGCGGGTCCTGGCGGCAAAACAACGGCGAACAGCTCCGGCGCCGGGGCGCGGAAAATGCAGCCGCGGATCGTCATTGCTCGCGTGACATGCCACGGCGCCAGATGACGCCAAGGACGAGGCCGAGCAAATAGGCGCACTGCAGAACGATTACGAGAAGCAGGATTGAAACCAGGCGGCCCCAGTCAAACCAACTGCCGATGCCGCCTGCAACGACGCCGACCACGAAGGTCACCGCCGTCATGATGATGAGCGCAGCCGCTCGAAAACGAAATCCCAGCAAAATGCCGATCAAGCCGACTGCGACAAGGCCCCAAAGCACGGCGATCTCCTACGGTGTGGAAGACTCAGAAGACTCAAAGTGCCGTACCTGAGTCTCCCACATCTGCGAATCCGTACCAACACCCAATCCGGCTGCACTGACTGGCCGACTGTCGATCAAGTTGTGGGAAATCGCTACACCTCAGCCGCTTTGCACAAAAGACGTAGTGCACCCTGTCCCAATGCACCCTTTTCGCACATTTCCATGTCCATCCGCTGAGCCTAGGCTGCTCGTGAAATAGGTATGCGGAGATTCACCTGCCATGCGGCAGCTTGCCAACAAGGCGCTGTACGTTGCGCATCAGGGCAGAGTTGCGTCGGCACGAAATTCCTAGATCACGCGTTCGGTGTGACATCCCATCTATGCTGCAGGTATCCGTTCTTTTGCTGATCGTGTCCATCTGGTTCCCTGGCGCCACGCGGATTGCCGGAACGGATGGCTCGCTTTCCTTCCTGCTTGCTCTGTTCTGCGCCCTGGTAAGCGTCGGTGCCTATGCCGAAACAGCAAGACGCCTCCATCGGACCGAAGCGGCCCTGGCGACTGCGGTGCTGGCCATATCTGCTTTCATCATGGTTCTGTCCCTACTGTCGATGCTTTACGCCGACAGTCCGATCAGGACGATGCGCGCGGTTTTTGCGCAGGTGTTCGGTTTCGCGATTATTCCAGCAGTCGCAGCGATTTCCACCAGACCGAAGGGTCTCGTGGCAATCGATAGGATAGTGATGGCGATGATCATCATGAGTGTTGCAACTTCCTGTCTAGTCGCAATCGGGCTGGGCGATGCCAGATTTGCCGATCGCGCGGAAGGCTATTTCAAGCACTCTAACCAACTCGGGATCGCCTTGTCGGCTGCTCTGCCGCTTGTCGCCGCGAAGCTGGTCTCATCCCGCAGCCACCGTGTTCTCCTCTTGGGCTGCCTCGTTGCGGTGCTCCTGGGTTTGGTGAAATCGGGTTCAAAGACAAATTTCGTTCTCGGCGTTGCAGGCCTCGGAGCGTTCTTCGGAATATACAGCTTCTATCTGGTCAGAAGAAAGCAGAGCCCAATAGCAGTAATCGCGGGTATGGTTACGGCTCCGATATTGCTGGAAGCGAGCCTGGTGGCATTGCAGTACCTCAATCCACGGGCTTACAATCTGCTCGCCCTCCAATTGTCCGGAGGCGAGGCACATTCGGTCATCTCGCGGCAGCGGCTGTGGTCTATATCGATAGACCTCGGCCTATCGCATCCGTTTATGGGGGTCGGCGCAGGGCAGTGGGTGGGCGATATTGCTCCCCATAGCCACAACCTGTTCATCGACGCCTTTAGAACACTGGGGGTGCCCGGCGTCGGGTTGATGTCAGTGATGGTACTCGTGGTCGTGACATATGTTGTCAGCGCTGTCCTCAGTACATTGCTTGATAAGGACAGGGGGGACCACTCGACGGAAATTAATGTGATGGTGCTCGGAACATCGGTTTCCGTTTTCAACTACATCGCCGCAAACCAGATGAGCGATTCTTTCGGCCCATCAACAGCGCCCTTCTTCTGGCTGCCCTTGGCTTTGCTCATCTTCTACCGCGGCAGGCAACGATCAATGCAGAGCGGGCTTGGTGAGAGCCCAAAGCTATACGCAAGAATTGGAACTCAGCTCTTTCAACATTGAGCTTCCGCCATGTCTCTTTGTCTCCCTAGAACCAACCTCGCCAACCGAGCCCAATGATTCCGCACACGGCTAGCGAGCTGGCGCTAGGCTTGCCGCCAAGCCTTGAAGCACGCGCGCCTCAAACAGACATTCGATTCGTCGAATTCTTTGGTCTCCCTGGGATCGGAAAGACAACCGCTTCCACCTTGTTGGCGAACGACTTGCGACGGTGCGGCCCGCTGGCAGGCGATGTGAGAATAGCGTGGGAGACAAGAACGTTCATCGACCGCCAGATCCACAGGATCGGTATTGTTGCCCCGAGATTCAAGGACCGTCAGTTTCGCTCGTTGCTCGCCCGAATTGCACGTTTTGTCATCGAGAGTGGCCAATCGTCGTTTGTCGATGCAATCAGGGTTATTTGGAACCTTTCCGTTTTGGTTGCCTATATCCAAACCGAAAGGCAGGGAAAGAATACTATCACTATTATGGATCAGGGGCTGCTGCAGGGATTCCTCTCAATATCGCTTAAGGCTAAGCATCGGGCAACTTCGGAGAGCTGGATTGACATCTTGTTCGCCATTGGCGTGCATGACATGATTTTTGTCCATCTGCGCGGCGAGATCGGCCTAGCACGAAATCGACTTCTGAAAAGGGGCGATCGGTCCTCGCGGATGCAAAGGGCATCTCCTGATTGCGGCGGTCATCTCTGGTCGGCTGCGGACTGTGCTTGCCGCCAGATTGCGGCCGATCTTGAGAGGGGAATGGAAACGGAAGATCACGTCGGCGTGCTGGCGGCGGTCGACGTGGAAAGGTTGGCATCGCCCGAAGATGTCGCCGAAAGGGTTCTGGAGGCGGTGCTTTTGGCCTGTCTCGAACGGCGTCGGCTGGGCGATCCGGCAGGTCAATGAGCACCACAATGAACCGCCGATCATTCATGGGCGTCGCCGGCCTGTATCCCCTGATCGCCCTGTTGCCGGGCTTGGGCAGAGCGCAAGGGGGACATACGCCAAAAGGCAAGGAATTCGTCCTGGCAGGTGCCTATAGATTCGAACAGCAATCGATTAAGAACCTCGAGCCGGGAGCAACAATCGACGCTCGAAATGCTTCCTTCACGGTTGCCAACAGCAGAAATAGCGATCCCAGCGCGATGACGGGATGCGACGAGGGGCCGTTGCCCGTCAATCGCTATCCCCTCGTCATCCGCAACTGCCCCGGCGTTCGCCTTATCGGAGGGCGCTTCGATGGTCAGGTGCCGCTAACGTCTGATTGGCGCGACACCTATTGCAACAGCGCCGCTCTGCTTGTCAGGGACGGAACCACCGACGCGACAATAGAGGGTATCCGTGCGCGTCGCTGCTGGGATGGCATTCGTTTCGCCGAGCACGCCGACGGCTTTCGGCTAAAAGGCTGCTGGCTCAGCGAAATCAGGGATGATGCGGTGGAGAACGACTATCTCCTCAGCGGCATCGTTGAAGACTGCCTGTTCGACGGATGTTTCTCAGGGATCAGCCTGGATCCTGCATCAAACGAACGGGACGGAACAGGCCAAACCGTGCGGATCGACAGATCCCTCATTCGTATGCACGCCTTTCTCTCCAAGGGCGAAATCACACATCAGGCGCCGATCAAAGCTGTCGACCAGTCACCCAGGTTGCGGATTACGGAATCGGTTTTTGCGTTGGCTGCGGCTAACATGCGTGGATTCCGTCGCTTGGAAAGAACATGGCGGCTGACGATTGAAAGTCGCGACAATGTGTTGCTGTGGCTGCCCGACGCGCCAATACCCTCCGCGTTTCCGCTGCCGCCGTCTGGTTTCAGAATGCTGACCGGCGCCGACGCCCGGAGGTACTGGAGCAGGGCGCACCTTCAATGGATCGCAGCGCATCAGAACGTGGCCAGGTTTTCCGACGAAGTGCTGTGAGAACTCGCAGCCCTCGGTGACGATAATGCATGTTGCTCGCCCATCGAACACACCCGCTTTGCCATAACAGCTTGGACCGTCACCGCGATGAATCAGCACGAGGCAATTGACAGAACTGCGACACCGCGCCTCGCCGATCACAGTCCTGCGACCTTTATAGTCCAAGGACGGTTGGTACGCGTCAGGGAAAGAAACGTCCTGTTCAGCCCGACAAACCAGGCCATTTTCGCCATCAACGACACTGCTGCCGACATCTGGCGCTGTCTGGAAGAAGGCATGGCACCGCAAGCCATCTCGGTCGAGATGGTGCGCAGGGGCGTTGAAAGGCTTGAGGCAAACAGGCATGTCGAGGCGGCGCTCGCGGACTGGCAGCGGCTTAGCCTGATACGGCCCCGCGTGCCCGTGTCTCCGTCAGGAGCTCAGGAACTCGTGAGCCAGGTGGTCGCCGTTGCGGGCCTCAACATACGGATCGTCTATCCAGCAGCCTACGCATTCCCCGCAATCACCGTATTTCGGCATCTTGAGGTTCGAAGTGAGGCTGCAGACGTTCTACTCGAGGTAGTTGAGCACGATGGACGGACCCATCTGTTCCGGGATGGCAACTGGATTCTGTCCTGCCCTGCCGACGAACTAGCGGTCACGCTGAAAGGACAATTGCTGAACGAGGTTCTCGATCACGGCGTCTATGAACTTGCTCTCCATGCGGCGGGCCTTTTCAGCAATGAACGTATGGTCCTTCTTTGCGGCAATCCGGGCGCGGGCAAGACAACACTGACTTTGGCATTGGTCCATGCAGGATTCGGCTTTGCCGCTGATGATGTTACTCTGCTGGACTCCAGGGGGCGCGGCGTTGGCCTGCCGTTTGCCTGCGCGGTCAAGGCGGGGGCATGGCCGCTTCTGGCCGAATACTGCCCCGATCTCGACGACGCTCCAGTCTGCCGCCGGCCCGATCGTAGGCGTGTGCGGTTTGCCGTGCCCAAGGCGTCGGCGCCACTGGCACTTTCTCCCCTGCCCATCGGCAGTGTGGTCCTGCTGCGTCGAGGCCACGGTTCGAAGGCTTGCCTGGAACCGGTCGATCCTGCTAACGCATTGCGCGGCCTTCTCAACGGCGCGCTTGCACCCGGCGGAAAGCTGAGTGGCACCGCGTTCGAAGTTCTGACCCAACTCATCGGATCGGCCGAGACCTATCGCCTGAACTATTCGAAGCTTGATGATGCGGTACAACTTATTTCGCAAGCGTGCCGATGATGAGCAGGGGCAACGCGCTTGAGGCGTTGATCGCCGGACTTCGCGGCAGTCCGACTGACAGGGCCGATTGGCAGGCCGTGATTGCTTTGGCAAATCACACTCTGCTCACACCCGATTTGTTTTCCTCCCTCGCGCGCGCCGGACAAATCCAACAGCTCCCGCAGGACGTGCGTGAGTATCTTCGGTTCGTTCACGACTGCAATCGGGAACGGAACCTGCGCTTGCGTTCGCAATTGCGTGAAGCCGTTGCGGCCCTCAACGGCAGCGATATCGTTCCGCTCCTGCTCAAGGGTGCCATTCCCTTGTTCCTTTCACCGGCCGGCCGGATTCCCAGCAGGATGACGAGCGACCTTGATCTAGCTGTGAATCCGCGCCAGGAGACGGTCGCCAGAGCCTGTCTTGAAGAGCTTGGCTACGTCGATGTGGCGGGCGCTCGAGGCATGGCCCGCCAGCAGGACGCCGGAATGCTGGAGCTCCGCTCGAGCCGAGCGAACGGCTGTCACCCCCCCAAGCTTGTTCAGCGAGACGGCCTTCGGGTGAAAATTCCTACCGCTCAGTCTCGCGCCATGCACTGGATGGTGCACGATCTTCTCAAGGAAGGAGATTACTGGCGCGGAAGGATAGATCTCAGGCACCTTCATGATCTGGCACGATTGGCGGAAAGCGATGACGTGGATTGGATCTCACTGCAACAATCCATGTCGGATGGAACCGCCCGTAATGCGCTCGACACCCAGCTCCTGGCCATGCATCATTTCTTTGGAACCAGAATCCCCGCAAAATGTGCACAACGCCGGATGGTCCGTATCCAGCACTGGAGACGCATCTTCACGGCGACCCACCCCGTCGTCGGAGCGCCGCTGCGCTTGGCCGGCAATTTGATGTGGGGGACATGGCGGTTCTCACGCGGCTACGGCTTGGTACGACGTGGGCCGTCGGACTTCTTACGTCGCATTGCTCGCACGCTTTTCAACCCTCGCACCAAAATCTAAGCCTTTTGGAGAACTAGTGCCTCCGGGTCACAAAGCATAAGCTCAATCTGCAAATTTGAGACGGTTGTGGAGAGGTTTGACATGTCAACTGAACGCACAAAAAGCTCAGAACGGACTCAGGAGAACCTGGTCTCGGAAGCTCAGGCACGCCGCGACTTTCTCAAGAAGGCGGGGCGTTTTGCGGCAGTTACGCCGCCGGCTGTGACGCTTTTGCTCGGCACGAGTTTGAACTCCAAGGCGATTGCCAAATCGGGCGGATCACGCCCGGGCAATGGTTGGGGAGACAAGAACCACATCCACTCCGGTCCTCCCGGGCAGGCGTAAGCTCTTCGAGCATCGTGGTCGCTGAAAACAACGTTGTGAGAGCGTAAGCCTGTCATTTGAAAGCCCGGACCACTTGCGGCACTTTTATGTGCCGCAAGTGGTCCGGGCTTTTCTTTGCCGGCGGCTGCCGGCTCACGGGTCCGAACTTCAAATCAGTGCGGCAAAAAAATTTATCGGGGTTTTCAAACGAAAAGAAAGCCCCGGCACCAACCTCGCTCTGTGCTCGCCGGTTTCGCCGGGCATGACGAGGTCCGGTGGTCTGAAATACGCCGTGCAGGATCAGGCGAGCAGCCAATCATTAATATGGAATTCATAGATCTTGCCATCGTTCTCGGTCGGATGGGAGTCATTGTCGATGCCGCGATCGGTGATGTACAGGCTCATACTATGGCTTGGATCGTCGCTGCTTGGCGCCAGCGCCATCCCCGACGGTTTGTGCGCATGGGCTGCGGAGATATCGAGCGTGCCCAATAACTGCCCGGTAGGCGTTACCATTGCCACCGACTTTGCCGACGCAATGATATAAAGGAGATCGTGGACTGAATCGTACGCAATACTTTCGTCGCCAGGGGTCCCCAGCGCACGCGCAGAAAAACTCGTGACCACGTCGTCGCCGCCCGTGCTCGGGACACCATCGAATTTGCCATTCGGACCCGCAGCGATGGTGTAAATCGTCTGGGTTGTGCCGTCGGCGACATATAGGACTCCGCGTTTTGTATCATACGCAATCCCCTCGGGGTCCGTGCTGCCGAATGCGGCCGTCTTGAATGAGGTCACAAGGTCGTCCGACGTGTTGTAAAGTCCGTCCCGTCCGGGGTTGAGTTCGTATACGCTCTTTGTGCCAGTGTCGTCCGTGAAGAAGAGATGGTGGTTGGTGGGATTGTAGGCGATCCCCGACGGCTCATCGGAAAAATTGATCGTCGTGAGCGTGCCCGCCAGGGTGCCGTTCAGATTCATTTGGTAGAGATTCTTGCCGGTAAAGATGGACATTTCGTCAACTTCACTATCGGCAACCAACAGCGTGTCGAGATGAGAAATATAGACGAGATCCGTGGGATCGGGGCTCGGTGGCGACCACAGCGAAGTGAGGATGGTGTGTGCCAGGGTCACCGACGTCGGCAGTTGGTTGGCCGTGACGTTGACGTTAAAGGTGTGGATATCGGTGCTGCCATCGGACGAGGTTGCGATCACATTAAAGTTGACCGAAGGCTCCGACGTCGCATTGAGCGTGCCCGTACCCGAGCGCGTGATGACGCCGGTGCTGGCGTTGATGGCGAAGCGCGAGTCGCTGATGCTGTAAGTAATTGCCGAGCCGGCATCGGGATCCGTGGCCGAGGCGGTGATGCCGATTGTTGTGCCGGCGGCGGCGTACTGGGCAATCTGGTTGGCGGCGGCGTTGGCGTCGGCCGGGGTGTTGAAGGCCACCGGCTCAGCGCTGTTGAGGACGGCGAGACTGAAGGCCTGGTTGGCGGTGCCTCCGTCGGACGAGGTTGCCGTCACTGTCAGATTGATCGACGGCTGGGTCTCGAAGTCGAGCGTGCCGTTGGCCGAGCGCGTGATGACGCCGCTGCTGGCATTGATGGCGAAGCGCGAGTCATTGATGCTGTAGGTGACGGTCGAGCCGGCATCGGGATCCGTGGCCGAGGCGGTGATCCCGGTGGATGCACCAGCCGCGGCAAGCTCGGCGATCTGGTTGGCGGCGGCGTTGGCGTCGGCCGGGGAGTTGAAGGCCACCGGCAGTTGGTTGGCCGTGACGTTGACGGCGAAGGCGTGGGTATCGGCACTGCCGTCGGCCGAGGTGGCCGTGACGGTGAGGTTGATCGACGGCTCCGACGTCGCGTTGAGCATGCCGGTGCTTGAGCGCGTGATGACGCCGCTGCTGGCATTGATGGCGAAGCGCGAGTCGCTGATGCTGTATGTGACCGTCGAGCCGGCATCCGGATCCGTGGCCGAGGCGGTGATCCCGACCGCCGTGCCGGCGGCGGCGTTCTGGGCAACCTGGTTGGCGGCGGCGTTGGCGTCGGCCGGAGTGTTGAAGGCCACCGGCTCAGCGCTATTGAGGACGGCGAGACTGAAGGACTGGTTGGCGATGCTTCCGTCGGACGAGGTTGCCGTCACTGTCAGATTGATCGACGGCTGGGTCTCGAAGTCGAGCGTGCCGTTGGCCGAGCGCGTGATGACGCCGCTGCTGGCATTGATGGCGAAGCGCGAGTCATCGATGCTGTAGGTGACGGTCGAGCCGGCATCGGGATCCGTGGCCGAGGCGGTGATCCCGGTGGATGCACCAGCCGCGGCAAGCTCGGCGATCTGGTTGGCGGCAGCGTTGGCGTCGGCCGGGGTGTTGAAGGTCACCGGACTGCTGGATCCTGGAAGCAGATATTCGACGTGCAGCAGCGGAGCGCTGGCCGGTGAGTATTCGTAGGAATCGGCTGTGCGCGTGCCGGTGCCGGTGACCACAAATGCCATGTCGTTCAGCGCAGCCCAGCCCGAGCGGTTGATAATCTCCTGCACGATCGCCGACAGGTCCGGCGAGCGCTCGGTCGGCCCTTGCTCGCCTACCGTGTTCCACGGGTCCGGCGTCCAGGCCGCGGACGCGTCCGTCGTCGCGCGTGAGGACACGTCGAAGCTGACGCTGGTGAAGGCGCTCGCGTCGTCGGTATCTTCGCCCTTGATCAGCAGCGAGGTCACGCCGGTCTTCACCTCATTGGCCTGGAACTGGATATAGGCGCCGGTAATGATGGCGCCTTGCGGGATGTCGATCGCGGTGAAGCGGATGCCTACCGTCTGTCGGGTGCTGCTGTCATAGCCCAGCTCCAGGTCATTTATGTTAGTCGAGATCGAACCCGAACCCTTCTCCTCGACATCGTCGCCGGCGGTCGCCACCCTTGTCTCGAAGATCGGGTCGATTGCATTCGAGGCGGCGGCGAGGAGACTGCTGGAGGTGGCCGCGGCGCCCGTCGAGACCGTGCCGAGGTCAGCAACTGTTTCAGGGGTGGTGGCGGCATAGGTGACTTGGCTGTCGGCATGGCCCGTTGTCGCGTCCTGCCACAAATCGAGAAAGCTGCTGTCCAGATGAATGCCAACTCCGCCTGCCGCCTCGGCCGGTCCGCTGAGGTTCAATCCGCCATCGCTCCCCGATGTCGGAGTGATCCCATCCGCGGAAATGAGATCGAGGCTGTTCGCAGCGCGATCCAATCCGTGACTGTGAATCCCCTTGCCGGTTTCAGCAGCAGGTTCGTCGCTCAGATCGGAGATCTCGCCAGTCTTCTCGTTGCCGCTCACGCTTCCGATTGGCAGCATCAAATTGTCGATGTTCAGCCAGTCGCCTTTGATGCCGGAGTCAATGCCGGAGTCCGTCAGCAAGAGTTTCGCGTCAGTCCAGGGAAGCCCAGCCAGTTTTGCCATGTCGAATTTCCTCTCCATATTTCTCGACTAAAATCGGAATCTCGACGTGTCCGACGAGGGGGCGGTTCCGACCCCAGATCGAGCATGGCGACGGGTAACGTTGACATGAAAGCCGTCGCCCGCAATCCATGGCCGGGCGGTCGAGCGCTGAAGTCTATTTTGATCAGTCAGTTGCCTTCCTCATCCTGGGCCAGGCGGGCGCCACGGCGGCAAGCAGACGCAGCAGTGATAGCCCCTCCCGCCCAAGGAACAGCGACGGCAGGATCCAGCACAGGAGCAAGCCCCCGGCAGATGCCAGCAATGCCGTATCGATGAGCAGGGGAAGAGCGGATAGATGGAACTCGCGCAGCCATTCCACGAGTGCCCAGACGCCCGTTCCGACAACGCCCGCGAGCGCCACCCCAGGCAGGTGCGCCATCAAGAAGTCGCCCCAGGTCATCCCGGTCACGCGGAGGCTCAGCTGTGCCATGAGGAAGAAGTTGATTCCGAATGCCGCGCCGACGCCGAATGCCACGCCTTCTATTCCCCAGAATTGCCCCATCAAGGACCCAACCAAGACGCCGATGGTGAAAACGGCTTGGCGCCAGGCGCGTGCGTAGACCGTCCCCGTTGCGCGCGAAACGGAATCGCTCAGCTTGTAGCTCGTGCGGAACAACATGCTGAACGCCAGGATCTGGAGTGGGGCGACAACCCCTTCCCATCCCCGCCCGAGAGTGACCTTAACCAACTCCGGCGCGACGATCGCCACGACCATACTGGCCGGTAGGACGATCAGGGCGCAGCCCGCGACCGCGCTGCGATAGGCGCGAGCAAGCCGCGTGGGCTGCTCCTGGACCAGCGCCATGGTCGGGAACAGCACCCGATCGAGAACCTGACCGACAATGACGGCGGGCGTCGTCATCAGCTGTGACGACAGGCCGTACAGGCCAAGCGCGTCTGCGCCGAGCCAGCGCCCCACGACGAGCCTGTCTGCCTGGGTTGCGAGGTAGTTGCATACCCGGGCAATGGTGAAACCGCTTCCGAAATACAGCAGTTCGAAGATGGCGCTTCGTTCCAGCAAGGGCCGCATCGGATGCGGCTGGCCAGCGAGCAGCACGACCATGCGGATGAATTGCTGGATCAGGAGTGCGCCGACAAGGGCCCAGATACCGAAGCCGAGCCAAGCCAGTACCGGACCGGCAACGACGTAGCCCGTGGCGAAAGCACAGGCATCGACGAGCGCCAGCCAGCGGAATCGCAGCGCGCGCTGGGCTGCGGCCAATGCCACCATGGAAGCGCCTTGGAAAAGGAACACGAAGCAGATGGCACGAACGACCGGAGCCAGATCGGCAAGTCGAAGCAGGCCGGCAATTGCCGGTGCCATCGCCCAGACCAACGCGGACACAACGAGGCCGAGGAGGCATGACAAGGTGAATCCGGCCCGGAGATGTCGCTCTTCCAGCACAGGTCGCTGGACGATCGCGGGGGTAATGCCAAGTCCCTGGAAGATCGCCGAAAACTTGATGACGATCAGCGCTGCGGAGTAAAGGCCGAACTCATTGGGCGAGAGCAGCCGGGCCAGGATGAGAAGTGAGGCAAGCTCGGCGACGGCGAGGGCGCCCATGGACAAGGCCGTCCACAACATGCCCACGACACTCTGTTTTGCCAGCCCGCGCCTGTCGTTGCTCACGCCTGTCTCCACTCTTCGGCCGATCCAAACAGGCGGCCATTGCGTCCATCCCGGATCCGCCGAGGGACACGATTACATTGGGTGACGCCCGGCGACGCGCCCGCGCCTGCATGAAACGACCGCATTGGTCACGAAGGGGCCTCGGCTGCGGTGCCGCCCGCCGGCGCGCAGTGCGCCTTGCCTATTGAAGAAGCGAGGGAATCTCGTAGCGATAGAATTCCATCTCATCCCGGACCTCCGGGATGATCGCCGTCAGGTCCTTCCTTTCGAGGCGGAGCCACTTCTGCTGTCGGCCGGGGTCGATCATCTCCTTGGCCATGCGGACGATGTTGTCGGTGCAGCTCAGCCCGCAATGTTCATAGATGCGGCGCAAGACCAGTTCGGGATCCTGGATCAAATCCTCATAACGAAACGACAGAACGCGGCCGTTGCCAAGTTTGGCGAGATCTTCTCGAGCCTTTCGATTGCCGCGCGCCCACTGACGCGCGATCACCGTCAACTTTTCATTATCCTTCAAATCCCGATCTATTCCGTTGTAACGCGGGCCATAGATCGATGTATATTTCCTTCCGAGAACCCTTTTTGTGACTACCTGCTTTATAATGCCCCTTGCATAATAATGAATTTGTGTGACAGGAGTGATTTTCAGCAGACGTATTATACCTTTTAAGGACTTTGCTCGCTGCCACTTAAGCTCCATTGAGCTTATGTATGAAAATGGATTTCTCGTAATATAGAGAAATATGGCCTCCGGAAAAATCTCGTGGACAAACGGCACGCGCAAGACATTGGCAGGCGTATTTTCCATGATCTGTCGGCCGCCGTGCCGCGACTGATATTCGAGGAACCTGCCGCGAATGTAACGAGCGACCTTTTCGGTAGCATCGGTTTCGACGAATTCGTCATGACGCCGCGCCGGATCGGCATATAGCCACAATGTTTTTGGCTCGTACCAGGTAACGATGTCAGGATGCAGCCCGATCAATTTTTGTGCAATTGTGGTCCCCGACCGATAGTTGCCGATCAGAAAAATGGGACGTTTCAGCTCTGTTGCTGCCATGACAAGTCTCCGTCGCCAAAGGTTAGCCAAGATAGCGCCGATCCTCACGACAAGCTCCGCCGCTCGGCTATTGGTCTCTGAACGCACGCATCATCTGGTCCGTCAAAGGCTTCATCAGGTACGACAGCACCTTGCGGTCACCAGTCCGTATGAATGCTTCCACCGGCATGCCGGGAATGATCGAGACGGGTCCAAGCTTCTTCGAATCCTTCGGATCGGGCGTGATGCGGACTGCGTAGTAGACTTCATTAGTATGCTGATCGCGCGTTACGTCGGCCGCAATCATGGACACCGTGCCCTCCATTTCGGGAGTAGTGCGGACGTTGAAGGCGGTGAAGCGAAGAAGTGCGCGTTGGCCGACCGAGATCTGATCGATGTCTTGCGGAGCGGCCTTCACCTCGACCGCGAGAGTGTCGGTGTCGGGAACGATCAACATGATCGGCTCCCCCGCATTGATCACGCCGCCGACAGTATGGACTGAAGATTGATGGACGACGCCGCTGGAGGGAGCGCGAATGTCGATGCGTGACAGCTGGTCCTCGGCGCTTACTTTTCGTTCCTCGAATTCGGCGATCTTGGCGTCGACATCGCGCAGTTCGCTGCCAGTCTCGCTGGAGAACTCCTTGTCCAGCTGCAGGATCTGGAGCTCGACTTCGGCGATGGCACCCTTTGCCTGCGCCATGTTTGACACAAGCTGTGACCTTTCACCCTCGATGCGTGTTGCCTCGCGTTCATATTCGGTCAGCTTCGACTTGAGTGTGAGCTTCTTTTCGACAAGGCTGCGGATGTCGACGAGTTCGCTGTTGATCAACTCGATCTCCTTGCTCTTTGCCGATTCCTGAGCCAAATCGCCTT
Source organism: Mesorhizobium sp. M0276 (assembly GCF_040321755.1). NCBI lineage: Bacteria > Pseudomonadati > Pseudomonadota > Alphaproteobacteria > Hyphomicrobiales > Phyllobacteriaceae > Mesorhizobium > Mesorhizobium sp. M0276. Next base: position 62,292 of record NZ_JAMYSC010000032.1, on the reverse strand, counting down.
CGATCTGCTTTCCGAGTTGCTCGATGCGTTCGCGCAAGCGCGCCTTGTTGCCGAAAACCTCGGTTCGACGAAGCTCGAAGAGCCGTTGTTCGCTGGCCACCGTGTTGGCAATCTCCGGGTCGCTCATTCGCGCGGCAAGTATCGGAGCAAGTGTCATCCGCCCGCTGCCGTCACGCTCGGCCTCGAGCCGGGACTTTCGCGCATAGAGCTCATCCAGATTCTTTGTCACGTAAGCAAGGGTGGCACGCGGGATGGTGTCGCTAAGCTGGACCAAGACATCCCCGGCCCGGACACGGTCGCCATCGCTCACGAAAATCTTGCCGACCACGCCGCCCGTCGGGTGTTGCACTTTCTTTTCGCTGTTCTCGACGACCACCCAGCCATGCGAAATAATTGCTCCCGAAATGTCCACTGTCCCGGCCCAGACTCCCATTCCGCCGAGGAGCAGTGCGACGACAGTCATTCCACCGAGCAGATTGCGGCGAATGGATCGCCGGTTGGAAAGCGATCGGTTCAAGACAGGAGCCGTCATTGCCCGTTTCCCCTGTGCCGCAAGTCGTCAATTCGGCAGTTGAGGAGAGGTTGAAACCGGCCGCAGGCCCTCGGTATTGACCTGCATCGGAAACAGCTTGGACAGGACGGACTGCTTCGTTCCAAACATGTGCATCTGCCCTTCCTTCATCATCAGCACGAAATCCACGGTGGTGAGAATGTTCGGGCGGTGCGCGACGATCACCACGATGCCTCGGCGTGCCTTGATTGCGAGGATCGCCTCGGCAAGCGCCCGTTCGCCTTCCATGTCGAGATTGGAGTTGGGCTCGTCGAGGACGACCAGGAACGGATTTCGATAGAGTGCGCGTGCCAAAGCAACGCGCTGGCGCTGCCCTGCTGACAACGCGGTTCCGCCCTCTCCGATCTGCGTCTCGTAGCCATTGGGAAAGCTGATGATCAGTTGATGGACACCCGCCGCGCGGGCGGCGGCGACGATGGCCTTCGGGTCCGATCCAGGATCGAAGCGGGCGATGTTGGCGGCAACCGTTCCCGCGAACAGTTCGACGTCCTGCGGAAGGTAACCTATATGGCGGCCAAGACGCTCCGACGACCACTGATCGAGCGCGGCGCCATCAAGCTTGACACGCCCCGCCAGCGGTCGCCATGCGCCGACCAGCCCACGAGCCAGGCTGGATTTGCCGGAACCGCTTGGTCCGATGATGCCAAGCACCGAGCCGGCGTCCAGGCTGAATTCCACACCTCGCACGATGATCCGTTGCGCGCCCGGCGCGCCGATCGTCATGCGCTCCACCGTCAAGTTCGAACCGGGAACCGGAAGTGCCATCGGCTGGGCGTCTTGCGGCAATCGGGCGAGCACCTGGCTCAGCCTGCTCCAGCTCTGGCGTGCGGCGACGAAGGTACGCCAATGGGCGATGGCAAGATCGACAGGCGCAAGCGCACGGCCCGCAAGGATGGAGCCGGCGATGATGATCCCGGACGTAGCCTCGCCCTGGATCACCAGCCAGGCCCCTATACCAAGCATTGCCGACTGGAGCATCAGCCGCAAGGCGCGCGCGAAGCTGCCGAAGCCGCCTACGATATCGCTGACATGCTGCTGTTGCATGAGGTATTCGCGGCTCGCCTCCCGCCAATGGTCGTGCAGACGGTTGCCCATTCCCATCGCCGCGAGGACCTCCGCGTTGCGGCGACTGGCCTCGGCAAAGCCGTTGCGCATCACACCCGTCGAAACCGCGGCGCCCATTGGTTTGCGCGTAAAGACCTCGGTCGCTGCCGTCAGTGCCACCAACACGATTGCACCGCAAATCGCGGTAATCCCGAGCGTCGGATGAAGGCTCCATATGATTGCCAGGTAAAAGGGCATCCACGGAAAGTCGAAAAGCGTGCTAGGCCCCGGGCTCGACAGAAATATGCGGACGTTGTCGAGATCGCGCTGCGGCTGCAGTCCATCGCCCTGATGGCCGATGTACAAGGGCAGCCTGGACACGGCTGTAAATACGCGTCCCCCGACCGCTTCGTCCAGTTCAACACCGATCCGGGTCATAATGCGGCCGCGCACGAGATCGACGACCGCCTGTCCGACAAACAGCACGCCGGCCAATATCGCCATGGCTACGAGAGTCGGAACGCTGCGGCTTGGCAGTACGCGATCGTAGACCTGCAACATGAACATCGCGCCGGTCAGCATGAGGATGTTGCTCACGCCGCTAAAAACCGCGACGCCCGCGAATGCTGCCTTGCAGGAACGCAACGCATTGGCCAGTTCCGAACCGGGCGCCGGCTGGATGCTCCCTGCCGAGGGCTGGGCGTCGGCGTTCGCGAGCGCGCTTGGCAAACCGCCCCTTCGCCTTGCCTTGCGGGCGACTGCCATGAGCAGCAAGCCCAGGGCCGCGATCGCCAGCCCAACCAGAAGAGCGTCTGGACCGGGCAGCAAGACATCGGAAAGATGGCCCCAGTCCCGCACGAGATCGGTCCACGGTCGCGGCAGCCAGTTCCTGCCGAGATCAACGAGGCGCGGCAGGAATGCAGCTCCCGCAAGCGCAAGAGCGAGGAGGAGCAGGATTGCTCCTGGAATGCGCGATCGGATGATGGAGCGGTGGCGCGGGGCGTTGCGCACCGTCGTCTTGCGGCGCGCCGTTGCACGCAGGAGATTGAGCCGCCTCTGCTCCATTTTGGCATGGGAATTCGTCCGGCGGAAGCGGTTCGCCACGACTGTCAGTGCTGCCCCAAGGATCATGTCAAACCCTGAGGTGCCAAGGCCGGACTATGTCGGTCCGTTCAAGGCACAACGAACCCAGGCGCGTTGCGAAGCGACGATCGCGGCCCTGAAGCAAAGCCTTGCTCGAGGAAGTGGGCATGTTCGTGCTATTGGCCGACAATGCTTGGCTGGAGGGCCGGGCCCTCAGCTTTTGGGCCCCCCATTGTTCCGGAAGTGTCCGGTGCGTAGAACCCTTTGTTGGCTACAATCGAAACCTCGATGACGTCGCCAGCTAGGACTTCCGTATTTTCATCGGCGACGATGTCGTGGGCGACTTTCTGGTCGCGCCTGAAAATCGAAATCTTCACAGAGCCTTGCAAGTCGTCGAACGTCCTCTGTTCGCCATAGGTAAAGATAAAGAGAAGCTTGTCGGCAACGTACCTTATTTGACTTTGAATCTTTCCCAGCTCGACCTGCGTGTCCTGCGCTTGCGAGATCAGATCCATTTCATAACTCTGCTTCTTTTTCCTCAGCTCACTCTCCGAGGTCAGCATCGCCTGCTGCGCCTGCTCCTGCTGCAACTCGGTCTGCGCAAGTTCGGCGCGATAGCTGGTATGTGCTCGTTCCGCCGTCATGACATTCGAATTGGTTACCAGACCTTTTTCCCGCAGTGACCGGGCGGATTGCAGTTCCTCGAGTTGAATATTCGCGGTCTTTTCCCGCTCCGTTCGGGCTGCAGCGACCATATCCGCTTCCTTCCTGGCCCGATCGAACGAGACCTCAAGGAATGAAATGTCGTCCCGATATGCGGCAAGGCGGGCGTCCAACTGCGCCTGTTCGGACGCTACGATGTCGACTATCAAGTGTCCGCCAAACTCGACTGGCGGATCCGGCGGAGCGACGAAGGATTTGTCCTGCCGGCTTTCCGCCTGGAGGCGGGCGAGCCGTACCTTCAGACGATATTCTTCGATCGCAAGACCTGCGCGCGCGCTGCGCAGATCAGCTATTTGCAAGGCCGGCTCCATGTTTCCGACGGCGGTAGCCCGGAAGCCACCGGCTATGGCCAGCGCATGGCGAACCGTTATTCCAGGTTGAAATGGATATGATCCGGGATGAGCCACCGTTCCGGAAATAAAGAACGGTCGGTACTGACTGATCTCCACCTTCACGAAAGGCTCGAGAATGAGCTTCTGCTGTTGTAATGCACGCTGAATGGCCTGCGAAAGAGCAACAGTGGTGAGGCCGCGCGCCTGAATATCGCCCAGCATGGGAAGTGATATCGAACCCCGATCATCGACCACCACATCCAGCGGATAGGATTGCTCGCCAATCACGGACACCCGCAGGATGTCACCGGTGTCGAACGCATATCCGTCCGCACGGGATACGCCAGCAGTGAGCAGAACAAAGGCAATGGCGAGGCCACCAATCATTGCGAGCATGCGGCCGGCCGCAAGTTCAAATCCGGGAAATTCAAATCCGGGAAAATGCCGTCGGCCCCAATCCTTCACTAGCAGAGGCTTGGAAGGAAATTGCTGGTCAGCACGCAAACGCATCGTCGTACTCCGTTGTCTTGTCTGCCGTCAGGACCAATCGACTTTCGTCGGCCGGAGCGTGACAGCAGGGTGTTCGTTGGGTTCGAGCAGTAAGCCTTGGGAATCCACGCTCCGTCGAAGGAGCAAAAGGATCAAAATCCGTGCAGTCCTACGGTTTGCTTGGTGAGGCCAGCGCGAATTTGCGCCTCGTTCGGTCGTGCGGCTGGAAGGGCTGACTCAAGAGCGGATTGATAAATCAACTCGACGCTATCGCACATGGCATCCAGCCCCCAGGACGAAAGGTCGGTGAGTTTCGCACTCTCAGCCAGTCGAGCGCGATACTGCTCGTTCTCAAGGAGATCGGCGACCGCTGCAGCTGCGGCACCCACATCTTCCGCCGGCGTCACGATTCCGTTTACGCCATGCTTCACGACCTCTTCCACTCCCGGCAGATGCGAAACCACACTTGCTCGACCGCCCGCCAGATACTGCATCATGACGCGAGGCAGTCCTTCTCGCATCGACGTCAGCACACATACGTCAGCCAGACTGATCAGTCGCTCAGGCTCGCTATGGTAGCCGATCATGCGAACGTTGTTTGCGAAAGGGGATCGTTGAATCGCCGATTCAACAGTGGATCGCGCCGGCCCTTCACCGGCCAGCAGCAGTCGCACGTTCGGAATTCGCTCGACGATCTGCCCAAATGCTTCAATGAACTCTACGTGGCGTTTTCGCGGTTCCAGTGCAGCCAGCATCAGCACCACCGGCGGCTTGGGCTCTCCGAAAGCCGTCCCCAGCAGGAGATGCGATTGTTGCGGCCACTGCGCGTTCGCGAAGCGTGTCAGATCGAAGCCGGAGTGGACGACGTGGTGCTGAGCGGCGCTACCCAAATGATTGGCGATGCAAATGTCGCGCATAGCCTGGCTGACATCGATGAAAGCCTGTGTGACCTTCGCGGCCAGGCGTTCGGCAGCCAGGTACATCAGGCTCTGCGCTTTGCCCACATGCACAAACGGTAAAATGTGCACGCCATGTATGATGCAAGGGATATTGGCTTCCCTGGCGGCAAGGCGGCCGACGATGCCAGCTTTGCTTTGATGTGTGTGCACGATGTCAGGCCGCCAATCGCGCATAAGGCGCGTGAGTTGCCCAAATGCAGAAATGTCGCGGGACGGTGAAATCGAGTTGATGAGTTTTTCCAGAGTCATGACCCGAACGGCTTCGGCAACGGACGCCCGCAAAATCGGATCGTACTCCTCGCCGTGAACCAAAAGCACTTCATGGCCGTGCCGCGCCTGAGCGAGACAGCAGGCCAATGTGTTCTCTTCCGAACCTCCCCGAAGCAGTCGGGTGAGCACATGGACGATCTTCATTTGCTTGCACCTCTGGGCATCCGGGGTTGGTACATCCCGGAAGATCGAGCGCATCGAGCGGCAGCGTTTGACAATTCTTCCGGCGGCCTTCCCGAGCATGGTCGGGATGTGGCAGGGCTGCCCGTTTGCGTTGGCTATGGTGGTGGATGTCGGCGGTTGAGCCGCCAGCTCTGTCTCTACAGAGACAGCTCTGTCTCTACAGTGACAACCAGATATGCCTGAACAGTTCCTGACCGACCGCCTCTATGCCTGCGCTCGCGTCAATGGTTAGGATGTTCTTGTCCTTGGATCGCAGCTCCGCCATCAGCGATAGCCGGGCATCGAACGCTTCTTTCCTAATCTCACCGGGCTTTCGCTGCTCGGAGACTGCAAAATCTGAGACGAGGTGCAGGGTAAGGTGTGGCCGGCATTCTGTCATCTTCTGATAGAGTCTTTGCTCCAGCCGGGCGAGTGCCGACAAGCCCGGGATGGAGAACAGGTGCGGTGGAATCGTTGGCCCGTCCAGATACCCTCTGCAGATCGCCTGGGGCCACCTGTCACAAATGACGATCAGGCCGCGCGTCGCCCATCGATGTGCACGTTTCACGACAGCGTATCGCTCGAACGCGATCAAAACCGCCCACAATGCCAGCGCGGCAGCGACAAATCCTCCCTTCGACCAATTTCGACTGAGGGAATTGTCGTTATTGTGCTGAACCAAGGACTTAAGGCGGCGTCTATGGGGAAAAACCAGCGTCTGCAACGCCTTGCGAAGCCACCATCCATTTCCGTCTCCGGTTCCGACATAGGCTTGCGCACACCCGAACTTCCATCGAAATATCTGTGTCAGCCGCTCAGCCTGAGTGCTCTTCCCCATGCCATCGGGACCTATGAGCGCGACTACAAAGCCACCAGCCGCAGGCCGTCTCTTTGGTGGAAATCTGCCGGGCATCAAGTGCTGAAGGGACCTCAAGGCGAGATACGTGGTCTTGCGGGCCAGATGGATGCCGGCATCGGCGATTTCGTAACGACCCGTGAAACCGCATACTTCTCGGATTGCGCGCCGTAACCTGGCAAGATCTCCGCGGTGGACGACCAAGCCGTCGGCGTCTTGCACAAACCTGCAGCTCACCGCTTTCCCGCCGGCAAACATGTATTCCACGACATCCACGCTTTGCTCGCTTGACGGAAATGGCAGGCGTGCAAATTGGTCCCTCCAAGCATAACCGACGGTGATCCATTGTCTCCAAGGCAATGCCCAGGCCCGAAAGGCGAAGCGGGCAATTGCTATTCGAATCTCGTCTTCGGGAGAGACGACCGGAATCGATACACCGTCCACACAAATCGGCTCCCATCGTGTAATCGTCGCATAGTCGAATACCGGATATCGCTTACGGAACTCCCAGCCGACGCGGAGCCCGATATGCATGTCGAGATGGAGATAGCGACCATGCGAAAAGTCAGGCAGGAACCAGTCCTCGCGGCCGGCGCAGACATTATCGTAGCAAGACAGGCTGACGCCTCGACAGCCGTGCAGCTTGCTCACGATCGAGCAGAAGGCCGCGTAGTCGTGTTTGTCCAGGAGGACGTCCAGATCGTCCCGGCCCGCAAGTCCGTCTTGCAGGGATGCGAGATCCTGGATTATCCCGTACCTCAGGCCGCATTCGTTGAATGCTCGAAACATTTCGCTGGCGATCGGCAGGGCCGGTAACGCTTCGAGGGGCAGGGAGGGGGCATTTCGGTCAGTTTGAGAGAGACCTGCATCTGCTTTGGTACCCGACAGGCCCGCCCCAACCAACTTGGCTGGCACCGGAACATTCAACCCCTCCGTCAACGCTTCGGCCGCCATGTTTGCCTTGGGCTCTGGAGTCCAGCGACGATACTGTTGTGGCCGCAGGCCATCCCAAGGCTCACCAGGGGCCGCGGGACGTTGCTTTCCGGGGTTGGATCTGCGTGAAGGTTGCAAGGGGAATCCCCTAGTTGATCGCGTCGAGGGTTATTCGCTCATCGTCGCCTCAAAAGGCCTCGACCTGGCGGAGCTATATCCACGCCGATTGCTTCGTTGGGACGCAGCACCAATGTTCTCACTGTCGACCCGCAGGCTCGGATGTCACCTTGCAAGCTGCCGCAGAGAGGGTGAATTGGGTGCCAACTCATTTCCTCATTGCTGGGTGGTTCCAGCATCTTGCGAGCGAACAGTTGTATTAATTGACAGCTAACGCATAGACTTCAAGAAACTACCGAGATTTTATCCCGGTCGATGGTAATCGGAATTGATCGGTTCATGATATCAAGAAGAATTCTGACAGCTCCAGCGCTACCGACATGATCAAGAATGCCAAGCTGGTCCGAGAACGGCCCATCTAATATCCTAATTCTTTGACCTGGCCTCAATAGAATGTCCGGATGCAAAATTCCGTCATCGTCGGTTGCTGATATCAAAGACTCAACTACACCGTAAGGAGCCGGTATCGGCATTCCTTTGCTCATGACAATTTTCCGCACGCCGACGGTTGAGTTGATCGGGTACCAACTCTGCTGCTGAACAAGCGAGACGAACAGATAGCAGTCGAAATACGCACTGGAAACGGTTCTAACTATGCGAGCGTGCCGGACAGTTCGCCTCCGCTTGGGCAGATAGGTTCGGAAGTTTTGCGATAGCAGGTGTCGCTCCGCCAAGCCCTCGGAATGCAGGTGCGTCTGGACCACGCACCAGCGCGCAGGTTCCCCGTCGGGGGCTTTCTGCACCGGCTCTGGGAACCGATGATATAAGTCAGCGTGCTGCATGGCGGAATATCTGCTCTCTCTAGTTTAGATAGTAACTGTCCAAGACACTACTTTCGAGTGAAGTGTAACGGCCATATCTCGGTAGCTTTGGCTCATCCACCATCGTCAGGGCGATGCCGGCAATCTTGGACCGGCCGCCAAGATGCCGAATTCCTTCGGCGACGGCCTCGCGCGAGGTCTCACGCCATCTCACCACAAAGAGAACTTTGTCGACATACCTCGCCAGGATCGAGGCATCGGCAGCAGGTCCAACAGGCGGTGCGTCAATGATCACCGTGTCGAATTTTCCGCGAAGCTCATCGAGGACCGAGCGCATTCGCACCGAAGCAAGAAGGGCAGGCGGGTTCCGGGTCCTTGCGCCGGCAGGGAGCAGGGAAATCCCCGAACGTTCGTCCAGATGAATTGCGTTTGCGGCCTTCACCGGCAAAGTCAGAAGGTCAACCAGCCCGATCCTGTCCGCCATCCCGAAGAAGGCCGTGGCAGCCGAAAGCCGCAAGTCCGCATCGATAACCAAGACCCGTTCGCCATCGGCAGCGGCGGAACAGGCCAGGCTCAACACCAGGGTTGTCTTTCCTTCGCCGGGCATCGCAGATGTCACCAGCATGACGCGCGGCAAACGTGCCTGTTCGGGTGTCCCGTCAATGCCCAGGCGGAGTCGCCGCACGGCTTCGCTATATCTGGAGAGGGGTCTGCGTTCGAGATAGGCCACAGGCTGGGCAAGCGACTGGGCGTCCCTCGACCAGCCCGACATTCTTGGCATGGACGCGAGAACCGGAACCGCCAGCTCGTCCTCTATCTGCTTCTTTGCCATGAAGCCCGAGGCGAAAAGCTCACGAAGTACGGCACCTGCGCCTCCGACGAAGAGGCCTAGGACGAGTCCCAAGGCCGCAAAAAGAGGCCTGTTCGGGAAGCTTGGCGAACCCGGAACACCTGCGTCGGTTATCACGCGTACGCCGCTGTTGAGCAGGGTGGACTTCTCCTCGGTGAGCTTGGCGCGTGAAAGGAATGTCTCAAAGAGCTCCTTGTTCGCGGCCGCAATCCTCTCCAGATCGCGCAGCTGGACGCCAACCTGACCTTCGACCTCGGATCGGTTGGATACCGAATCCAAGGCTCGCTTCAGTGAAGCCTCCCTGGCTTCTGCGGCGTCGACTTCATTCTTTAGGTTGCCGATGAGACGCTGGACTTCAGCGGCAATCTGCCCTTCGATGTCGCGGCGCTCGGCTTGGGCGGTCATGACGTCCGGATGCCGTTCGCCATATTTCAACTTTAGGTCGGCTTCCCGCCGTGTCACTCCAGAGAGCTGAGCCCGAAGCGCGCTGATCACCACAGACTGCAATACATCCGGTATCGACTGGATGTCGCCTCCGCTAGCCAGCAATTTGTCGACTTGAGAAAATTGGGCCCGCTTCTCGGACAATTCGGCGCTTGCGTTAATCAAGGCGATATTCAACTCGGACAGCTGCTGATCAGTCAGACTGCCTGCTGGAGTCGCCAATAAATTGTGATCGATCCGAAACTTCTGGACAGTTTGTTCCGAGCGGCTCAGCTCCTCGCGCAAAGATGCGGCCCGCTCAGTAAGCCATGTGGATGCTTTTCTGGCTCCTTCGTAACGCGACCTTACTCGATCAGCGAGGTAGGTCTGGGAAATCGCGTTGGCCAGGGATGCTGCTTTTTCCGGATCGTAAGCGGTCACTGAAATCTCAATAACGTCCGCCATTCCGACGCGTGAGACTCCCAGTGAACCTTTCAGCCATTCCAGTGCCCCCAACCCGATCCTTGGGTCCTCTGTGAGCTTTTCACTGTCGACGACCTTTTGAAGGAGCGAGGTGGATCTCAGAACTGCGATCTGACTTTCAATAAATGTTGAATTGTCGGCAAAATCAGAATTCGAATAATCCTGCGGAGTCATATAGTCGATCGGGGCATCGAGTAAGACTTGTGCAGACCCCGTGTAGGATGGAGGAAGGACATAGGCGGCGACAACAAATATGCCGAAGGTCAGCGCTGCAATGCAACATACCAGCTTCCACCGGCGGAGAAAGAAATCAAGGATCTCTCTCACGTCGAGCGGAAGTAACTCTCGGGTCATGATAGGATTGTCAGTTGGACTTGCCATTTCCGAATCCTTGCAAACACCAGCGCAAACAGCAGCACAAATTCCGCCCCTCCAGCGTTGGCTGGATGTGCTTCACTTCAAAATAGTTCGGGCAGTTGCCTGTTAAGCGCTCACAGCGCATGAGATGTAGGGGTTCGCGCCCCCCTTACGACATGTCCGGATCGCTCTCTTCCGCCTACCGACCGACGGCATCGCCCGTCAGCCGGAAACATAACAGCTTCGCGGACATCCCCGCCATTACCATTATTGAGTAGTAAATCGGCTAAAGGTCGATCTGGTCTACCCGGCAGGCCTTCCAGACCTTAGGAAGTCGCCGGACCATACATCTCTCTCCCGCGCTGCGGCGTACAGGGCGCGCGGGAGCGTCTGCACCCCTGACGACAAGAAAGCGGCCGGCCTCGTCTAGTCTGAGCTCGTCTAGTCTGAGGTTGATATGGAAACTTACAGCGAAATCGTTCCGGGCCTTTTAGATTGGATTGCCAACAGACCGGCAGCCATTCTGATTCTGTCGGCTACCTGGCCGTTGATGCTTCTTCTGGAGAAAGGCAGGTTGCTGGGCTATGGGGTCCTTGCCGTTTCTATTGGGGCCGGCACCTTGATTGTGTTCGGCATCGAAAGCTCTGTAGGAGCGGTCATTGTCGTACTTGCCTACGCTTTGCTGGTTTCAGTTGCACTGCTTTCCACCCGGAAGCGTCTTAGCCAAATCGAGGATCGCCTTGCATTGGTCATTTCGGCACTCGATGACCTCGAAGTTGCCGAAGAAAGACGGCAGACTTACAACGCCAAGCGTCCCTCGATCTCGCGGCTTCACCTGCGCCGAAAACCGGCAACCAGCCCTATGGATCGTCCCGAAAGTGAGACGCAGGTGATCCCTGGCCCGCCATGGCAAGAGCTACAACGGCCCGATCCGCCCATTGAGCCCGCGGTTCCGGCTTCAACTCGACCAGCAGGACCCGACTTGCTTTCGGAAAAGCGTCTAACCGGGCTGTTCTCAAGTTGAACAGCCGCCGCTTGGCGACGGTTTCAACCAGTGAGGTGTCGCAGCGGTGATGGTCCGCCGGGCGCAGCCCAAAGGACAAGTTCGTCCGCGGGTGTTGGCTGCTGGCAGCCCAGGGGCAACTTGCCGAGGCCTATCCGGTGGGTAGATTGAGAGACTGCTGGATGGTGAACTTACACCCAATGTGGTAAGGTTGTGCCCTGGGGAGGTAGACCGGAACGCCATTCGGATGAAAATATAAGCGGAACTTTTTGTGTAGTTGATGGTTAGTAGCTTCAGGTTGATTGAAGGGGCAATCGACGGCTGGGGTGATCAAGACAAAATGAGCTTATCAAAGCAGGCTCTTGATTTGGGACGGGGACCTACGCTCGCCGACGCGAGTTGGGAAAGGGGGATTTCCGTATTGCCGGGAGCTGTGCGTCGCTTCTATCCGGCGAACACGGTGATCGCGCGCGAGCATCGGGCTAAATCCTTCATCCTGGTTGTGACTGCGGGGTGGGCTGCATTCGGCAAAACGTTGCGGAATGGCTCACGTCTCATCGTCGATTTTGCGCTTCCTCGCGAAATTTCCCTGGTCGAGTTCTGCGGGGAAGGGGGCGAGACGGTAACGGCTCTCTCCGATGTGACCGCGATCGAGTTGACCGGTCCTGTCCATACTTGTTTTTCGCGTTATCCGCAGTCCGTTTGCGAGGCTATCCTGCTGGCTGAGGCAAGGCGGCACTCAAGGGTTGCGGAACATCTGGCAGGAGTCAGTAGACGGGGACCTGTGGAACGCACGGCCCATCTTCTTCTCGAACTGGGCTGCCGAGCACATCGATCGGCAACGAGTTATCCGGACCGCTTTGAATGCCCGCTGACCCAGGCCGAGTTGGCCGATGCGTTGGGGCTTTCGGCTGTACATGTAAGTCGCGTGTTGAAGGATTTGCGAGAAAGCGGACTGGCTTCATTCCGCAATGGTGTGGTCGAGTTGCATGACCATGCGGGACTGATCAAAACGGCCGGATTTGATCGGTCTTACATTTCGAACTGACATCATTCTGATCTCAACCGCGGCCAGCTCTCTCCCTGGGGGGTGCCTCGTTGATTCCACGCCGTTGGCGACATCAACTGGGCCTCGTCGCGCATCAGTCTTTAGATCGATCTCCAACCGTCGCCGCTACCAGAGCGTAACGGAAATGGCCGGTGCGGGGGGCAGCCCTCCGGGGACGTGAGGACCGCACCGGCCATTGCGGCGGGCTTAGGTTACGCACCCGCACCGGCCAATTTTACAGGGCCTCTTTGCAGCGACGCAATTAATCCTATTGGTGGTGCCAAGCAATACCGTCTTTGGCCAATAAAGGTAAAACGGAAATGGCCAAAGCTTAAAACGTCAACAATGCAAGGCGTCTAAATCGAGCGTAAGAATCCGCATCGGCGTTAACGGGGCTCAACGCAGCGCCATTCCCAAATCAGGCAGATCGGTGCGGCACGGTTTCGCGCCCAACGGACCGGTAGCCATGCCGCCCAAGACGGAGCTAGGCGAAGCTTTTCAGAACCAGATCGTCCGATGCTATGCTACTCGCCGTCTAGTTCTTTTGACTTGTGAGCTTAACCAAGTAGTGGAATGGACCGAACGTCACATGACGTCGTAGCGTTTTATTTCGGCGCGGGGAGGTCATATGACGATACAATTAGAAATCAATGACTTGTTAGAAATTGCGGCGTACCGGCGAACCATCAGGAAGCTCGACCACGCCTATGACATCGACCTGGCAAATGCTTGCACACCTGCGCAACGGGAAAAGTTAGAGTACCGACACTATTGGGAAACATTGATATACTATGAACAGATTGCGGAGATAAAGACCCGGCGGCTGATCCGGAAGGCGGATTATCTCAATATGTCGCTTGGTTACGCGGACGACAACAGCCCAATGTGGAGAAGATCGTCTCAGCTCAACAGCTGGGTATTGACGCCACTTGGTTGCTCTGAAGTCCAAAACATGATCGGTCAAGAACGCAAAGACCGCCGAGCGCGCGCCAGTACTACCTGGGCTAGCGTGATCACCGGCCCACTTACCCGGCTAGTAGCTGTTTGGCTGCTTGCGCGCGGGCACTAGCCGCAGAGGCGGTTCGCGCATGCGTCCAGTGTGCTGACGTCCCTGGATATCCCGTCCACGATGAGCAATGTCTGAGGCTTGCCGCCCAGTTCAAAAGACCCCGAGGCTCTTCGAACGGTGGACGGGCCCGGTTGTTCCATGACGGCAAGCAATCGCGGCCAACCTCCACAGCCATCAGGACATTTTTGATGGAACCGTTAATCCTTGCACAATCTATGCAGTCTATTCTGGCTGGCAGATTGGCGAGGGAACATGAAACGCAAGCCGCTTCTGCTTTTTGCCTTCCCGTTTCTAATTCTTGCGATCCTGGCAGGGGAGCGCATGGCGACGTTCTTGCTGGGCGCCTATCCGGCCAGCCCCACCGCATGGTGGATATGGCTTGAACTGCGTCCGTTGGCGACGATGCTTTGGCAGCAGGTCGATTTCAATCTCGGGGGCTCGATGGCTCTCGACGCAGCCATCCTTGCCGCGGCATCGATCGTCTGCTGGATGGCGTGCAACACGAGAAGGTCGGCTTTCTTCTTCCTCGCCAACCACATCGCGCTGATTTTCGCCGGGCTGATGATCGCGACCGGCAGCCACTCGGAAACGGCGAGCACGATCGCCGCGTTCACGTCGCCCAGCGGCCTTCCATTCTCGCTGGCGGTTGATTTCACCTTGAAGAACAGCCTGGTGCTGCTTCTGGGCGTCACGGCCTGTGCATACTGCCACATCGCCTTCCTCGGCGAAGCGCGGGCGCGGGCCGAAGCCCGGTCCATCCGCAGCCTGGCCCTGCAGCGCGATCTCTAAATCTAGTTGATCCTGCGGTAATAGACCTTGCCGTCGGGCTGCTCCACGCGCTGGTAGTTGGAGCTTGGGGGAGGGGGCGCCGCCGGTGCGGTCCTCTTCCTGGGCGCAGGCGGCGCTTCGATGACGTTGGGTTCGCTCGCGCTGTCGCCTTCGAGCGCTTCGGGCGCTTCCGCCAGCGTGCTGGTGGTGATCTCGGGCGGTTCCGCCGCACTCGACACGGCCTCGCCGCCGGCGACCGGTATACTCTTGGCCAACCGGGCAATGTTGCCGTTGATCTCGTTGAAGCTGCCTTGCAACTGGCTGTCCAGTTTCTCGAACCGGCTCTGGAAGCCGTTGTTGACGGTGTCGAGCCGTGCCGCGATCCGCTGCTCGAACGCTCCGAGCTGCGCCAGCCGCGCCTCGACGAAACGCAAGTCGCTGATGCCCCGATAGAGATAGATCGCGGCGGCCATGTTGACCGCGGTGATCAGCAAGGCACCGCTGGCGATGAGAATGCCGATCGCCTTTGTCTTGCTGGGTCTCTCGATGGCGTCCTGTTCGCGCCGTTCATGGTTTCCGACGTCGATCGCCGGCATGTCCGGTTCGCTGATCGTCGTCATTGAACCACCACCTTTGCGCCGACCGCGACGCGCTTGAAAAGATCGATCACATCCGTGTTTGTAAGACGAAAACAGCCCGATGTCCCGTCGAAGCCGACCCCCGACGGATCGTTGGTGCCGTGGATGCGGTAGAGCGTGTCGCGCCCGTCCCGGGACAGATAGAGCGCCCTTGCGCCGAGCGGATTGTAGGGACCGGCCGGCACCATTTTCGGCAGCTCCGGCTGGCGGGCCCGCATGTCCTGTGGCGGGCGCCATTCCGGCCATTCGGTCTTGGCCCCCACCTTGACGACGCCCGTCCAGCCGAACCCGTCGCGCCCGACGCTGATCTGGTAGCGCAGCGCCTGGCCCTGGCGGATCACCAGGTAAAGCGCCTTCTCGTCCTTGCGGATGATGATCGTCCCCGGCTGCTCGGCGGTTGCGAAGGCGACGGCCTTGCGCAGGCTGGGCCCCATCGCCGGCAGCGGCGGCGGTTCGACCGACCGCGCCTCGGCGAAGTCCTGGACGGACAGCGCCAGCGCCACGCCGAGCACGCAGGCACCGGCCAGCCGCCCAGCGATCCGGTATCTCGCGATACGGTATCTATCGGGCAGCGTCATCGAGCCGCTCTTTGAACATCCGCTTCAGGTCCTTGTTGAAGCGCGCCCGTCCATCCACTTCCGATGGCGGGATGGCCCTGTTCAGCGCGTCGGTCAGAAGCGCGTTGTCCAGCGCCACCGACTTGATGTGCGGCGCCTTGAATATCTTTTCGAGTTCGCTGCGCGAAAAATGGTTCCCGAACCATTTGCGCTTGTGCTTGTTGGCGACCAGCGTGATGTTGACCGCGTTGCCGCGCAGCTCGCGGATCTTCTTGTAGAGCCGCTTGCCTTGCCGCAGCGAGGCGACATTGAGTTCGAAGACGATGAAGATCTCGTCGCTCGTCGACAGCACGGAATCGTGCCAGGGCGTTTCGAGATTGGGCAGGTCGATGACGATGTCGTCGAAGCGGTAGGCGACGAGATCAAGCAGCCGGAAGACGAAATCGCTGCCATGCGGCTCGAACGGCAGTTGCGGCCGCTCGAACGCGTAGAGGGTGAGGCCGGACGGGCGCGACAGCTTGATGACATCCATCAGCTCGACATCGAGCCGTTCCGGCTGGCCGATGATGCCGGCAAGGTCGAACTGGTTGAACAGATTGAGATAGGCGCCGCAATTGGCGCTCTGGAAATCGAGATCGACCAGGCAGGTGGATGCCGCGCGCTCGGCCGATTTGGAGGCCAGGAATTCGGCCGCCGACAGCGCCATCGTCGTCGCGCCCGCGCCGCCGCTGGCGCCGATGAAGGTGATGATGCGGCTTTTGGCTCCCTGGTTGCCGGTATCGTGGAAGGTCACCGCGTTGAGCAGTTCCTTGCCGTCGAGCGGCTTATGCAGCCAGTCCGAGGCGTTCATGCGCACCAGCACGCGCGTCCGCTCCGACGTCAGCTCGTCGGAAACGGCGATCAGCGGCACGGTAGCCCACAGCGCGCGCGCCTCGACGATGCCGGGCCTGCCGAGCAACTCGCCATTGCCGAGATCGAGGATGACGATGCCCGGGCGCGTATCGGCGGGCGGCCCCTTGAGAAAATCGCCCGTCTCGGAAACCTTGACATCGTAGATCGCCAGCGCATCCAGCCGCGTCGCCACATCGCGCTTGAAATTCGCATCCGACGAGAACAGCGCAACCTGCTTTCGCTTGGTCGGTGTAACCTTGGTGTTGATGGCGTTCATGGCCAGGTACTCTTTAGGTCTTCGCCCGTGACCGTGCTCATCATGGAGGGCATGGTGATGTTTCCGAATCCGAGAAGTCCGCCCAGGAAGAAGAATTGGAATGTCACGCCCTGCAAGCTGACCGTTATCGTCGGCACTGGTCCGCCCGGGCGGGTTTGATAACCCAACCCCGTGGCCGCATATCGGACGACCACATTTGCGAGCTGAAGCATGGGGAAGAAATGGCACATGCCCGGACGTTGTCCCGAGGCAAGCGGCGGGCAAGTCCCAATGCCCGTCGCGTCCCCGCGAAAGATCTTGCTAAAATTAGGGACGGTGACAATCGCTACGCACCCAGTGCCCACACAACTGCACGTGTTCGTGGCACCGTTGCACGTGTAGTCGTAGTTGCCCACAGGTATCGGGTCACCTGGTATTGTCGCGATTCCAGCTGCCGCAATTTCGGATGCGATCGGCGTCGAAATCGAAGCCATGCGTGCCCCGATTTCGACGGCTTTGGTCGCGGCGTTCCATTGATACCAGGCGTATCCAAAATCCACAAAGCCGAGAGTCAGTATCAGCAGCAGGGTCATGCTGATGGCGGCTTCCACCATCGTCGCGCCATCTTCCTCTTTCCTGAACCGGGCTAGCGTGCGCATCTTACCACCCGACGTAACGTTCTTCGTGGGCGGCGGCAAAGGTGATGGGCCCTAGACCAAGATAAGTGAGCAATGAGGCGCCGGCATATGTGAAAGAGGTTTCAAGCCGGACCACCCGGACGTTGGCTGTCACACTGTGGTAGTTAGCCAAGCCATTGGCGTCGACGGTCACCGGTATGACGAGGTGATTGAGATCGACAGTGACGGCCGCCGGCAGCCAACCTGTAACTCTACTTGCAACGGCGCAATTTCCGCCGCAGTTGTATGATCCTGTGGCAGCGATGTTTTTTGCATAGGTGACGCAGTTGAGCGCCGTGTTAAACGTCTGATTGCAGCGTGCTGCATAGCGAGCCCCGTCATTGAGACCAGCTTCGATCAGCTGCTTCTGGTGGAGAAGATTGCCAAACTCGAACACGCCGGCCGAAAGGCTGATCATCAGTGGTGTAATCAATGTCATTTCGACGAGAACCGCGCCTCGCTCCTCGCGACCAAACTTGTGTAAAATCGACCTTAACGCCGTCAGCATCACATCACCGGTAAAGCTGCGGTTCGTCGCGGAGGAAATTGTTGAGTGTGCCTTGGCCGGCGTGACCGGTCACGTCGACCAGTTCGACAAAAATATCAGCGTCATAGTCGAAGCAGGTCGTTCCCTTGCCGGTACAGCGGTCGGTTCTTACCGCTTGTGTAATGAAGAAACTGGCGAACGCTTCCACCGGCAAATTTTCAGTATGTCCACCCAGATTTACATTTGGGTCAGCTTCGAGTTTTTGACAGTCTATGACTGCCCCGTAGAGAAGGCGCCGATCGACGTAGGTAATTGGCGCTTCGCAATTTTTCGCCGGCGTGCCAGTTTCGTTTCCAGGAGCCTTGGATTTGTCGGGAATGAGTTTGGGTATGTGATTGTTCTCGTACTTGTAAACCTCATAGCGGGTAGGGAGGTTATCGCCTGTTCCTTGCAAGTCAGCTGGGAGGGCGACACCATCTGGTACGTGGTTGATTTTCCAATACGCATTGGCACTAGTATTTAGGTCCCAATCGCCTCCGCCCATGCGGCCGCCCATCATTGTACAGGTGCCGGTCTTGAAGCACGAATCGAGCCCAAGACTCTGGGTCTGTCCAGCCACGTCAAACGTCAGATTGTTTGAGGACGGGCAACTATTGGCTCCGCCAGAGGTTTTCTTGCCGCCCTTTCTGACGTTCTCTGCCGGTCCAAACTCAGCTCCGTTAAAGTTGCTTCCGGGCTCCTGCATTCCGAAGCGCAGATTGATCGCACCCTTGACTTTACCCGCCTTTTGACCCGTGGCGGTTGTAATGTTGTTCTTGCTGTAACAGGCACCAGGCTTGGCCGACGCCAAGGCAGTCGCCAAGCTCTTTGCTCCTTTGCCGTCGGTTTCCAGGAAGCCAAAATTGCCGGGGAAATATCCGGCGTTGTTACCAACGGTTCGAAGCTGGATGAGTCGCCGACGGTATTTCCTTTCTGCTACTGCCTGCTGCAGCGTAATGCCGCCGGCATCGTTGGTGCCGTTCACCATCTCATAGGGGTTGCATATGAAGACTGGCGTGAAATCGCACACCGCGCTGTTAAAGCCTGCAACCGCCTTGGCTCCGACTGTGAAGCTGTTGTTGGCGCTATTTCCGGTTATGAACGATGCCGGAAATATCGCGGCGAAGCCGGTCGGCGTCACAGTCACCTCGACAAAACGGGCGTCGGCTGCGTCGTTGATTTCGTCTGTAATCAGGTTGGCCGCGACGATCGGGCTGCTGTCGTCTGCAGGCAGGCTATTCAGATAGCGCCGGGTAATGCCGCCGGTAGCCAATATCTGCTGACTGCCCTGATCGGAGAAGCGATATGTGTTGTCAACAAGGCTTGCGAGGGCGCGATCTGCGCGAATAATCGCATCAGTTCCGCCATCGAGCTCAGCGGCAGCCGCCAATGCGAACGCATCGGCGCCCTTTTGGAGGTCGTTGTGGAGACTGTTAGCGCGAGACATATCGATGACCAGCAGTGAAAAACCGATGATTGCTGGCAGCATGACACTGACGAGGATCAGCGCTATTCCCCTCTGGTCGTGCCAGAACGCGCGAATGGTCCGCAGCATGGCCTTACTTTCTGCTCCCCTGACGCCAGGATTCCTCGTATTGCCTGGCGCGCTGAAACCGCATCCTTCTGTTCGATGCCTTAGTTCGTAGGTGTACCGACATTGACCGTGATCGCCGGCGGCGGCGGCGGTGGCGGTGGAAATTTGTAGTTGTGCGCAACAAGTGCGGCACGCGTGCCATCGCCTTCGATGTGTGTGTTCCGGGAGGCCGGATTGAGCGGGTCGACCGTCTGCAGCATCGAATTGAATTTTTGCGTGTCGCCGGCGGCCAGCGTCACCGAGTCGTAGTGATTCAGATAGTCCGCGGCGCAGCCCGACAGCGCAGCGGCGCACAGAATGAGGATCAAGGCGCTATTTCTTGACATAAAGCATCTTGTCCTTCGATTTGAAGTCGAGCATGTGGCCATAAGGGCCGGTGACGCCATCGCCCGTTTCGTATTTTCGGATCATGTCCTTGTTAACCTCGAGCTGGCCGAGCACGAAGAATTCCGGATCGTTGGCGGGCCGCGTCTTGTCGAAAGGCGTCGCCAACTGCTCGCCGGGCTTCACCGGCCGCACGATATGCGGCGTGACGATGACCACCAGCTCGGTCTCTTCCTTCTGGTTGCTCGAATTCCGGAACAGCGTCCCGATGACAGGCACCTGGCCGAGCCACGGCACCTGGTTCTGAAGCTTGGTGGTCTTGCTTGACAGGAGCCCGCCAACAGCGAAGCTCTGGCCATCGCGCAGTTCGACAACGGTGTCGAGCTTGCGGTTGGTGAAGATTGGGTCGCCGGCGGTGGTGAAGCCGGTCAGGTCGCTGACCTCCGGCGCAAGCTTCATATGGATCTTGTCGTCGGCGAGCACGACTGGAGTGAACTGAAGATTGACGCCGAACTGCTTGTACTCGATCTGGATCAGGCCATCGGCGGTGACGCTGCGGATCGGGACCTGGCCGCCGGCATTGAAGCTGGCCGGTTCTCCGGAAAGCGTAGTGAGGTTCGGCTCAGCCAGCGTTCGCACGATGCCCTTGGCTTCGAGCGCCTCGATGATCAGATCCACCTTGATGTTGCTGTCGATGACGCGGGTGATCAGTGCCGCGAAGGGATTGCTGTTCGAAAGGAGGCCGCTGACAATATTGCCCGCTCCGGCCACCACATTATCTTCGTCGACTGCGGCAATGCCCGTTCCACTACGAGTCGTGCCGCTGTTGTTCTTGGTCCGGATCGAAACGCCGAGATCGCGACCGGCGTTGCGCTTGGCTTCCAGAACACGCACTTCGAGATTGACCTGCTGGCTGTCATCGACGGTAACGGAGTTGATGATGGCGTCGGGACCATACTGCTGCGCCACCTCCATGATGGACGCCAGCGTGGCGCCGTCCTTGACATGGCCGCCGAGCCTGACTTTGCCGTTGATCGAGCCGATTTCGATGCGCGACCTGGGTGCCACCTGGCGGATTGCCGCCGCCATGTCGCTGACATCGACGCCGACCTCGATCTGGAGGGCGCCGAGCGATCGCTTGTCCGTCGAGAACAGATTGACAGTGGTGGTGCCGGCGCCCTTGCCGATGACATAGAGCGTGCGGTCGGTCATCGGCTGGGCATCGGCGATCTTTTCGTCGCCGACGACGATATCGCCCAGATTGGCACTCACCTGGACCGTTACCGATTGCGACATCGGCAGGAAAATCCGATGGACGCTTGGGGTCGATACATCGATGAAGCGGTCAGCGGCATAGGCCGCAAGGCTCGACGACAGCAACGCACAGAAACAGGCCAGAACAGCGACCGGTGATCCCCAGAACACGCGCATTTACGCTACCCCCTCGCCGGCTGATTCGGACTCCACATATCCTACTATGCCGGTGTTAATTTTGTCGCGGCACATCATATGTTTCGAGCTTTATACCTCGAAAGACACCGACTGTCGCCCGCGCCGGTGGTTCCGGCTGCACATATTTGACCACTTCCTTGACAACTTCTTTCACCTGCGGCGCAGATGCCACAGCTGGAGCCGGCTTTACCTTGCCCAGTTCGTCGAGGCGACTTCCCACCCGCTCCACGGCCTGAGTCAACCCGGCAATCTTGTCCTCGGCGCGCTTGCGCTCGGCTGCAGCCTCCGCTTCCGCTGCTGCCTTCTTGTCGAGTTCTGCCTGCCTGGCGGCGACATCGGCCGGCGTTTCGCCGATCAGGTCCGAAAGTGTTACTCGCTCGGTCGTCTCGCCCTTGTTGGCTGCGGCTTGGCGTAGCGCCAGCGACAATTGGCCGGCGCCCGCTGCAAGGGTCAGTTTCTGCGCATCCTTGGTGCTGGCCTCTAGCGTTACCGACTTCACAACTGTCGGGCTCTCCTTACTCACATCAGCCACCTGGTCGATCGCGAGTACCTTCATGCTCTGCAGCAGCACGTCGACGAAACTCTTGTCCGCGCCATCGTCGCCGTGCACGGTTCGTGTCAGCAAGACATCGACCCGGTCGCCCGGGAAGACGAAACCGGCGACTCCGAGCACATCGTTGACCCGGATGGAAACGGCCTTCATGCCTTCGCCAAGCACCGCCGAAAGCGTGGCGCGCTGGCCGGGCCCAGTGATCTTGCTGGCGAGTACAGGCTCGTTAGCGCTAATGGTCTGCAGCGCCTGTCTTGTGCCTTCGCCGGCCAGAGCCTCCTTCGTTGTCTTGAAGGCGCCAGTTGGAACCGCGCCCGCCGGCCATGCGACTTCGCGCAGTTTGTCTGCGCTCAGCGTGTCGCCGAATTTCAGTGGCATTGCCGCAACCACGACCGTGCTGCCTTGGACGACGCCCGTTTGCGCCATGGCGCTTCGCTGGCCTGCGAGCCAGATATTGACCAGAACCACGGCCAGGACGCCGAACACGCCGGCGAGCACGATCATGATAAGTGTGTTGGCGCGCATTAGCCCAAACCCCGAAAAAGCAGCAGAACGGCCGAGTGACCTGAGTGATTTCAGGCCCGGATCTGATCCGGGCCTGAACTCCGTTAACTAATCAGGAGCCCACGCCAGTAGCCGCGCAGCCACCTTTACCGGTGACAACACTCGCGGCCTGCAGGTCAGCGCAGAGGTCGGTGAATCGGCCGGTCACCCAGCCACCGATGGCGATGACGACCAGAATAGACGCCGTTGCGATGATGCCGATAAGGATGGAATATTCGACCATGGCAGCGCCGTTTTCATCGTCGCGGAACTGCCGGGTCATCGTCATGAGCTTCTTCATGTCAATTTCTCCCTTTGGAGGTTGCAACCCGACGAGACAGAGCAAAGGATGAAATCCATACCCAAGCATCCCCCGTCATCTCGATCCTAGGTCCCGAGAAAATGCAGAGTCAAACGGATTAAGAGTTCCTTAACTTTCATATACGTGATTCGGCAAGAATATTGCAAACCGAGATCTTACCAAGAGGTTGATTCTTTTCATTTTTCGATCGTCCTTAACCATTCGTTCACAATTTCGCCGTGGGTGTGGCGAAATTAGGGAAGCATTAGCTATAATGCATATTCCTTTATATCTAAGGAGTTAGCGGTAGTTCTCGAGCGGTTTGGCGCCGAAAAACAGAGAGACACGAAAAGTGGGGCCGACGTCCAGACCGCGAACGGGCAGCCGTATTAAATAAACACGTTATTTCAGGGTCCTGATGTTAACTATGTAGAAAGTATTGGCTGTACGCAGGGTAGCGAGGCGCTTGTGCCCTGGGTGGTTAACGTTTAGTTTCCGCTAATGCGTGTCCGAGGGGAGTATAAGCAATTATGCTGGGGCGGTTCATCAAGGGGCCAGGCGAACAGCAGGCAATGGCAAAAGCCGAGCCGCTGGCGGCGCCGCCTGTTGCTCAGCCCATTTCGCCGGTGGCCGACGTTGAAACACATGGCGACGATTTTCTGACGCTCAAGGTCGAGATTCATCGCCACCTTATCGATCGCTTCAACCTGACCGCGCTTGAAAGTGCTTCCAAGGATGAGATCCTGAACGAGATCCGTCCGATCGTTCGCGAGTTCGTTCGAAATCGAAACGTGCCGCTGAATGCTCGCGAACTCGATCAATTGACCGGCGACACCGCCGACGAGATGCTGGGTCTCGGGCCGATCGAACCGCTGCTCAAGGACGATTCCATTACGGATATCCTGATCAACACGCACAAGCGCGTTTTCATTGAGCGGCGCGGCATCGTCGAAGAAACGCCAATCCGGTTTCGGGATGAGGCGCATCTGCTGCGCGTCATCAACAAGATCGTCTCCGCCATCGGCCGCCGCGTCGATGAATCGTCGCCGATGGTGGATGCGCGGCTGGAAGACGGTTCGCGCGTCAACATCGCGGTCCGGCCGATTTCGGTCGACGGCCCGTTGGTGTCGATTCGCAAGTTCTCCAAGAATCCCTATTCCCTCGAACGTTTGATGGCATTCAACTCCATCCGGCCGCCAATGATCGAACTGCTGCGGATCGCAGTCCAGGCGCGCAAATCGATTCTGGTTTCGGGCGGCACCGGCAGCGGCAAGACGACCTTGCTCAATGCATTGTCGAGCTACATCCCCTCCAGGGAGCGGCTGATCACCATCGAGGATGCGGCCGAACTGCAATTGCAGCAGCCACATGTCGGGCGGCTGGAGACGCGTCCGCCTAACGTCGAGGGCAAGGGCGAAGTTCGCCAGCGCGAATTGCTGAAGAACGCGTTGCGCATGCGGCCCGATCGCATCATTGTCGGCGAGGTGCGCGGCGAGGAAGCTTTCGACATGCTGCAGGCGATGAACACCGGCCATGAAGGCTCGATGACCACCATCCATGCCAACACGCCGCGCGATGCGATCTCGCGGCTCGAACAGATGGTCGGCATGGCCGGCATGCCGATGACGCACGACTCGATCCGGGCGCAGATCGCCTCCGCCATCGACATTATTGTCCAGACACAGCGTCTTTCGGACGGCGGCCGGCGTGTCACCTCCATATCGGAACTGACTGGCATGGAGGGCAATGTCGTCCAGCTTCAGGAAATCTATCATTTCGTCCGCCGTGAGGTCACAGCCGAGGGCAAGGTCATCGGAGACTTTCGCGCAACCGGTGTCCGTCCGCGCTTCGCTCCGGAGGCCGCGACGCTTGGCCATCATTTCGCCAAGGACGCCTTCAACCCGCAGGTTGCCCTCTGATGCCGACGGGTCAAGCTCTGTTGTACTTCATCTACATGCTGGCCGCGGCTTCTGTCATTCTCGCCGGAGAAGCCCTTTATCTTTCATTTGCCGGACGTCGCTCCCGATTTATGGCAATCAATCGCCGGCTGAAGCGGCTCGCCGGCGAGGTTCCGGCCGAACAAACGTTGCAAGGGTTGCTGCGAGAACGTGGCCTCACGGACTCCGGCGACTTTCTTTTTGGACTGGTCTGGTTGAACAGGCTCTATACCCAATCCGGAATTACCGGAAATCCTTTGACATTCGCAGCAACGTTCCTGCTCATCGGACTAGCGGTGGCATTGGTGCTGGCGATCCTCCTCAATTTCTCCACCTTGGCATCGCTCATTATCTTTCTGGCCATAGGGCTCGTCTTGCCGCTTCTCGTCCTCCGACGCGCCCGCAACAAGCGAATCCAGAAGTTTGCCAAACAGCTGCCGGATGCGCTCGACATGATCGTTCGTTCGCTGCGCGCCGGGCACCCCGCTTCGGTCGCGATCGGTCTGGTCGGGCGCGAAATGCCCGATCCGCTCGGCACCGAGTTTGGCATCGTCTCCGATGAAATCACCTTTGGTCTCAGCATCGAGCAGGCCGTGCGAAAGCTTTCGCAGCGTGTCGGCTTCGAGGGCCTCCAGCTGCTGTCGGTGTCGCTGTCGATCCAGGCTAAGACAGGCGGCAATCTTACCGAAATTTTGGCCAATCTTTCCTCGGTTCTGCGTGAACGGCAGAAATTGCGAATGAAAATCAGGGCGCTTTCGGCCGAAGGTCGCGTCTCCGCGTGGATCATCTCCTTGTTTCCTGTTGTGATGTTTTTCGCACTTCAAATCCTTGCCCCAGCCTATTACGGCACCGTCTGGGGCAACCCGCTCATCTTCCCGGTATTTCTGATTTTTGGGCTGTGGGCGCTGCTTGGCGACTTCATCATGTACAGGATGGTTACTTTCGATTTTTAACTGGAGCGACGAACAAACTTGTTTTCGAACATTCAGGACCTGGGTTACTTGGTGTCTATCGTCGTCTTTGCGGCGGCGGTGTCCCTTTTCCTGTTCGGTGCGCTTGTCTTCTTGCCGGCTCTGCAGACACGAAAGCTCGTCGCGCAGAGCCTGATGGGTGAAGGAATTACAGACCGCCGGTCGATGCTCGGACAAGACCAGCTTGCCAAGCTTGCAGCGCAGCGGCCGGTCGATGCCTACTTCAAGTCGATCGAGAAGGAGCGGGAAGAGCCAAACGCCTTGGAAGCGAAGCTGTTTCGCGCCGGCTTTTATCAATCAAGCGCACCGCTGATTTATACGCTGTCCCGCCTTGTCGCGGTCTGCGTTGGTTTTCTGGCAATGTATGCACTCCTGTCGCGGGTTCTGCCGCCACACCTGCCAGGTTTCATCACCCTTGCTGGTTCTGCCCTGTTCGGCCTGGCCTGCATCGTGCTTCCCGCCATTCTGCTCGATCGCTTCGAGAATGGCCAACAGCAGATCTATCGCCGTGCCTTTCCCGACTTCATGGACATGATGATCACCTGCGCCGATGCCGGCATGAGCCTGGAGGCGGCGGTCGAACGCGTCAGTCAAGAAATGGCCGCCACCCATAAATGGCTGGGAATACAGCTGTCGATCATGAACCTGCAATTGCGCGCCGGCAAACCATTGCGAGAGGCGCTACGCGAACTCTCAGATCGCATCGGGCTTGACGAAGCGCGGGCACTGGCTGTCCTGTTCCGTCAATCGGAGGAACTGGGCACCAGCCTCACCGACGCCTTGCGTGTTTATAGCGCCGAGATGCGCGGTCAGAGAATTCTGAGCGCAGAGGAACGCGCCAATTCGCTGCCGGTCAAAATGATGATTCCGTTGGGGCTTTGTATTTTCCCTGTGGTTATGATGGTCATTATGCTACCGGTGATCATCCGCATGAGGGGCATTTTCTTCTGAACGCTTATATGCTTTGGTCCTAAAAATAGAGTCGGGGCCCTTTGGGGATACAAATCGGGGCCCTTTGGGGATACAATATGAAGAGGGTTTTCGCGGCTGCGGCCTGTCTGTTGATAATGGTGCTTGCCGGCTGCCAGACGGCGGACACAACCGACGGTGTCGTTCGCACCAATGAACCATCGAAGGGCGACGTGACGTCCTTTGGCGATGCTTTCGACGGGCTGAAGACGGTCAGCGACGTCGAATATTACGCCTCGGACCAGGCTGTTGCCGAAGCCAAGAACCAGTTCCGTGCCGAGAATTACGGCAATGCCGGCGCGCTGTTCTTCAAGGCGACGCAACTGGCGCCCAATGATGGCAACGCCTGGATGGGGCTGGCCGCCTGCACCGACCGGATCCACCGCTTCGATCTGTCCGACCGGGCCTATGCCCGTGCATCCAAGCTGGTCGGCGCGACACCCGAATATTACAACAATGTCGGCTATTCCTACCTGCTGCGCGGCAAGCTGCAAAACGCACGCAGCAATTTCCTCAAGGCTTATGAGCTGGCGCCCAACGATCCGACCGTCGCCAACAATCTGAAGCTGCTGTCATCAAGCGTGCAGAACATCGAGCGCTAGCATGCTGCTCGTCGAAGCGCTGCTGCTGAAGGTCCTCGCCATCCCTCTGCTGGCAAGGATTGCCTGGCTGGACTTCACCACCCAGAAGATATCGAATCGCGACGTGCTGCTGCTGCTTTGCCTGGGGGCGGGGGGCATGCTGCTGCTGTCGCTCCAATCCGGATCCTGGTGGGACACGGGGCTGAGTGCCATGGCCGGGCTTTTGCTGTTCGTCGCGCTCTTCCCGTTCTGGGCCTTGCGCAAGATCGGCGCGGGCGACGTCAAGCTGATCGCTGTGGTGCCTTTTTTGATCGGTGGCAGCGATCTGGTTATATTTTCGGTGCTGCTGTTGGTTTTCGCCCTCGCCACCGCCGCAATCGTGAAAAACCCGTTCATGCTGCCTGCCGGTGCTTTTCGGCTCATCGTTCAGCATTTGGATCGCAAGGGCGTGGTGCCGTTCGGAGTGCCGATCTCGATAGCCGCGATCTGTACGATAGCGTTCCTGATCTACAAAAGTTTGGTGCTGGCGAACAGTTCTGGAATCCTGAACCAGCTCAACTGAACCTCGCAGCCGCTTGGCTGGATTCGCCGCGTACCAGGACCGACCCAGCCGTGCGAGCCTTTCTCGCCACGCCGCCTGTTCGGGACCAGGCTACGAAGTAACGGGTTCCGCCAGAGCCTTCGCCGCGCGTTGGCTGACGAAAAACCCGCCTGGACGGCGGGTCACTGGCGCAAATCAGCACCATAGCCAAATATGTACCATAGCTGCGGTCACGAAGTCAAGAAAAAATTCCTATCATGAACGGCGCCGCCGACACCGCCGGTTGTCGTCGGGTCTTTTGTCAGCCTGAGTTCGGAGCCCGGGGACCTTGCCGGGCAATCAGGTCGATGGCTAAATAAACGATCACAGGGAGAAGGCAGCATGGCACTTCACCTTTCGGCGGATGCCTCGGTCTCAGTCGCCCCGCAGAAATATCTGTTTGGTCCGTTCATCGACTTTTTCATGCTTGGCGGGAGCGCGCTCGTGATCCTGCCGGTGCTTTATTTTGTGCCGCTCAAATACGAAGGTCTGGTGGCGCTGACGGCGTTCCTGCTGTCCCATCTCATCAACCAGCCACACTTTGCCCATTCATACCAGATTTTCTATCGCAACTACGCGCGCAAGGTGCGCGGTGAAGGGTACGACAGGAATCTCCAGCTTCGCTACATTTTCGCGGGCATTGTCGTCCCGCTGATCATGGGCGCCTTCTTCGCCTATGGCTCCGTAACCGGGAACGCTCGCCTGCTGGGATATGCCACCAATGCGATGGGCTTTTTCGTCGGCTGGCACTATGTCAAGCAAGGCTACGGCATGCTGATGGTGGACGCCGTCCTGAAGCGCAAATTCTTCAGCGACCAAGACAAGAAAGTGCTGCTGTTCAACGGCTATGCCGTGTGGCTGTTCGCCTGGCTTCAGACAAACGCGGTGATCACCGAACGGCAGTTCTGGGGCCTGGATTACTACACATTCGCCGTCCCGCCATGGCTCATCAACATCGCTGTCGCGGTTGCCGCTGCCTCCTCGGCGGCCACCATCGTGATGTTTGCCAATCGCTGGCGCAAGCACGGTGGCGCGCTGCCCTATAACGGCGTCGTCGCCTATGTCGTCACGCTTTATGCCTGGATCCTGTTCGTGACGATAAATCCGCTCTGGCTGCTTGTGGTGCCGGCGCTCCATTCGTTGCAGTACCTGGCGGTGGTCTGGCGTTACCAGACCAATGTCGAGCGCGACCGCGCGGATGCCGCCAGGGATCCGGGGTTAAAGGTCCTGTCCATTCTCGGGCCGCTGTACAGGCTGCGGGTGCTGATATTCATCGTCGCCGGCACAATTCTTGGCGCGCTTGGTTTCTGGCTCGTGCCGATGGCGCTGACCGCCCTGGTTCCCTATGACAAGCAGGTGCTCGGCTCGTCGCTTTTCCTCTTCATTGCGTGGATATTCATCAACGTGCACCACTACTTCCTGGACAATGTGATGTGGCGTCGCGGCAACCCGGAAGTGTCGAAATTTCTGTTCCGCTAACCGCCATTGGACGATGTCGCGCTCGAAAGACGGTCCACGCGATGCATTGCGGGCAAAAGACCAGCTTGGAACATTATTTGCCGACAGGCCATCATATGCAGCGCTGGCGTTCTTCCATTCGGACCAGATTGGAGTGCCCGTTGCTTTGATCGGCAGCCGCCGCGTGCCACTTTTGGAGGCGCGATCCGTGCCCGGATCTCCTGCCTGTGGTCGCTTCTACTTCTCCCAGGCAAGGCAGAGAATGGAAGGAACCTGACCATGCCCAGAATTGTGCCGGTGCTCGATCTGAGCCGTCTCGAACAAGGTGCGTCCGAGCATCGCACCTTTCTCCTGGACCTGCGCACGGCGGCCCGGGACGTCGGCTTTTTCTATCTCAGCGGCCACGGAATTTCCGCCGCGGAGATCGACGACGTGCTCGATGCCTCGCGCCGGTTCTTCGCATTGCCCGAAGCCGACAAGCTGGCCATCGAAATGGTCAAGTCCCCGCAGTTTCGCGGCTACACCCGCGCCGGCGGCGAACTGACCAGGGGGACGGCCGACTGGCGCGAGCAGCTCGACATCGGCGTCGAGCGCCAGCCCATACCGCAAGGACCTGGAACTGCGCCCTGGACGCGGCTGCAAGGGCCGAACCAGTGGCCCCCGGCGTTGCCGGAGCTCAAGCCGGCGCTGCTGGCATGGCAGACCAAGGCGACGGCGGTGGCGATCCGCTTGCTGAAGGCCTTCGCGCTGTCGCTCGATCAGCCCGAGGATGCCTTCGACGCGATCTACAGGGATTCGCCCAACCATCGCATGAAGATCGTGCGCTATCCCGGCCGTCAGGCGACCGGCACCGACCAGGGCGTCGGCGCGCACAAGGATGGCGGTTTCCTGACCTTGCTGCTGCAGGACGACAACAAGGGACTGCAGGTCGACTATGATGGGAGCTGGGTGAATGTCGACCCGCTCCCCGGAACGCTGGTTGTCAACATCGGTGAACTGCTCGAACTGGCATCGAATGGCTATCTGCGCGCCACCGTGCACCGCGTCGTGACGCCGCCTGCCGGCGTCGAGCGGATTTCCGTCCCCTTCTTCTTCAGCGCGCGGCTGGATGCCACCATCCCGCTCCTCAGCCTCTCCGAGGAACTGGCGGCGCAGGCGCGCGGACCGGCAAGCGATCCCGACAACCCCTTGTTCCGCGATGTCGGGACCAATGTGCTCAAAAGCCGGCTGCGTTCACACCCCGACGTGGCGCGCCGCCACTATGCCGATCTGCTCGAGACCGGAGCCGCAGGCTCGTGAGGGGTTTATGGTGCCGAGCACGAATTTTTGCCAATTTGCACATTTTTTGGAATTCCATTCGTGGCCGAAGCCAGGAAATAAGCCCAGACTGGCAAAATCGTTCGGCGGTTTCCTCCCATTCCGCTGGACGGTGTTCCCCTCTGAAGGTTTGACCTTCTTTTGGCCGGGCCGCCTTCGCGCCCCGGCCATTTTTCGTCGTGGCTTCGGACGGCGCAATGCGGAAATGCTGCAAAAGCCCCTCAAACACGTGCTCATTTCCGCGTCGAGGCAGGGTTGAGGCATCGGTTATCAGCCAGCCGAGCCCCACATGGCATCCGGCACCACAACCAGCTTGCCGACGAAATCCTTGGCGACAAAATCCGCCTGCGCATGGTGGAAATCGGAGAGCTTGTAGACGCCGCCGACCAGTGGCCGGATTTTCTTCGCTTCGATGTATTCAACGATGCGGCGGAAATCGGCGCGCGTGCCCTGGCTCGAGCCATGCAACTGCAATTGCTTCAGGTACATGGTCCTGAGATCGAGCTGGACGACCGGGCCGGCGATTGCGCCGGCGGTGGTGTAGCGGCCTTCGGGCCGCAGGATGCGCAACAGATCGTTGAAGATGGCGCCGCCAACGAGGTCTGCGACCACGTCGATCGGCTGGCCGCCGGTCGCCTCGTTCACGGCATGCGGCAGGTCGGCAACGCCACGGGTGATGACAGCCTCTGCGCCGATGTCGCGCACCGCCTGTTCCTTGCCCTTACCGACGATGGCGTAGGGAATGGCGCCGCGCGCTCGCGCCAATTGCACGATGCCGGAACCGACACCGCCAGAGGCGCCGGTGACCAGCACGCGCTCGCCAGCCTTGAGCGCGGCCCGTTCCAGCATCTGTTCGCCGGTCAAATAGGCGCAGCAGAAGGTGGCGAGCTCGACGTCTGTCATGTTCGTATCGACGAGATGAGCATTCTCGGCCGGCACGGCCTGGTATTCGGCATAACCACCGTCGCGGCCGTGGCCCATATAGTCGATGTCGGCGAGCGAATCGTCGTCTCGGTTGTAGATCGAGAAATCGACCATCACCCGTTCGCCGATGCGGTCAAACGAAACGCCTTCGCCAACGGCGGCGATGGTGCCGACAGTGTCGGTGCCCTGGATACGCGGGAAGCTCAGCGTGTTGCCCTGGCGCCGCCAGGTCGACACCGCAGCCGCGTCCTCTTCCGTGCCATAGGCGCCCTGGCGCACCCAGACATCCGTATTGTTCATCCCGCAGGCGCTGACTTTCACCAGCACCTCACCAGGAGCAGGCGAGGGCACTTTGACATCGCTGCGGTAGACGAGTTTTTCCGGACCGCCGTGCCCGGTAAGCAGCACGGCGGCCATGGTGGCAGGAAGGGTTTTGGTCATGGCATTCATGGTCGATCTCAGAGATTGGCAAACACGCTCTTGACCGCGTCGGCGGTCTTCGAAACGACGATGTCGGCTTCTTCGCGGGTCAGGCAGAGCGGCGGCGCGAAGCCGAGAATGTCGCCCTGCGGCATGGCGCGGCCGATGACCCCGCTTGCGGCAAGCGCCGTCGCCACCTGCGGTCCGATCTTGAGCGAAGCGTCGAAGAACACCCTGTCGTCCTTGTCGACAACGAACTCGACCGCCGCCAGCATGCCGTCGCCGCGCACGTCGCCGACATGTTTGTGACCGCCGACCGCCTTGGCCAGCTCGGCGCGGAAATAGGCGCAGGTCTCGCGGGCATTGGTCACAAGATCCATCTCGTCGATCAGTTCGAGATTGGCGACGCCGGCGGCAACGCAGATCGGATGCGCCGAATAGGTCCAGCCATGACCGAGCGAGCCGAGCTTGTCGGAGCCTTGCACCAGCACCTGCCACATCTTGTCGGCGACGATGACGCCTGACAGCGGCGCATAGGCCGAAGTCAGGCCCTTGGCGATGGTGATCAGGTCCGGCTTGATGCCGTAATGGTCGGAGCCGAACATGGTGCCCAGCCGGCCAAAGCCCGTCACCACCTCGTCGGCGACGAGCAGCACGTCATACTTCTTCAGCACCGACTGGATCTTTTCCCAGTAGCCCGCCGGCGGCGGCACGATGCCGCCGGTGCCGAGGATCGGCTCGCCGATGAAGGCGGCGACCGTTTCCGGCCCCTCGGCCAGGATCATCTCCTCGAGCTTGTCGGCGCAATGCTGCGAAAACTGCTCCTCGCTCATCGAACGGTCGGCGCGGCGGAAATAATACGGCGCCTCGGTGTGCAGGATCGGCGCGCGCGGCAGGTCGAAGGCGTTGTGGAACAGGTCGAGCCCGGTCAGCGACCCCGTCATCACGCCCGAGCCGTGATAGCCGCGCCAGCGTGAGATGATCTTCTTCTTCTCAGGCCGTCCGAGCACGTTGTTGTAGTACCAGATCAGCTTGATGTTGGTCTCATTCGCATCCGAGCCCGAGAGGCCGAAATACACCCTCGACATGCCCTTCGGCGCGCGGTCGATGATCATCTTGGCGAGCGTGATCGAGGCCTCGGTGCCGTGGCCGACATAGGCGTGGTAGTAGGCGAGGTTCTTCGCCTGGGCGGCGATGGCGTCGGCGATCTTCTGCCGGCCGTAGCCGACATTGACGCAATAGAGGCCGGCGAATGCGTCGAGGCTCTTCTTGCCATTGTCGTCCCAGACGGTGACGCCTTCACCGCCGGCCATGATGCGCGTCGGGCTCTCGCCGCGCGCATGCGTGCCCATATGGGTCGAGGGATGGAACAAGTGATCGCGATCCCAGGCGGCGAGTTCGTTGGACTGGTCGAGCATTTTTTGACTCCTTGAGGGATGGCCGGACGATTTACGAGATGTCCAGGCAGAGATACTTCAGATCGGTGAAGGCTTCGAGCCCGTGGCGCGAGCCTTCGCGGCCGATGCCGGATTGCTTGACGCCGCCGAAGGGTATCGGCGCGCCGGTGATCTTGACGCGGTTGATGGCAACCATGCCGTAGTCGAGCGCTCGGCCCATGCGCTGCTGGCGGGCGCCGTTCTCGGTCACGACATAAGCGACGAGGCCATATTCGGTGGCGTTGGCGCGGGCGACTACCTCATCCTCGCTATCGAAGGCCGTCACCGCGGCGACCGGACCAAACGTCTCCTCGCGCATGATCAGCGCTTCGTCGGAAACATCGGCCAGCAGCGTCGGCTGGTAGAACAACGGCCCGGCTTGATGCCGCGCGCCGCCGGCGAGGCAGCGCGCGCCATGGGTGAGCGCGTCGGCGACCTGTTCCTCGACCTTCTTGACGGCGCGCTCATGCATCAATGGCCCGATGTCGATTCCCTGGGCAAGGCCATTGCCGGTCCGCAACGTCTCGATGCGCCTGGCGAAGGCGGCGCAGAAGCGATCATAGATCGGACGCTGGACATAGATGCGGTTGGCGGCGAGGCAGTCTTGGCCCGATGTGGCGAATTTGGCGTCGATGGCGATGTTCACCGCTCTGTCGATATCGGCGTCGGCAAAGACGATCAGCGGCGCGTGGCCGCCGAGCTCCATCACCAGCCGCTTCATCGTCGGCGCACTCTGCGCGGCGATCAGCCGGCCGATTTCGGTCGAGCCGGTGAAGCTCATGGCGCGAACGCGTGGGTCCTCGCACATCCGGCCAACGATGATCGAAGCCTTGCCGGTGACGATGTTGAAGACGCCTGCCGGCAGGCCGGCGCGCTCGCCAAGTTCGGCCAAGGCCAGCGCCGACAGCGGCGTTTCCGAGGACGGATGCGCAACGATGGTGCAGCCGGCGGCAAGTGCTGCCGCTGCCTTGCGGGTCAGCATCGCCGATGGAAAATTCCACGGCGTGACGACGCCGACGACACCGAGCGGTTCGCGCCGAACCACCATTTCGGCGTTCGGCAGATGGCTGGTGACGCTCTCGGCGTTCAAGCGTTTTGCTTCTTCGGCATACCACTCGACGAAGGACGCGGCATAGTCGATCTCGCCGAGCGACTCCTGCATCGGCTTGCCCTGTTCCAGCGTCATCAGCAAAGCGAGGTCTGGCTTTGCGTCGATGATCAGCTCGAACCATTTTCGCAGGATTCTAGAACGCTCCTGCGGCAACAGCGACCGCCAGGCCGGAAAGGTGCGCGCGGCGGCATCGATCGCCTTTGTCGTCTGCCGTGCATCTAGCGCGGCGACGAAAGCGACAGTCGTGCCGGTGGCCGGATCGGTGACCTCGAAGCTTTCAGCAGCCTCGCTTGCCGTCCAGTGCCCATCGATATAGGCGAGCTCACGAAGCAGCCGGCGGTCGGCTAGGCGATCGAGCGCTTCATGGCGATGCGAGCGGGCAAAATGCGCGGACATGGTCGAGGCCTCCCGGTTCGGACTGATGCGGGAAGACTATTCGTCCTATGCAGACAGAGGGGCTGTTTGGATGCCCTGATGTAGAGAGTTTCTCTCTATTGCGTCCTTGGGCGAGACGATCTCTCCGATCCCTATGGCGAGACCGGCAACAGGTCCGCTACAGGCAGCGCAATCTCGTCCTTGACTGTCTTGATGACGATGTAGGTGAAGTAGCGATCGATGCCGATCTCGCGGTCGAGCAAGCCATCCACCAGGCGCTGGTACGCGTCGATGTCGCGTGCCATCACTTTCAGCACATAGTCGACGCCGCCGCCGACGGACCAGCAAGCGACGATCTCGGGAATGTCGCGGATGACGCGCTCGAAGCGGTCGAAATCGGCCTGGCGGTGGTTGGCCAGCGTCACCTCCATCAGCACGGTTGCGACGGGTGCGACGACGCGCATGGCGATCCTGGCGTGGTAGCCCGAGACGATGCCGGCCTTTTCCAGCTTGCGCAGCCGCATCCAGCACGGCGTCGGCGACAGGCCGACCTGCTCGGCCAGTGCCAGCTTGGTGATGCGTCCGTCGCGCTGGATGGCGTCGAGGATTTTCAGGTCGATCGGGTCGAGTTTCGCGGCAGTCATCAGCATCCACTTTTCGTCGACTGCACCATGACGGCGCATTATTTCGATTGTCAATTGCACTGATTTCGATCTCTAATATGTCATGACATTGTGGCATCCCGATCCCAAGCTCATCCGGCGGCCAGCGTATCAGTCGCTTGCCGACCAGTTCGCGCGCGCCATTCATGACGGGCGCCTGGCCAATGGCGCGCGGCTGCCGACCCACCGCCGGCTGGCCGACGACCTCAAGCTTTCGGTGCAGACCGTCAGCCGCGCCTATGAGGAACTGATCCGGCGCGGGTTGATTTCGGGCGAGATCGGCCGCGGCAGCTTCGTCCAGACGCAGCGCCGCGAGCCGGAACCGCCCTATCTGCCGGAGCGGCTCGGCGAAGTCATCGATCTGTCGATCCTGAAGCCTGTCTGCGAGCCGATGCATCTGGAGCGGTTGAGGCAGGCCTTGGGCTGGCTGGCCGAGAATCTGCCGTCGAGTTCAGCACTTTCGTTCCGGCCCAATATGGTGTTTCCACGTCACCGCGCGGTGGCGGTCGAATGGCTGAAACTGTGCGGGCTCGACAGCTCCGCGCAGAACATCAGCCTGACCAACGGCGCCACCGCCGGCATGACCGTGG
Source organism: Mesorhizobium sp. M0276 (assembly GCF_040321755.1). Taxonomy (NCBI): domain Bacteria; kingdom Pseudomonadati; phylum Pseudomonadota; class Alphaproteobacteria; order Hyphomicrobiales; family Phyllobacteriaceae; genus Mesorhizobium; species Mesorhizobium sp. M0276. The sequence continues at coordinate 26,291 of NZ_JAMYSC010000032.1, read as the reverse complement.
CGCTGATGAGTGTGGCGCCGCCCGGCTCGACGGTCGCCACGGAGGCGATCGGCCACCATACGCTGGTGCCGCTCGCCCGTTATCTCGGCTTCAACCTCGAAGGCCTGCCGATCGACGACAATGGCCTTATTCCGGAGGCGCTTGACGAGGCGTGCCGGCTTTCCGACATTCGGGCCGTCTTCGTGCAGCCCTCGGTGATCAATCCGACGGCAACCCTGATGGACGTGCGGCGGCGCGAAGAAATCGCCGCCGTCGCGCGCAAGCACGACATCGCCATCATCGAGAACGATGTGCTCGGTCCCCTGGTAGAAGACCGGCCGCCGCCGGTCGCTGCGTTTGCGCCAGAGCGCACGCTCTACGTCACCTCCTTTACCAAGATCGTGGTGCCTGGCTTGCGCATCGGCTATCTCGCCGCGCCGGACCGCTATGTCGCCGCCGTCGCCAACCGGCATCTGGTCTCGAACTGGATGGCGACGCCGCTGGTCGCCGAGATCGCCACCAAATGGGTCACCGACGGCACCGCGATCGAGCTTGTCCACTGGCAGCGCGCGGCGCTGCGGCGGCGGCTGGATATAGCGGCGGAGGTGCTGGCCGGGGTCGACTATCGCGCCCGGCGCGACGGGCTGCATGTCTGGCTGCAACTGCCGGCCGACCGCGCTGAGGAGAGCTTTGTCGCCCAAGCCCGGCTGCAGGGCGTGGCGATTGCACCGGGCACATCCTTCCGCATCTCGGATGCGCCCTGGCAGCCGGCCGTGCGCATCTCGCTGGGCTCGACCACTGAAGGGGAACTGCGCGCCGGCTTGGGCGTTGTCACCAAGCTTTTGCTTGGCGATCCGGAACATCTGTTGCTCGCCATCTAGGCCGCAAGTGCTCGGAAATTGTGCGGAATTAGAATAATTGTCATGGTATTATTTTCCCAATTGACATGATTTGGCGCGTTCCGCATCGTTAAGAGCCTAGACCTCTCCAGGACGGGGAACCGCATTGCCCACGCCCATCATCAACATCGACGCCATTTCCAAAAGCTTCGGCACTTTCAAGGTGCTGGACGGCCTGTCGATGCAGGTCATGCCTGGCGAGAAGCTGGCGCTGATCGGCCCGTCAGGCTCGGGCAAGACGACGATCCTGCGCATCCTGATGACGTTGGAGCGCATCGATGGCGGTCATATCCAGATCGACGGCGAGCAGCTCTACCACGTGGAGCGCAACGGCCAGTTGCTGCCCGCCGATGAGCGGCATTTGACGAGGATGCGCCAGAAAATCGGCATGGTCTTTCAGCTGTTCAACCTGTTTCCGCACAAATGCGTCATGGACAATGTCACGTTGGCGCCGATGCTGACCAAGGGCACGCCGCGCGCCGCCGCCGAAAAGCGGGCGATGGAACTGCTCGAAATGGTCGGCATGGCCGACAAAGCCAAGAACATGCCGGCGCAGTTGTCCGGCGGACAGAAGCAACGCGTCGCGATCGCCCGGGCACTCGCGCTGTCGCCGAAGATTATGCTGTTCGACGAGGTGACGTCGGCGCTCGATCCGGAGCTGGTCGAGGAGGTGATGAACGTCATGCGCAAGCTCGCCGCCGAGACCGACATGACCATGCTGCTCGTCACCCACGAGATGGGTTTTGCCCATGATTTCGCCGACCGGGTGCTGTTCTTCGATCGCGGCAAGATTGTTGAGGAAGGCAAGCCCGACGAGATTTTCCGCAATCCCAAGCAGGAGCGTACGCAAGGCTTCCTGAAGAAGATCATCGCGGCCGGACATCGCGTCTGACCGCAATGCCAAGGGCGGCGAAGCCGTCCCTCAGGCGGCAACGCCGCCCGTACAAAAGCAGGACAAGGAACAAGGAGTTGGGAACAATGAAGAAATTTGGCATTCTGGCCGGCGTCGCCGGTCTTGCACTGACGGCGGTGCTGGCTGTGTCGACCGCCGGTTCGGCCGACGACAGCAAGCTCGAGCAACTCAAGACGCAAGGTTTTGCCCGCGTCGCTATCGCCAACGAGCCGCCCTATACGGCCGTCGCCGCCGACGGCAAGGTCTCGGGCGCGGCGCCCGATGTGGCGCGCGAGATCTTCAAGCGCCTCGGCGTCGCCGACATCGTCGCCTCGATCTCGGAGTATGGCGCCATGATCCCCGGCTTGCAGGCCGGGCGCTTCGACGTCGTCACCGCCGGCCTGTTCATGAAACCGGAGCGCTGCGCCGCCGTTGCCTATTCGGAACCGGTGCTGTGCGACGCCGAGGCGATGCTGGTGAAGAAGGGCAATCCGAAGGGTTTCAAGAGCTACGAGGATGTTGCCAAGGACGCGACCGCCACCATCGGCGCGCCCGGCGGCGGCACCGAAGAGAAGCTGGCGCTCAATGCCGGCGTGCCGCGCGAGCGTGTCATCGTCGTGCCGGATGGCCAGAGCGGCGTGAAGATGCTGCAGGATGGCCGTATCGACGTCTACTCGCTGCCTGTTCTGTCGATCAACGACCTGGTCAAGAAGGCCAATGATCCAAACCTCCAAGTCATCGCGCCGGTGCAGGGCGCGCCGGTCTATTGCGACGGCGCCGCCTTCAAGAAGGGCGACGAGGCGCTGCGCGATGCCTTCGACGTCGAACTGGCCAAGCTGAAGACATCGGGCGAGTTCGCCAAGATCATCGAGCCCTACGGTTTCTCGGCGGCGGCCGCGATGTCGACGACACGCGACAAGCTCTGCGCGGCGAAGTAGGCGCGCCTTTTTGCCCTTCTCCCCGTTTGCGGGGAGGAGGTGTCACGAAGTGACGGATGAGGGACGGCGCCTACTTCTGAGAGTTTAGCGTCGCTCCTCATCTGCCCGCCGGCCTCTTCTCCTCGTGAACGGGGGGAAGGACGCTAAGACCAAACGTAGGAAACATCGAATTTCATGACTCAGTGGTCCGGCTATTTCGGCCTGATATTGCAGGGAGCGCTTGTCACCATCGAGCTGACGCTGATGGGATCGGTGCTTGCCTTGTTCATGGCCTTTCTCGCCGGAATGGGACGGCTGTCGCGCTTCTTCATTCTGCGCGCGCTGGCCACCGCCTATATCGAATTCTTCCGCGGCACCTCGATTTTCGTGCAGTTGTTCTGGGCCTATTTCGTGCTGCCCTTCATCGGTATTTCGTTGACACCGCTACAGGCCGGCGTGCTGGCGCTTGGCCTCAATGTCGGTGCCTACGCCGCCGAAGTGGTGCGTGGCGCCATCCAGTCGATCGGCAGCGAACAGTACGAGGCCTGTACCGCGCTCAACCTTGGCCGCTGGCAAGGTATGCGTCACGTCATCCTGCCGCAGGCGCTGCTGGTGATGCTGCCGACCTTCGGCAACAACGCCATCGAATTGCTCAAGGCGACCGCCGTTGTGTCGCTGATCTCGCTTGCCGACCTGACCTTCCAGGCGCAGGTGGTACGCTCGCAGACCGGTAACACCATGGTGCCGTTCACCACCATCCTGTTCATCTATTTCATTCTGGCGCTGCTCATCTCATGGGGCATGCGCTCGCTGGAGCGCCGCATGGCGCGCGGCCTCGATGGGGTGCGCGTCTGATGGCCAATGCCCTTCTGATAAATTGGGCCTGCTGATGGAATGGGATTGGAATTTCGTCTGGCAAATCATGCCGACGCTGATCCAGGGGGTGAAGATCACCATCCTTGCGACGCTGCTCGGCTCGGTGCTGGCGGCGATCGTCGGGCTGGGCATCGCGCTGGCGCGCCGCTCGCCCAACAAGGCGTTGTCACGCACGGTCGGCTTCGTGGCCGAGTTCATTCGCGGCACGCCGTTGCTGGTGCAGCTCTATTTCATCTTCTACGTGCTGCCCGATATCGGCATCCTGCTGCCGCCGTTGGTGGCCGGCGTCATCGGGCTCGGGCTCCACTACGGCACCTACACGGCGGAAGTCTACCGCGCCGGCATCGACAATGTGCCGCGCGGCCAATGGGAGGCCGCCAAGGCGTGCAATCTGAGCGCCGGGCAAACCTGGACCCATATCATCATTCCGCAGGCCATTCCGCCGATGATCCCGGCGCTGGCCAATTATTTCATCGCCATGTTCAAGGAAACGCCGCTGCTGTCGGCGATCACCGTGCTTGAGCTGATGAACCAGGCGAAAAGCGTCGCCAACACCTATTATCGCTATATCGAGCCGATCACGCTGGTCGGCGCTTTCTTCCTCGTCATCAGTCTGTTTTCGGTGGTGCTGCTGCGCTGGCTGGAACGCCGCTACGGCAAAATCGAGAGGTAGTTCGTGAAACTCTTGCCCGAGATCAAGGTCCATCAGAAGCGGCCAGCGCTGGATGCCCGCCCGCTTGAGCGGCGCGTCGGCCTGATTATCCTGGCCACCGATCACACCAGCGAGCCGGATTTTCGCCGCATGGTGGCGAGCGAGCGGATCGGCGTCTATGTCGCGCGCATTCCCTACGCCAACCCGACGACACCGGAAAATCTGCGCAAGATGCAGCCGGTGCTGACGGCGGGCGCGGCCCTGATCCTGCCCGACGAACCGCTCGATGCGATCTGCTATTCCTGCACGTCGGCCTCGGTGGTGATCGGCGATGCCGAGATCGAGGCCGCGATCCAAGCCGCCAAACCCGGCGTACCAGTCGTCACGCCGCCCATGGCCGGCGTACGAGGGCTGCGTGCGCTGGGCGCACGCAAGATCAGCATTCTCACGCCTTACACGGTCGAGACATCCAGGCCGATGGCCGCCTATTTCGCGTCGCAAGGGTTCGACATCGCCAGCTTCACCTGTCTCGGGTTCGAGGATGATCGCGAGATGGCGCGCATTGCCCCGGCAAAGCTTGTCGATCTCGCGCGTGAGGCGACAGAAGCCAGCGCCGATGCCCTGTTCGTGTCCTGCACGGCGCTGCGCGCTGCAATCGCGGTCACGGGCATCGAAAAGGCGATTGGCCGCCCCGTAGTGACCAGCAACCAGGCGACAGCCTGGAATTGTTTGCGGCTTTGTGGAGATGACGCGCAGCGTCCTGAATTCGGCCGTCTGATGACACTGCCACTGCCGCGTGATTGATGATCATGACACGGGTAACCCTTGAGCACATTCGCGCCGCGCGTGAGCGTATTGCAGGCAAGGTCGAGCGTACCCCGACCGTGCTATCCCCGAGTCTTTCCGAACGGCTGGGCGCGCAAATTTACCTCAAGCTCGAACATCGCCAAATCACCGGCAGCTTCAAGCTGCGTGGCGCCTCCAATGCGGTCGCTTCGCTGAGCACTAATGAGAAGGCGCGGGGCGTGGTCGCGGCCTCGACCGGCAATCATGGTCGGGCGCTTGCCCATGCGGCAAAGCTCGAAGGCCTGCGCGCCGTGATCTGCATGTCGCGGCTGGTGCCGGGAAATAAGCTCGACGAAATCCGCCGGCTTGGCGCGGAGGTCCGCATCGTCGGCAACAGCCAGGACGATGCCCAGCAGGAGGTCGAGCGACTGGTCGCGCAGGAAGGGCTGGTGATGCTGCCGCCCTTCGATCATCCTTCCATCATCGCCGGGCAAGGCACGCTCGGGCTGGAGATGATCGAGCAGGTTCCGGATGCTGCTCTCGTTCTGGTCCAGCTCTCTGGCGGCGGGCTCGCCTCCGGCGTTGCCGCAGCCATCAAAGGCGTCAGCCCCGGGACAAAAATCATCGGTGTCTCGATGGCGCGTGGTGCGGCGATGAAGGCCAGTCTCGATGCCGGCCACCCGGTGCTGGTGGAAGAATTGCCAACGCTGGCGGATTCGCTCGGCGGCGGCATCGGCCTCGACAACCGGCTGACCTTCGCCATGTGCCGCGACCTGCTCGACGATGTCATCCTGCTAAGCGAGGACGAGATCGCCGCCGGCATCCGCCACGCCTATGCGCAGGAGCGCGAGATCGTCGAGGGCGCCGGCGCGGTCGGGATCGCCGCGCTGCTCGCCGGCAAGGTCGGGGCGAATGGGCCGGTGGTCGTGCTTCTCTCCGGCCGCAACATCGACATGAATGCGCACCGCAGGATCGTTTGCGAGGCGCCATCGTTGAAGGAGGATGCCATATGAGCCGGATGACGATCCTTACCGAAGCCGAATTGCGCTCGATCGTGACGCTGGATCTCGATGCGGTCGCCTGCGTCGAAAATGCCTTCCTCGCGCTCGCCACTCTGCCGGTGGCGATGCCGCCGATCCTGCGGCTCGACATTCCCGAGCATCGTGGCGAGGTCGACGTGAAGACCGCCTATGTGCCAGGCATTGACGGCTTCGCCATCAAGATCAGCCCCGGCTTCTTCGACAACCCCAAGCTTGGCCTGCCCAGCGTCAACGGCATGATGGTGCTGCTGTCGTCGAAAACCGGTTTGGTCGAAGCGCTGCTGCTCGACAATGGCTATCTCACCGATGTCCGCACGGCTGCCGCCGGCGCGGTCGCGGCCAAACATCTGTCGCGGTCGGACTCCTCAGTGGCAGCGATCTTCGGCGCCGGTGTGCAGGCGGGCTTGCAGCTCGAAGCACTCATGCTGGTGCGGCCGATCGCCGAGGCACGCATCTGGGCGCGTGATGCCGTCAAGGCTGAGACGACTGCTGGCGCATTGCGCGAAAAGCTCGGCATCGCCGTGCGCGTCGAACCCGATCCCGCAAACGCGGTTGCCGGCGCCGATATAATCGTCACCACCACGCCGTCGACCGAGCCGCTGCTCAAGGCGGGGTTTGTTTCCGCGGGCCAGCACGTCACCGCGATGGGCTCCGATGCCGAGCACAAGAACGAGATTGCGCCGGCAATCCTGCGCATGGCCGATCTCTATGTCGCCGACAGCGCCATCCAGACAAGGCGGCTGGGTGAACTGCATCATGCCATTGCGGCGGGTGTAATGGCCGCCGAGGAAGAGGTGACCGAACTCGGCCAGGTCATCGCCGGCGAACGGCATGGCCGGCGCTCGGCCAGCGACATCACCATTGCCGATCTGACCGGCACCGGGGTGCAGGACACGGCGATCGCCACGCTCGCCCGCGACCGCGCGCGGGCGGCAAATTCCGGAACCATTTTCGAAAGCTGATGCTGGCCGCGAGGCCCAACAAACGAGGACCAAGAACAATGCAGCCGAACCTGAAATTCTCGCGAGGCGAATACGCGGATCGCCTGGCCAAGACGCGGAAAGCCATGGAAGCGAAGGGCGTCGATCTCCTGATCGTCAGCGATCCCTCCAACATGGCCTGGCTGACCGGCTATGATGGCTGGTCGTTTTATGTACACCAGGCCGTCATCGTGCCGCCCTCGGGAGAGCCCGTGTGGTACGGCCGCGGCCAGGACGCCAACGGCGCCAAGCGCACCGCCTATCTCGCGCATGACAACATCGTCGGCTATGCCGATCACTATGTGCAGTCGACAGAGCGCCACCCGATGGATTTTCTGTCCAGCGTGCTTGCCGATCGCGGCTGGGGCAAGCTCACCATCGGCGTCGAGATGGACAATTACTGGTTTTCGGCCGCCGCCTTCGCATCGCTGCAGAAACATCTGCCTAACGCCCGCTTCGTCGACGCAACCGCGCTGGTCAACTGGCAGCGCGCGGTCAAGAGCCCGACCGAGATCGACTATATGCGCAAGGCTGCCCGCATCGTCGAAGCGATGCACCAGCGCATCTTCGACAAGATCGAGGTCGGCATGCGCAAATGCGATCTCGTTGCCGAGATCTATGATGCCGGCACGCGCGGCGTCGATGGTATCGGCGGGGACTATCCGGCGATCGTCCCATTGCTGCCGTCGGGCGCCGACGCTTCGGCGCCGCACCTGACCTGGGATGACAAGCCGATGCGGCGCGGCGAGGGCACCTTCTTCGAGATAGCCGGCTGCTACAACAGGTATCACTGTCCGCTGTCGCGCACCGTCTTCCTCGGCAAGCCGACGCAGGAATTCCTCGATGCCGAGAAGGCGACGCTGGAGGGCATGGAAGCGGGCCTGGCCGCAGCGAAACCCGGCAACACCTGCGAGGATATCGCCAATGGCTTCTTCGGCGTGCTGAAGAAATACGGCATCGTCAAGGACAACCGCACCGGCTACCCAATCGGTCTGTCCTATCCGCCGGACTGGGGCGAACGCACGATGAGTCTGCGTCCCGGCGACCGCACCGAGCTCAAGCCCGGCATGACCTTCCATTTCATGACCGGCCTGTGGTTGGAAACGATGGGACTGGAGATCACCGAGTCCATCCTGATCACCGAAACCGGTGTAGAGTGCCTGGCCAACGTGCCGCGCAAACTCGTGGTGAAGGATTGAACCCGATGTCGAGTCTACGCCCATCACCGATCGCGCCGACGGTGGATTTTGACCGTGACGGCGTCCAGCACGGTTTCCTGCGCCTGCCCTACAGTCGAGACGACTCGGCCTGGGGCTCGGTGATGATCCCGATCTGCGTCATCCGCAACGGCAAGGGGCCGGCGGCACTGCTGACCGGCGGCAACCATGGCGATGAGTATGAGGGGCCGCTGGCGCTTTACGACCTCGCCCGCACGCTCGATCCCAAGCATGTCAGCGGCACCGTGATCATCGTGCCGGCGATGAATTATCCGGCCTTCCGCGCCGGCACGCGTACCTCGCCGATCGACAAGGGCAATATGAACCGCAGTTTCCCCGGCCGGCCGGACGGCACGGTGACCGAGAAGATCGCCGACTATTTTCAACGTGAGTTGCTGCCTCGCGCCGACATCGTGTTCGATTTCCATTCCGGCGGCAGGACGCTGGACTTCGTGCCGTTCTGCGCCGCGCATACTTTGCCGGACAAGGCACTGGAGCAGAAAGCCTTCGAGGCGGTTGCGGCATTTTCCGCGCCGTTTTCGATGCGCATGATCGAGATTGATTCAGTCGGCATGTACGACACGGCAGCCGAAGAGATGGGCAAGGTTTTTGTCAGCACCGAACTTGGTGGCGGCGGGACCTCGCGTGCGCAAACCGTACGGATCGCGCGGCGCGGTATTCTCAATGTGCTGCGTCATGCGGGCATCGTTGCCGGAGCGGTCGAGAAAAGTCCGACGCAGTGGCTCGACATGCCGTCTGGCGATTGTTTTTCGTTCGCCGAGGAAGACGGCATGATCGAAACCATGGTCGATCTTGGCGAGCCGGTCGAAGAAGGCGCGGTGCTTGCCCGCATCCATTCCACCGGTCGCACCGGCATGGCCCCCCAGGAAATCCGGGCAAAAATGTCGGGCATGCTGGCGGCGCGGCATTTCCCCGGCCTGGTCAAGGCCGGCGACTGCGCGGCGGTCGTGGCTGTGCACGTCTGAAGCTTGAAGCTGCGGCAAGCTTGTCCATCCTTGGCTTGTTTCCGCCCCTCGGCGCGGCGGAAAGAAGCAGGATGGCGAGCGGAGTCGACATTGCATGAGGATGCCACTATATAGCGGCGGCTTCGACCCCGCGTGCCTGAGGGCAGCGACCTCGAAGCGACTGTAAATGTGTTGTGTGTTGCGCCATCTATTGTGACGAAAATCGGCTCGGAAACCGGAAAAAAGCAAATAGAAACAGTGGCGCGACGCTGGGCGTAACCCAGCCTACGGTACCGACCCTCCAGAATCAGAAAATGCTCTTGACCCCTCGATTTCCTATGGCTCTGTGGACGTTGGACGGCATCGGCTTGCCGAGTGACCGCGACTCGGCTGGAATGGGGACATGCATCCTTTGCGGGGTGCCGACGTTTATGATTGCCAACCGGCTTTGCCGCAAGGGAACAGCAGTATGAGTGAACATGCGATCGAGTTCTTGCAGGAATGGATCGGTGAGAAGGTCCACTGCCAGCCTTCCGAGGCCCGGATCGAGAAGCAGGCCGAGACACTGGCCAAGGAGTGCGCTGCCAAGGCAGCCGAAGTCGGCATACCCCTGGAGGATATCCAGGAGGAAGTCGGCGATATCAAGGAACTCATCGCCTCCAGGCTAGAGGAAGCGGCCGAGGCCGACGAGCAGCAGCAGGCGTCCAGCAAAGCCGCGGAATAGGGGGCGGACCTCATCTGAAACACGCGGGCTTGCTGGCCCGCGTTTTCGTTTCAACGATGGTTTTCAGCCAAATTTTTCTTTCAGCCACGCCTTCGGCAGCGCCGGCACGAAATTGCCGTCGCGTCCGCTCATGTCGTCATTGGCGACCAGCGCGTTGAGGATCGCTTCCTCCACGGCCTGGATCACCGCGTCGAAAAACGGATCGATGTCTGTGTCAGGGATGAACTCGGCACTGGCGATGGTGCCTGACGGTACCAGAGCCGCTGCGGGATTAGCGGTCGAGAAGGCGAGAAAAATGTCGCCGGAGCTGTGGTAGCCGAAGCCGCCGGTCATGGAGACGCCGAGCGGCACCCGGCGTGCCAGCCGCTTCATCTGGTGCGGCAGGAACGGCGCATCGGTGGCGATGACGGCTATGATCGAGCCCTTTTCGGCGCGCGGCGCCCCTTCGCGGATCGCCGGTTCGACGAGTTCCAGCCCGGCACGCAGACCACGAATGGTAAAATTGTGTCGCTTGCCGAAATTCGACTGCACGAAGGCGCCGACGGCGTAGCCATGGCCTTGCCATTCGACGACGCGCGACGCGGTCCCTGAACCTGCCTTGAAGCCGAAGGTGATCATACCGGTGCCGCCGCCGACGCTGCCTTCCTCGATCGGTCCGCTGGTCGCACCGTCAAGAGCCTGGGCGACGTGCTCAAAAGTCAAATGGTGGCCGTTGATGTCGTTGAGGAAGCCGTCATAGGTCTCCGCCGCTACCGGCAGGCCCCAGGCGCTGTCGAGCGCCGCCGGCAGCACGCTTTGCATCCAGCGCAGCGTGCCGTCGCGTGAGACACCGCAGGAATGCGTGTTGGTGATGGTGATCGGGAAGTTGAAAGCGCCGGTTTCCTCGACGATGTGCGAGCCGGTCAGTTCGCCATTGCCGTTCTGGCTGAAGATGCCGGCGAAGACCGGCGTGGCAAGATCGGCGCGCGGCCTGGGCAGGATCGCGGTCACGCCGGTGCGCACCGGACCCTGGCCGACGACGAGCGCTCCGTCGCCGGAAATCAGCGTCGCGTAACCGACCGCCACTCCGGGCACATCGGTGATCGCGTTGCACGGCCCGGGCGTCCCGTCGAAGACGATGCCAAAACTTCGCGCGCGGGGTTTGCCTGAAGGCGTTGCCAGATGGTTCGGATTGTCGGTCATGGCATCAGAACAGCGATCCCTGATTGCCTGGTACTTTGGCCCTGGCTGCTGGTTTGGCCACCGCTTTCGGTTTTGCCGTGCCGCTGGTTGCAATCGCATCGGCGGTGCCGTCCGCGAACTCAAGCGAAAGCGCCATTCCCGACGCTACCTCAGATGCTTGCTTGATCACCGCTCCGTCGGCGTCCTTCACCAAGGCGAAGCCGCGCGCCAGAACCGCCCTGTGCGACAGCGTCGCCATCAGCCTTTCGGCTTGTACGATGCGGCCGCGCAGGCGCTCCAGCCTGAGCCCCACGGCTTGCCTGCCGCGTCTTGTTAAAGCTGTCAGCAAATCCCTCTGCACGCGTTGCCGCCGCGCTGTGGGCTCGATCGTGATGCGGCCTTGCAGCAAAGCCAATTGCTGCCTGTGCCGCTGCAGCGATGCCCTGGCGCATTTCGGCAACTGGTCCGCCGCACGATTTAATTCCGCCCGCCGGGCTCTTGCCAACGCGCGTAGCGCCACTTGTGCCCGCAAAAGATTGCGCTCATTGGAGCGCCGCACCTCGGCAATGCGCTGGGACAGCATCGCCGGTGTCAGCTTTACAGCGAAGAACCGTGCCCGCTTTCGTTCGGTGGAGACCATCAGGCCGCGGCCGAGCCTAGATGTCGCATCATCGAGGCGCCGCCGCGGCAGCGCCAGCAATTGATCGGGCGAGGGGAGAGCACGGGCGGCCGCACGGGCGGCCTGCCGCTTGCGTTCGAAATTGCGCAGGACCGCAGCCTTGAGCCGCGCACCGAGGCTGGCAAGCGTGGCTTCAAGGTCCGCCTTAACCGGCACTGCAATCTCGGCCGCACCGGTCGGGGTCGGTGCCCGCACATCCGCGACGAGGTCGATCAGCGTCCAGTCGGTCTCGTGGCCGACAGCCGAAATAACCGGTATCGCGGAGGCGGCAACGGCACGGGCGAGCGCCTCGTCATTAAAGCCCCAGAGGTCTTCGAGGCTGCCGCCGCCGCGCGCCACGATCAGCAGATCGGGGCGCAGGATGGCGCCGTCCCATGCCAGCGCGTTGAAGCCGTTGACCGCCGCAGTCACTTCCGCGCCTGACGTTTCGCCCTGCACGCGCACCGGCCAGACCAGGATATGCAGCGGAAACCGGTCCTTGATACGGTGAATGATATCGCGGATGACGGACCCTGTCGGCGAGGTGACGACGCCGATGACGCGCGGCATGAACGGCAGCAACCGCTTGCGGCCGGTGTCGAACAGGCCCTCGGCCTGCAGCCGCCGTTTGCGCTCTTCCAGCAGCGCCATCAGCGCGCCCGCACCGGCCGGCTCCAGATTGTCGATGACGATCTGGTAATTGGACTTGCCGGGATAGGTGGTGAGCTTGCCGGTGGCGATCACCTCCATCCCCTCTTCGGGGCGGAACTTCAGCCGGCTCATCGTGCCCTTCCACACCACGGCGTCGAGCCGGGCGCGGTCGTCCTTCAGCGCGAAATAGGCATGACCGGAGGAATGCGGCCCGCGATAGCCCGAGATTTCGCCGCGCACACGCACATTGCCGAACACGTCCTCGACCGTGCGCTTCAGCGCGCCGGAAATCTCGCTCACCGTGTATTCGGTGGCGTTTGTGCGTGATTCGGATGATGCGTCGCTCATCGGCCGATTGGGGGACGGTTGGGCGCCCGCGTCAAGGTGGCCGCTCTCGGCCAGGCGTTCATAACCCGCATGCCTGACCCGCCTACCAGCCGGGCAGGATCTGGTTCGGCTTGCTTCGCCGCAGCTTCGTGAAGGCGAGCGCCGCGAAATCGAATGTCCCGGTGTCCTCGCTGAGCGGCACGGAAATATTGTCGAGGCTTTCCGAAATATGGCGGGCGAGCGCGTCGACGATCTCGGGTCGCGACGTCTGGCCGCGCATGATGCCGATGCGGCAATCGGGCAGGGCGCCGAAGCCGTCGGCCTCACCCAGTACTCGCATGCCGGGCCGCAGCGCGCATTCCGGCAGCACCGAGATTGCCAGGCCTGAAAGCACCGCGGCGGTGATGACGGTGGCCGAGAAGCTGGTGAACAGGATGCGATAATCGCGGTTCTGCTGGTCGAGCACATCGACTGCAGCGCGCCGCCAGATGCAGTTCGGCCGGCCAAAGGCCATCGGCAGCGTCTCCTGTTCATGCGTTGCATGGTTGGCCGAGGTGACCCACAGCAGCGGTTCGCGCCGCACCACCTCCGACTGGCCGCGAACGTCGTTGTGCGTCACCAGCGCCAGGTCGAGATTGCCGCGCTTGATATGCTCGACAAGCCCCGGTGTCGGCTCGCAGATGACAGTCAGTTCGACGCGCGGATTGGAGCGCGTGAACCGCGCCATGATTTCCGGAAGGAAACGGTCGGCATAATCGTCCGGCGTGCCGATGCGGATCGTGCCTTCGAGCCGCCGATCATCAAAAGCGGCGAGCGTCTCGCGGTTGAGATAGAGCAGCCGGCGCGCGTAGGACAGCAGCTTGTCGCCTTCCTCGGTCAGTCTGTTGGTGCGCCCGTCTTTCTCGAACAGCGGCTTGCCGATCCGCTCTTCCAGCCGGCGCATCTGCATCGACACCGCCGACTGCGTCCGGTGCACCTCTTCGGCCGCTCTGGTGAAGCTGCCGGTGTCGGCAATCGAGATGAAGGTCTGCAACTGATCGAGATCGAGAGGCGATTTCATCGACATGATCCATCACTAGTGTTGATGCCTAAGATTAGAAACATTCGTTGGATTAATCAATCGCATCATGTCAAATTCGCATTGTCCACATGAAAGCATGTGAATTGGGACCGGAACCGCCGCTGTTGTCAGCGCCGATTGCTGGCCTTGCTCGTTCGAGTCTGAAGGAGACCGACATGACCACGTTTGATTTCGCCACCGAGACCTCGCGCGTCACCTCGCGTCCGGCCGTTGTGACGCGCGTGGCAAACACCATTTCCAACGTCTACCGCGCCTGGAAAAACCGCCGCGCCTTCTACCGCCTGGGCGAGATGTCGGATGCCGAACTCGCCGATATCGGCCTGACGCGCGCCGACCTGCATGTCGCCATCGACGTGCCATTTGGCCGCGACCCGACGGCGATGTTGCGCGAAATCGCCAGCGATCGCATCGAGACGATCGAGGATTTCGCCCGCGAGGTCGCTTGATCGGCTGCTTGTTGTTCAGGTTGCTTTGAACCTTTCAGAGGTTCGGCGCGACTGAAAAGTATGCAGGCCCCACTCCCTGCCGGATCCCCGCCGGCCCGCCTGCACTCTGCCCGGTCCTCCCAGGACCGGGCTTTTCTTTTCTTGGTTTGGGATGGCGCTTGTTGTCGACCTACCGCCGGTCCATGTCCCGCTTGAACTGGTCGAAGATCGTTTCCACGCCCTTCTGGTAGTCGTCACGCTGCTGGGCGCCGGTTTCGAACATCTTGCCGAACAGGTCGTCGAAGGGATTCCTTGGCCTGCCGCTCGGATTGGTCTGTGGCCGAGATGCCTGACGTTGCTGTGGGGGCGCTTGAGGCTGTTGCGGCGCCGGCTGGCCGCCCGGGACGCCGAAGCCGCCACCGCCGCCTTGCCGCAACATCTCCTCGAAGATCTTTCCCAACGGATTATCGCCATAGGGGCTCTGCTTCTGCTGTGGCTGCGCCCGGCCTTGCGACTGCGGCTGAGGCGTACCGCCGCCGAACATGTCCTGCAGCACCTTGCCAAGCGGGTTGTCGCCATAGGGATTGGGTGCCGGCTGCGGCTGGCTTTGCGGTTGGGGCGTTCCGCCCCCGAACATGTCCTGCAAGACCTTGCCGAGCGGGTTGTCCATCGGGTTCTGGGGCTGCGGCGTCTGACGTGGCTGCGGCGCCGGGGCCTGCATGCCACCACCTTGCCGCATCATCTGCTCGATGATCTCGCCGAGCGGATTGTTGCCGCCACCGCCAAAGCCGCCGGCGGCTTGCATCTGGTTTGTCGTTTGCTTGAACAGCCCGCCCATGACCATCGAGGCGATTGCCGGCAGCATCTGCTGCAGGATCTGCTGACTGACGCCGCTCGCTTGGGCTGCCTGGCTGGCGACGGCGCGCGACAGATCCTTCGAGCCGAACAAATGTCCGAGAATGCCATTGCCTTCATCCACGCCCTCCGGCGAGAAGGCCTTGGTTGCGTCCTCGAAATACTTGGCGTGCTGGCCGCTGGCCATCGCCGTCATGAAAGCCCCGAGCCCATAGGGGTCGGCGGTGTTGCGTTGCAGCCCCTGCGAAAAGGCCGGCAGCAATGCGGCAACCGCCGCTTGCGTCTGCTGGATCGAAAGTCCGTATTGCTGGGCAAGGGCCTGCATGCCGTTGCCGTTCTGGGCCTGCGTCAGCATGTCGAACAAGGTAGGCATCGGCGTCTCCTCCGGAAATCCTCGCCGAAGAAGCCTAGTTTGTTTCGACTTCCGATTGAAGCGACTTTTGCCGATCGATCGGCTGCGTCAAATCCGAGGCCTAATAGGCGTATTCCATGAAAACCGGCTCGATAGAGCCGCCCCAGCGCGTGTGATAGGCTGACAGCATCTCCTCGGCACTGGTTGTGCCGCGGGCGACGACCTCGTCCAAAGTGTTGAGGAAGGAGGTCTCGTCATAGCCGTCGCGGTTCTTCTTGCCGCGGTTCTTCAGCCCCATGCGCGAGATGACCAGCACGTCGCGCGCGATTTCCCGCAGCGTGGTGTTGCGGAACGGCGCGGAAATGCCTTGTTCCGGCACCGCGTTTCGCATCGCCAGGGTTTCTTCATACGTCCAGCTCGAGGTCAGCGTCTCGGCGGCGTCCAACGCTGCCTCATCGTAGAGCAGCCCAACCCAGAAGGCCGGCAGCGCGCAGATGCGCCGCCATGGCCCGCCGTCGGCCCCGCGCATCTCGAGGAAGCGCTTCAGCCGCACGTCCGGGAACAGCGTCGACAGATGGTTCGCCCAGTCGCCCATTGTCGGCAGCCCGTCCGGCACTTCGTTGCGCGCGGCCCCAGCCATGAACTGGCGGAAGGTGATGTGCGTCATGTCGTGATAGCGGTCGTCGCGGATGACGAAATACATCGGCACGTCGAGCGCCCATTCGACATAGTCGGCGAAACCGAAATCGGGCGAGAAGCAGAATTCGAGCAGGCCCGAGCGCCGGTTGTCGGTGTCGCGCCAGATGTCGCCGCGCCAGCTTTGCAAGCCATTCGGATGACTTTCGGTGAAAGGCGAGTTGGCGAACAATGCCGTCGACAGCGGCTGCAGCTTCAGCGACACCTGCATCTTGCGGCGCATGTCTGCCTCGCTCTCGAAGTCGAGATTCACCTGGATCGTGCAGGTGCGGTACATCATGTCGAGGCCCTTGGTGCCGACCTTGGGCATGTAGCGCGTCATGATCTCGTAGCGCGATTTCGGCATTTTCGGCGTCTCGGCCAGCGACCATTTCGGGCTGCCGCCGAGGCCAAGAAAGCGGATGCCCATCGGCTCGGCGATCTCGCGCACCTGCGCCAGATGGGCATTGCCCTCGCGGCAGGTCTGATGGATCGTCTCCAGCGGCGCGCCGGACAGCTCGAACTGGCCGCCGGGTTCCAGCGAAATCGCACCCTGGCCGGTCGGTTCGACAAGGCCGATGATGCGGCCGTCATCGATGATCGGATCCCAGCCGAGTTTTGACTGCATGCCTTCGAGGATGGCGCGGATGCCGCGCTCGCCGCCATAAGGCACAGGCGCGTTGCCGTCGACATAGAAGGGGAATTTCTCGTGCTCGGTGCCGATGCGCCACTTGTCGCGCGGCTTGTTGCCTTCGGCCAGATGCTCGACGAGTTCGTCGACACCTTCGATCGGGCGGAAATCGGTTGTATCGCGCGCCATTTGTAAGCCCTCAGCACATGACCGCGAAAATCTGCTTTCGATTTTCGGAAGGATCATGAACCCAATGAAATGCTACAGCGTCCTTTGTGTGTCCGAAAGGACGCGTGGCGCTATAGGACGATCGGACGATCGCCGGCGCTAAATGGACGAAATGTCAGCAGACGAGCAAGCGAAAAATCCTGAGCCACAGGTGAACAGGAATTGAACGGTGCCGCACTCTCCGTCCCTTGCGAGAGATGACGTCTCACCAGTCTCCAACCGTCGCCTGCATCACCGCGAGCGCGGCCACCGCGGCCGTATCGGCGCGCAGGATGCGCGGTCCGAGTGGAATGGCGGTGACGAAGGGCAGGGCGCGCAGCATCTTGCGCTCGTCGTCGGAAAAACCGCCCTCCGGCCCGACCAGCAGGCCAAGCTTCTTTTCCTTGACCGCCTGCAGCGCGGGCAGCGGATTGTGCGACGAGGCATCCTCGTCGCAGAAGATCAGCCGCCGTTCCTTGTCCCAACCGGTCAGCAAACGCTCGAATTTTTCCGCTTCGCGCACCTCCGGCACCGCCAGGATGCCGCATTGTTCGGAAGCTTCGACGACATTGGCACGCAGTCGATCGATCGACGGCTTTGCGACCTGCGTGTGCTGGGTGATGACTGGTTGCAGGACGCCGGCGCCCATCTCGACCGCCTTTTGTACGAGATAGTCGAGGCGGCCCTGCTTTAGCGGCGCAAAGCAGTAGACGAGGTCGGGCAGCGGCGGCTGCGGCCGTTGCAGCACGGACACTTTCAGCCGCACCGCCCTTTTTGTCTTCGCCGCAATGGCCGCCGACCATTCGCCGTCGCGGCCGTTGAATACCAGGATTTCGGCACCTTCGCCGAGCCGCAGCACGTGCAGGAGATAATGGCTTTGCTGTTGACCGGCCTCAAATTCGATGTCCGGCCGCAGATCGTCGGGCACGAAGAGACGTTGCATCTTGTAGTTGGCGCGCATTGGCGAGGAATGAGCGAGCCGGCCGCTGGCGTCAAGCCTCTGCCGACGGATGCCACACGGGTCGAAAGCCTTGCCGCAGCACGGCCAGCGTCGTGGCCGGTGTCAGCAGCGAGAGTGTCTTGCCTTCGAGCAGGGCGAAATCGGCGGGTGGGCCATATCCGCCAAAAGACCAACGCAGTACCTTGCCGCCGCGCAAGGCATAAGCGTCGCCGCCATCCGCGACCAGGACACCGTCCGGCAGGCCGGCAAGCTCGTCAAAGGCCACCGTCGCCGGCTTGCCGCCGGACGCCAGCCGCTCCTTGTGCAGCCGCTTGTCGACTTGCGGCGCGCGCGGCTCGGCAATGCCGAAAGCTTCGCCGAAGCGACCGACGAAATCCTTGGCCCGTTCGCGCTGGCAAAAGAAGCAGGGGCGATGCCCGGCCGCCAATGCCGTCACCTCGTCGAGGAAGAACAGCTCGGTCCACCCCGCTCTACCGCCCTCCCGGTTGCGGCCCATCGGCTCGCGCCGCACATTGCGGAATTGGCAGACGCAGATGATCCAGGCCTGAAGCGCCCAGCGCTTCTTCAACAGCGTCTTCGTCTCGGGATCGTGGATGATGCCGCGATTGCCGGTGAACAGTCCGCGCTCGGGTACGGCGTGGATGACACCGAACGGATCGACCCGGTTCTGCAGCGGCATAGTTTTCTCCCGCAATACCCATCTTGGCTGCAATACAGACGGCATGATATCGCTCGTCGCATCTTTTTCATGTCAGCAGGGTTTTGCGATGCGGGTGCTGGTGGTCCAGAACTACGACAATACCGGCCTTGGTCAGGTTGGCGCCGCGCTTGCGGAGGCGGGAGCCGATCTCGATCTGCGTCTCCCCTACAAGGGCGACACCCTTCCGGACGACGCGACCGGGCATGATGCCATGGTGGTCCTCGGCGGTGGCCAGAATGCGCTGGCCGACGATGAGTACCCCTATTTCCCGGCACTGCTCCAACTGACTCGCGATTTCGCCGACAAGGATCGCGCCGTGCTCGGCATCTGCCTCGGCGGCCAGCTCGTTGCTCGTGCCTTCGGCGGCGAGAACCGCATCGGCGTCGCCAACGAGTTCGGCTGGCGCGGCGTGTCGCTGACGCTGGATGCCAAGGCCGATCCGGTATTGGGCGCGCTGCCGGAACAATTCCCGATCTTCCAGTGGCATGACGATACCTTCGTGCTGCCGGAGAACGCCGTGCGGCTAGCCGGCAACGATATCGCCGAAAACCAGGCGTTTCGCGTCGGCCGCGCGGTCTACGGCTTCCAGTTCCATTTCGAGGCCGACCGCCCCATGGTCAAGGACTGGAGCACGTCCTTTGCCCCGATCATCGCCGCGCGCCACCCGGATTGGGCCGGCACGCTCGACGGCGAAATGGCCCGCAACGGGCCCGACGCGGACGCTGCCGGCCTCGCCATCGCCCGTGCCTGGGTGGCGACGATCTGAGCATCCGTCCCTCAGGGCCTCGCCGCGTGACATAATTGGCACGCGGTGGCGAAACCGTTGGGGAAAACCGCTTTCATCCTTGGCTTGTGTCCGCCCGCTATCCTAGAAGGCGCGCGCTCCGCATCTTTTGTGCAACCGCGATGAACTTTGGTGTGACCCGCGCGACACACCATCGATACAGAACATGCCTAGAAGCGCAAAATCGTCGAAACTTTGAAACGAATTCTCCGTTTCAACGCATTGGTAACCGCCTCGTGCACAGATGCAGAAAGCTCAACAAGAGATGACCTCCGTGAAAGCAGCGCTTCTGTCCTTTGCCATGTTGTCCGCCATCGTGCTTTGCGGTCTGGGTATCTATGCCGCGGACGCGGCCAACAACCACAACGCCGTCGACGGCTACGGCGTGACCGCCTCGCTGCACTAAAGCCGAGCGTCCTCGGCCACGCAGCGGTCAAGCTTCCCCTATTTTCCCAGGTTTCTTGATCGTCATCGTCAGGATGCGTTTGTCCGAGCCGTCGACGACGAGCGCGGTCAGCATGCCTGATTGCCAGGCAAGCGTGTCGACATTGACGCGGTTGGCCATCACTTCCGCCTCCGGTACCGGCGTGTGGCCGTGCACCACGATCTTCGGATAGAGGCCGGTGTGATCGTGGAAGACGTCGCGGATCCAGATCAGATCCTGCGGGTTTTGCCTTTCCAGGGGGATGCCGGGCCGGACGCCGGCATGGCAGAAGAAGAAATCGCCTAGCGTCACTGAAAACGGCAGCGACCGCAGGAAGTCGACGTGGCTTTGCGGCACGGCCTCGACCAGAGCCTGATGTCCTTTGCGCACGGCCGCCTCGGCCTTGCCGAACCACGCGCTGGCGCTATCGCTGATCGCCACGCCGTAGGACTGCGCCGTCTGGATGCCGCCAAACCGGATGAAAAGTCCGTCCGGGTCGGGCCTATTGAGAAAATCGAGAAAGCCGATGTCGTGATTGCCGGCCAGCATCAGATGGCGCGGGTCGCGCTCCCGCGCTTCGATCAGGAAGTCGATGACACCCTTTGAATCCGGACCGCGATCGACATAGTCGCCAAGATGGATGACACGCCAGTCGGCGGGCGCCTGCGTCTCGATCTCGGTCTTGATGCGCTGATGCATGGCAGCCAGCAGGTCGAGCCGGCCATGCACGTCGCCAATTGAATAAACACGCACCCCCTCCGGCCCATGCGCGTCGAGAAAGTGGATACCGGTTTCCGCCAATTTCTCATTGTCTCCGTGATCAGCTGTCACGGAACTCTAGAGCAGTTCCAGGAAAATTGTGAAACGCTTTTCCCGGAAAAAGCGCATAGCGATTTCACTTGGGAACAGCGACAAAACAAAGAGATAGAGCGTTTCTGCGTTTCGTGAAACGACGCCAGCTCTATCGCTGGAGCTGGTCTTTGCCCATGTCGGTGACCAGACGCTTTCCGCACAGCGCCAGCGTGATGTCCATCTCCTTGCGGATGATTTCCAACGCCTTGGTAACCCCTCCCTTGCCGAGCGCACCCAGGCCGTAAAGAAATGGCCGGCCGATATAGGTGCCCTTGGCGCCGAGACAGAGTGCCTTCAGCACATCCTGGCCGGAGCGGATGCCGCCATCCATATGCACCTCGATCGTGTCGCCGACCGCATCTGCGATCTCTTCCAGCACGCCGATCGATGAGGATGCGCCATCGAGCTGGCGTCCGCCATGGTTGGAAACGATGATCGCGTCGGCACCGGTCTTGGCCGCCATCAGCGCGTCTTCCTTGTCGAGAATGCCTTTGAGGATCAGCTTGCCGCCCCAGCGTTCCTTGATCCAGGCGACGTCCTTCCACGACAGATGCGGATCGAACTGCTCCGCCGTCCACGATGCCAGCGAGGACATGTTGCCGACGCCCTTGGCGTGGCCGACAATGTTGCGGAAGGTCCGCCGCTTGGTGCCGGCCATGGCGGCACACCAGCGCGGCCGGATGGCCATGTCGACGATGTTCGTCAGCGTCAGCTTGGGCGGCGCCGAAAGCCCGTTGCGGATGTCCTTGTGGCGCTGGCCGAGAATCTGCAGGTCGAGCGTCAGCACCAGCGCCGAGCATTTCGCCGCCTTCGCCCTGTCGATCAGGTTGAGCACGAAATCCTTGTCGCGCAGCACATAGAGCTGGAACCAGAACGGTTTGGTGGTTACGGAGGCAACATCTTCGATCGAGCAGATGCTCATCGTCGACAGGGTGAACGGCACGCCGAATTCCTCCGCCGCCTGCGCCGCCAGCATCTCGCCATTGGCGTGCTGCATACCGGTCATGCCGGTTGGCGCCAAAGCCACCGGCATCGAAACCTTTTCGCCGATCATTGTCGATGCCAGCGAACGGTTGTCCATGTCGACAAGAACGCGTTGGCGAAACTTGATCTTCTGGAAGTCCTCTTCGTTGGCGCGATACGTGCTTTCGGTCCACGAACCGGAATCGGCATAGTCGAAGAACATCTTCGGCACGCGCCGGCGCGCTAGGTCCTTGAGGTCGGCGATGGTCAGGATGTGGCTCATGGGCTTCCCGTTTCGACAGTTAGGAGCGTTTGCGCGCAGGTTCGGTGTCGGTGGTGATGACACGCTGTTTCAGCCGCAGCCGTGAGACGCGCTGCCAGTCGCCGCTGCGCTCGGCCTCCGCCATTGACCGTTCGACATAGGTGATGTGGTCCATCGCCGCTTGCCGGGCAGCGGCCGGGTCGCCGGCCTTCACCGCCGCATGGATCGCCCGGTGCTGCGCAAGCAGCGCCTCGCGCGCGCCAGGCACGCTGAACACCAGGAGCCGGTTCTGGAACACACCTTCCGACAACAGCCGGTAGCAGGATCGCAGCGTGTGCAAAAGGATGATGTTGTGCGCGCATTCGCAGATCGCGTGGTGGAACTCGACGTCGATGTCAGCCTCGTGGTCGAAGTCGCCGGTCCTGTGCGCGTCGTCCATGCGTGCCATGATCTTGTCGAGCAGGGCTATGTCGTCTGGAGTGGCGCGCCGCGCCGCGTATTCGGCCGCCACCGCTTCGATCTCACGGCGGTATTCCAGATAGTCGATCACAGCCTTGCGGTGCATCGAGATCAGGTCCGTCACCGGCTTGGTGAACAGCTGGCCGATGACATCGGCGACATGCGTGCCGCCGCCGGGCCTTGTCGTCAAAAGGCCGCGCCCTTCCAGCGCCTTCAGTGCATCGCGCAGGATCGGCCGCGACACGTCGAACTGGCGTGCGAGCTCGCGCTCGCCCGGCAACCGGTCGCCGGTGCGCAGCACGCCTTCGAGGATGAGGCTCTCGATCTGCTGCACCACCTCGTCGGCGGTGCGCGAATGCTCGATCCTGGAAAAAATGTCGCTCAACTCGATGCCTGGAAGGTGACCCGCTGTCGCGCAGGATAAAGCCTGCGTCGCCAACTGGTCAAATTATTTATCCAATTGGCCGAAGCATGTCGATTTTGCCGCCGGGCACCATGTCATCTTCGGCTAAACTTTGTTGTTTGCGTCACCGGGCTATTGGCTCTAGAGGGACGCGAGTGCAAGAGGGTTCAAAGAAACCCCGGGGAACACGCCGTGTCAGACGACCCGTCCAATCTCGAGTTCCAGCCGCGCGCCAAAGGCAGCGTCATGGGGTTTCCCGCGCATGAGGGCCGGCCCGGCGCGCTCGGCGAGGTCCATGCCCGGCCGCATCCGTTGATCGAGAAGCCGCGCGTGCTGGTGCAGCTCGCCTTCATGACCGAGGGCGGTTCCGGCGTCGACCACGCGGTGCTTTCGGAACTGTCGCGACGTCTCGGCATCGCTGCACCCGACCGGCAGGCCCGCCATCATGCCATGAAGTGGGGCAAGGGTTCGCTGCGCTGGGAGCGGCACACCGAATTCTCGACCTATCTGTGGGAAGGGCCGCTCTCCGAAAGCGGCAGGACGCCGGAAGATTCGCCATTCGGCAACGGGTTTTCGCCGCCGGGAACCGTCATTTCGGGTATTCGGCTCGAAATCCGCAAGTGGACGCAGGTCAGCGAAAGGCTGATCGCAGGCTTTGATCCCACCAGCCTGTGCTACTCGCTGGTCGAGCGCGGCAACGCCGCCATCGTCACCGATTTCCGCCAGGATGGCGACGGCATGACCCGCATGCTGGTGCTCGACCGCGGCCTGACCCCGGCGCGCACCGGCGCACTGTCGCAGCGGCTGATCGACGTCGAAACCTATCGCACGCTGGCCATGCTCGGCCTGCCGTTGGCGCTGAACCTGTCCGGCCGCGCCCGCCGCATCGAGGACCGGCTGGCGCAGACCACGCTGGAGATGAAGGTCGCTCAGACTCGTGACAGCCAGACCTTGCTGGCCGATCTCACCGAACTCGCCGCGGAACTGGAAGCCGACGCCGCGTCGAGCCTTTACCGTTTCGGCGCCAGCCGCGCCTATGACGGCATCGTCGTCGAGCGGCTGGAAGCGCTCGAGGAAGAGGCAGTGCCCGGCTACGACACCTGGGGCGGGTTCCTGCAGCGCCGCGTCGCACCGGCCATGCGCACCTGCCGTTCGGTTGAGGAGCGGCAAGCCAATCTATCGCGAAAACTGACCCGCGCCACGACGCTGCTGCGCACCTGGGTCGATGTCGAGGTCGAGAAGCAGAACCGCGACCTGCTCGCCTCGATGAACAACCGTGCCCGCTTGCAACTGCGCCTGCAGCAGACCGTCGAAGGGCTCTCGGTCGCCGCCGTCTCCTATTACGTGGTCGGCCTCATCGGTTATGTCGCCAAGGGCGCCTCGATCTTCGGCCATGCCTTCGCGCCGGAGGTTATCACGGCTGCTTCGGTGCCCGTCGCCATCCTGCTGGTCTGGTGGGGCGTGCGCCGTGTGCGCCGAATGCACTCCGAGCCCGGCAAGCTGGCGGGGGAGTAGCACCTTCACCCTCCCCCTTGTGGCCCCTTGTGGGGAGGGTCGGTGAGCAGGTTGAGCGAAGCGAAACCTGCGAAACGGGGTGGGGGTGCTCATAGGGTGCTGGCCTTGCACCCCACCCCGCTCACTTCGTTCGCGACCCTCCCCACAAGGGGGAGGGTGAGACAGCGGCAGATTGCCGCTGCGGAAGCCTGTCTCGTCGGTGAGGCTGGACTTCGCACCAAGGCAGGATTTGCAACCAACGCGCTTCATTGGTAAAAGATTTTGACCAGTCAAGCGAAACGAGGCTGTTGATGTCCGGCCTGGCCATGCCGAAACCAGACGACGCCACGATGCGCCGGCGCGACGAGGTCGTCGCCGACATGCGCATTATCGTCCCGGGCGAGGGCGTCGTCGACGCCGCAAATTCCATGCGTGCTTTCGAGAGCGATGGCCTGACAGCCTATCGGCAACTGCCATTGGTTGTCGTTTTGCCGCAAACGGTGGCGCAGGTTTCCCGCGTGCTGAAATATTGCAACGACCGCAACATCCGCGTCGTGCCGCGCGGCTCCGGCACCTCGCTGTCGGGCGGCGCGCTGCCGCTGGAAGATGCGGTGCTGCTGGTCATGAGCCGTTTCAACCGCATC
The DNA here is from genome assembly GCF_040321755.1 of Mesorhizobium sp. M0276. Taxonomy (NCBI): domain Bacteria; kingdom Pseudomonadati; phylum Pseudomonadota; class Alphaproteobacteria; order Hyphomicrobiales; family Phyllobacteriaceae; genus Mesorhizobium; species Mesorhizobium sp. M0276. The sequence goes on along the minus strand of NZ_JAMYSC010000032.1, from coordinate 1,395 downwards.
CTTGCGATCGATTTTCCCAATCGTGTCGTCATCGCCCAGCCGGGCGTCACCAATCTCGGCATCACCACCGCCGTCGAGCAGGAGGGCTTTTATTACGCCCCCGATCCATCCTCCCAGATCGCCTGCTCGATCGGCGGCAACGTCGCCGAAAATTCCGGCGGTGTGCACTGCCTGAAATATGGCCTCACCGCCAACAATGTGCTCGGCATCGAGATGGTGCTGATGAATGGCGAGGTGGTGCGGCTGGGCGGCAGTCACCTCGATGCGGAAGGCTACGACCTGCTTGGCATCATGACCGGCTCGGAAGGGCTTCTCGGGGTCGTCACCGAGGTCACCGTGCGCATCCTCAAGAAGCCGGAGACGGCGCGCGCTTTGCTGATTGGTTTCCCGACCAGCGAGCAGGGCGGCCAGTGCGTCGCCGACATCATCGGCGCCGGCATCATTCCAGGCGGCATGGAGATGATGGACCGACCGGCGATTCACGCGGCCGAGGATTTCGTCCACGCCGGCTACCCCCTCGATGTCGAGGCGCTGCTGATCGTCGAGCTCGACGGACCGGGCGTCGAGGTCGATCATCTCATAGGCCTTGTCGAGGCCATCGCCTACAAGAACGGCTCGACCACCTGCCGCATCTCGCAATCCGAGCAGGAGCGGCTGAGCTTCTGGGCCGGCCGCAAGGCGGCTTTCCCGGCGGTCGGCCGCATCTCGCCCGATTATTACTGCATGGACGGCACCATCCCGCGCAAGGAACTGCCGCGCGTGCTCGCCGGCATGCGCGAACTGTCGGAGAGATACGGTCTCGGCGTCGCCAATGTGTTTCATGCCGGCGACGGCAATCTGCATCCGCTGATCCTCTACGATGCCAATGTGCCGGGCGAACTCGACAAGGCGGAAAGCTTCGGTGCCGACATATTGCGGCTCTGCGTCAAGGTCGGCGGCGTCTTGACCGGCGAACACGGGGTAGGGGTGGAAAAACGCGACCTGATGCCGGAAATGTTCACCCAGGTCGACCTCGACCAGCAGATGCGTGTCAAATGCGCCTTCGATCCCAACCATCTGCTCAACCCCGGCAAGGTCTTCCCGCAGCTCCGCCGCTGCGCCGAACTCGGCCGCATGCACATTTCCGGCGGCAAGCTGCCGTTCCCGGACATTCCGAGGTTTTGAGGGACATGTCGGCACTTGAACACCCCCCTCTGTCCTGCCGGACATCTCCCCCGCAAGGGGGGAGATCGGCAGCTTCGACGTCTCGCTCTTCCGCCTCGGTTGGGGATTGGCGAAAGCAAAGCCGTCAGCAAATCTCCCCCCTTGAGGGCAGGGCTATCGCATATGAGTAAAGAGGCTAAGCAGGTTTTGATCGGCCCATCGTGCCTTGAGTCGTTTGTGGCTGAGCGGGAT